>JAATGQ010000041.1 GCA_015654595.1 Chitinophagales bacterium | reverse complement strand
GTGTGCGGGCGGCAGTCGTTCAGCCGGTGGTTGGGGCGGCAGAGTTGATCCGGTTACAGGGATTGGTGCGGGAGGTGAGTATCAGCGGGGAGTTGGTGGAGTACGTGGCAAGTCTTGTGCGTGCGACGAGGCCGGATGGATATGCGGGCGGGCGGGCTGCTATGGGGCAGAGTATTGGGTCGAACGGCGTTGGTCAGGCTGCTGCGGGGGAAGGTGGGCGTGTTGATTTACGGGGAACTGATGCGCGCAAGGCCGCTGGGGGCCAAAGGGCTTTATCTGGTGCGCCGGCTTATGTCAATGAATGGGTGCGCTGGGGTGCGGGACCACGAGCGGGTCAGGCTTTGATCCTGACGGCGAAGGCCAGGGCCCTGATCCATCAACGATATGCCGTTTTGCTGGAGGATCTGCAGGCGATGGCATTTCCGGTCTTACGTCATCGCGTATTAATGAACTTCAAAGCTGAGGCGGAAGGAATTACTTCCGATGCCATAACCGATCATCTTCTACAGACTATTCAACGACCAAAAGCGGGGATATAATGGAGTTGAACCACTATATGCTTCTTGCGATAAAGGATCTTTCTCTTGCTGCCCGGCAAACGATCGATGGATTTATGACGGGGATCAACAAAAGCAAGGTGAAGGGGACGGGGCTCGAGTTCAGCCAGTACCGGAGTTATCAGCCGGGCGATGATCTGCGGTGGTTGGACTGGAAGCGGTATGCGCGGTCGGATCGGTTTTATATCCGGGAGTCGGAAATCGAAACAGGGATCAATATCAGGATATTGGTGGATGCGAGCCGGTCGATGGAGCATAGGGATAGGAGCATGACCGCGGGCCATGGCGGCTCGGGACAGGACGCGTCGGCAAATGCCGCTCGGGGGACGACGGCCGGTCGCGGTGGTACTGCGGGACGGGATGGTTTGGGGGATGGTATAGATGGCGGCGGTGTTTCGGGGAGGGGGCCTGGCGTTTCCAAGATCGAATATGCGCGGCTGCTCGCGGCTTCTATCGGCTGGCTGGCGAATCGGCAGGGGGATGCGTTGGGGTTATATGTTTTTCAGGATGGCGGTCTGTTTGCTTTGCCTGCGCGAAAAGATCCGCAGCATATGGCGCGTTTCTTTCATCAGCTTGAATCGATCCAGCCAGGGGGGCAGATGCAGCATCCCCTATCTTATCGCCAGGTTTTTCTGGGCGAGTCAAAGAAAGAGCTGCTCATTTTTATCACCGACTATTACGAACGGGACAATGAGATCACAGCGATGCTGGAGTTACTGGCTTCGCTGGGCCATGAGATCATCGTGTTTCATTTGATAGCGGGGAATGAGTTGTCAAAGGATTTTGGTTCCTATACCCAGCTGGAGGACCTGGAGACAGGACAGCGAGTGCCCGTCAGTGACAGATTTGACGAAGACTACCTACAGCGGATGGATCAGTGGCTGGCTTCTGTCCGGTCCCGTCTGCTGGACAATCATATTACCTGGCAGCTGCTGCGTCTTGACCAGCCGATGGATCAGGCGCTGCGGAATTTTCTCAAACAAAGACAACAAATTACCGGATAGCCCTTGTTACACTTTCTTCATCCTTTATGGTTGTTGGCGATGACCGGGATAGCTGTCCCGGTGGTATTGCATCTTTGGAATGACCGAAGGGGGAAGGTGTTGCCCGTTGGGAGTGTTTTTTTACTACAGGGCGCTTCGAGGCGGATTTCTTTTAGCAGGCGGCTGACGAGGCTTTGGCTGTTGGTCTTGCGGTGTTTGATGCTATTGCTGCTGAGTTTGTTGCTGGCTGGGCCGGTTGTGCGATTGGCGGCAGCGAAGCCGGAGAAGGGATGGGTGTTGACGGCGGGCGTGGGGGATTTCGCGCAGGGTGGCGTGCCGGGGGCTGCATCGGCGGCGGGCGCTGGAATACCTGCTGCGGACCTGGTGCGGGATGGTTTGGCTGGGGACGGGGCCCAGAGCGGCACTACGGCTGGATTGCCAGCGGATACCCGCGCTGCTGCGGACCTGCCGGCGGTGGCGGATTCGTTGATAAAAGCCGGATATAAGTGGCAGGAGATGCGCGACAGCAATTATTGGGAGGCGTTTGCCAAGGCGGACAGGGATGCTCCTGCCGGAGTTCCATTTTACATTTTTACCACGGGTGAGCTGATCCATTTTGCCGGGATACGTCCTGAGACGGAGCGGCCTGTGCATTGGACGATATTGCCGGATTCCGGAGAGTCGCATTGGGTGGGAAGGGCGTGGCTGGCATCTTCGGATAGTATCGTCGTTAGTTCAGGGGTTAGTCTGGCGACATCGACCGTATTCCGGCATGGGGTGAGGCCAGCGGGTGGGCAGCGTGTCTATGATACTACGTTGCACGTATTGATAGGGGCGGATCGAAGGGAGGATGCCCGTTATGTGGAAGCTGCGGTCAGGGCGGTGGGAGAGTATACGCGACGGAAGATCGATGTTGCCGCCGCGGGACCAACGGGCGTATATTCCGCAGACTGGCTGTTTTGGTTATCTACCAGACCATTGCCAGCCGGGCATTTTCTGCATGTCTGGAAATATGAAGCGGGGAAAGAAAAGAAAGCAGCTACCTGGATGGAGGGCGTGGAAGTAAGCAAAGAGATCGAGGGAGCGCCGGCGGGCGGAATGGATAACGGGGGGATGAAGGATAACGGAGAGATGATGGGTGGCGGGGGGATGAAGGACAACGGAGGGGCGATCGATGCGAATATGGGTGGGAATAGGTGGACCGATGGATTTGGACGCGGGATACTTTCGGCTGTTGGCGGTGCGGATACCTTTCGCTTTTACAGCCGGCTTGATCCTGCGTGGAATGGGTTGGTATGGGACCCGTGCTTTCCCATCCTGCTGAAAGGGGTTTTGTTCGGACAGGATTCGCTGAGTCGTCAGGACCGGCGGGCGTTGGACCCCGAGCAAATCATTCCGACAGTAAAGAAAGCAAATGCTGTGAAAGTGGCTGTAACACATCGGGATTGGGACGCCGGTTTTATATGTTGGATACTTTTATTGCTGGTATTTATCCTGGAGCGGATAGTCTCCTTTTTGAATAATGAATAGACGGGCGGGATATCAACGGTTAATTACGCTGCGGCAGCGGTGGAAGATAGAAAGTATCTTCTGCAGCCTGCTTTTGTCGTCGGCGGTAACGATCGTGTTGATGAGTCTGTTTGGATGGTCGTGGTGGATCGGGTTTGTCGTGTTTGGATTTTCGCTTTCTATTTTTCCTTTTTGGGAGATCACGCTTGTAACGGTGGTACGTTACCTGGATCAGCATGTCTTAGCGTTGGAGGAAAGCTGCGGGCTTCTGCTGCGCCCCGTCGAAGAGCTCAGGCTGCTGGAGCGGCTGCAGGCCGAGCGTACGGAAAACGCGTTGAGTGCCCTTCGTCTGCCGGACCCGGTTTGGCTAAAGCTGGTGTTGACGGCGGGCATTTTCATTGGAGCTATAACGTTCAGTTTTCTTCCCTGGCGCCATGCTGCTGTGTCTTCCGAAACGCCAGTTGTCCGGCCTGCCGCTGTGACTATTCCGCTGATGCCGGGCATCAGCACCGTGTCCATACGGATCAATCCGCCGGCTTACACGGGCAGGGCTATACGCGAACAGTCGGAATTTAGTTTACGGGTGGAAGAAGGAGCGATCGTTAATTGGGAGATCACCACTCAGGGGCAGGTGGACAGTCTTGTTTTTTTCTTTAATGATACCCTTGTACGGAGACCGATAAGAGCGGGCAAGGAGGTATGGCGGCTGACGATGCCTGTTCGTTGGGCCGGGTTTTACCAGGTAAAGCTGGATAATAAAATGTCTGACCTCTATAAACTGGAGCTGCTGAAGGACCAGCCGCCAAAGATTACTATTCTCACCCCTCACGCATATACCGTTATCGATTATGGAGAGTCGACGCGGGTATCTTTGGGCGTTAGGATACAGGATGACTATGGTATTGATAGTGCCGCGGTGGCAGCGACGGTCAGCAGCGGGAAGGGAGAGGCGGTCAAATTTAAACAACAGGAGTTTAGATGGGATGTCAGAGGGGGCCGGTCATATACCTTGTCGAAGACGCTGGACCTGACAGCCCTGGGGATGAAGCCAGGGGACGAGCTTTACTTTTATTGCAAAGCACGGGATAATCATGGGCAGGAAGCCCGGACGGATATGTATATCGTAGCGCTGGCGGATACCGCGCAGTTGATGAGCCTGGATGGAATGACGATGAGTACGGATGTGAAACCTGAATACTTTCGGAGCGAAAGGCAGATCATCATCGATGCAGAGCAACTGTTGAGGAGGAAGGATACCATTACGGTCAAGGACTTCAATGAGCGAAGTAATGATTTGGGACTCGATCAGAAATTACTGCGGCTGCGGTATGGAAAGTTTTTGGGTGAGGAGGCAGAAGAAGGGGAGCCGGGCGGCGAGGGTGGCGCTTCGGAAGGGGAAGATGGGAGGGCGCATGGCGGCAGCGCGGGGGATGTGGGAGACGCCAAAAAGATACTCGATGCATTTACGGATAAGCACGATAACGCGGAGGACGCCACTTACTTCGAGCCGGCGATCAAACAGCAATTGAAGGCGACTTTGACAGAAATGTGGAATGCCGAGTTGCGGCTGCGTACTGGTAAGCCGCAGGAGGCCTTGCCTTTTGCCTATAAAGCGTTGCGGTTGTTAAAGGATCTGCAGCAGCAATCCCGGGCTTTTGTTGCGAAGACGGGTGTGAAGGTGACGCCGTTAAATCCGGCCCGACGGCTGACAGGTGAGTTAAAAGGGATCGATGCGCCTATGCAGCGTGTGGAGAAAGCCGGCGGTTTATCCGAAGATGAGGTGTTGCGGATGGCGTTGGCGATATTGGATAGGGCGGCAAGGCCGGGAGAGGCGGCTGCTGGAGCGGGGGCGCCGGGGGGAGGGGCAGGTGGGACGATTACGGCGAGTGGTAAGGCAGCAGAGCCGGCAGTGGAAACGAACAGAGCTACTGGGGGGAATGGGATGGCGGGGGCGCCGGTGAATCGTAGTGCGGGGCAGCTGATATTGGGCGGTACGACCGATGCAGAACGCGTGCTTTTGAAGCAAACCATGCGGCGATTGGGCCAGGAGGCGGCGCAGCACCCGGCGCAATACCTGGATGCTTACCAGGATATGCGACAGTTGGCGGAGGGGAAAAAGGTCGATGCGGCGCGTATCGAGCGCGCGATCAGGAATCTGTTACCGGCGGCAGAACCTCTGCCTGTGTTGAACAAGAAGGCGGCGGACGATGGGTTATCGAAACTTTATTTTAAACATGTCCATTCATAACGATATTGTATTGGGGCTTTGCGGTCTGTTGTTGTGCTTCCTGGTTTGGAAGGAGGTGCGTCGTGTCCGACGGGCCTGGCTTCCTGCCCGTCTTCTTGCGACGGTGTTGGCGACAGGCAGTCTTGCGGGACTTGGGTTGTCGTGGCTGGAAGGGACGAGGCCGCCTGTCGCGGCTTTATCGAAAGAGAAGGAGAAGGCGGCGGGCATTCTTTCGGTTGACTGGCCGCGTGAGATCATGGAGGGACAAAGGCTGCGGGTGCAGGGGAGGGTAATGGAAATGGGCCGGGTGGTACTGATGGGATTAGGCGGTGTGCTTGATTCGGCGAAAACAGATTCCCTCTTCGAACTGTCGACCGTCCCGGCGCATCGCGGAAGGGCGGTTTATCGGCTGGCCCTGGTTAACGGCAACGATACGATAGACAAGATGGATATCCCGGTCTTAGTGGACACTGCGCCACGTCTGCGGGTGTTGGTGCTGGCCTCTGCACCGGGACCGGAAAATACATTCCTGATCAGCTGGCTGGCACAGAAAGGATATGGAGTTGCGAGTCGTGTGGCCGTCTCAAGGGGCCGATATGCAAATTCCTTTGCCAATATGGCTGAACGATCCTTATCGGAATTGACGATCCCATTATTGTCAGCGTTTGATCTGGTGATTACCGATAGTATGCCGGCGATATTGCAGCAGGCGACGGAAAAGGGCCTGGGTGTGATCATAAGGGTGGACAGCGCTTCGCAAAGACAGCCGGCGGGTTTGAGTTTGCATGGGATGGGCCGGCAGCTGGTCCTGTTTCAGGATACCAGTTTCTCCTGGGTGCTCTCGGGGCGTCAGTCCGACTATTCAGAATATTGGGCAGGGCTGTTGCAGCGGGCGGCAGGCCGGCAGCCGGTCGATGAGAAATGGAGTTGGTCGCCGCGTTGTCCTTCTGTGGGGGAACCGATGGTATTGATCTTGCAAAAAGCGGGGGCGCAGATCCCGCAGGGGTTTGTGGAGACTGCGGATGGACTGCAGACCAGCTGTTATCTCGCCGAAGACATGACGCTGCCTTTTATCTGGCGGGGGAGCTATTGGCCGAGGGCCAGCGGGTGGCATACCGTTCATACGTCCGGCGGGGATACGACCTGGTGGTATGTGTGGCCGCAGAAGAGTCATCGGGCTGTGGCGTCAAAGGTCGGCGGGATGAGGGAGGCAGGTATGGGGGGAAGCGTCTGGCTGTTTGCTGTTTTTTTACTTAGTGTGATTTTTTTATGGATTGAAAAAAGTAGATTGGTGATATGAAAAGAAAAGACTTTATTCAAATGGCGGGGATGGGATTAGGTTCCCTGGTACTGCCCAAGCTGCCGTTTGGCAGTAGGTTTGTCGATCCCGCGGAGCTGTTGGAGCAACGGATGGATGGAACGGCCAAAAAAGGGCTGGCGGATATTGCGCTGAATGCCGCCAGGTCGGCCGGCGCCACTTACGCAGACGTCAGGATCGGGAGATATCTTAATCAGTATGTGATCACCAGGGAGACCCGGGTTCAGAATATCGCCAACACAGAATCGTTTGGCGTTGGGATCAGGGTGATCGCCAATGGCTCCTGGGGTTTTGCGGCGACGAATGACGTGACGGCTGATGGGGTTGCCCGGACGGCTGCGAAGGCTGTTGCTGTGGCAAAGGCCAATGCCAGGATCATTGCGGAGCCCGTTGAATTGGCTCCCCAGGAAGGGTATGGAGAAGTAAGCTGGAAGACGCCTATTCAAAAGAATGTCTTTGAAGTTCCTTTAAAAGAAAAGATCGATCTGTTGTTGTCCGTCAATGGCGCGGCATTGCAAGGAGGAGTTAATTTTGTGAACTCTGCGATCCTGGCCATCAACGAGCAGAAGTATTTTGCTTCGACGGATGGTTCTTATATCGACCAGGACATACACCGCATCTATCCCAATTTCAATGTTACAAAGATCGACAAGGCTTCGGGTAAATTTCAGACCCGCCGGTCATTAAGTTCACCCGTTGGGATGGGCTACGAATACCTGACGCCGACGCCTGAGTCAAAGGTGGCGGGTATTGTTACGCGTTACAAGGACCGCTATGATATCCTGGAAGACGTGAAAAATGCCGCTGCGGACGTCACGCAAAAGATCAGCGCAAAGAGCGTCGAGGCTGGTAAATACGATCTGATCCTTGATCCTTCGCATTTGTGGCTGACCATTCACGAATCTGTGGCGCATCCTACCGAGCTGGACCGCGTATTGGGGTATGAGGCCAACTTTGCCGGTACGAGCTTCCTGACCCTGGACAAGTGGAAATCCGGCAACTTTCATTTTGGCAGTCCGTTGATGAATATCGTCGCTGACAAGCTGCAGCCCGGAAGTCTGGGCGCGGTCGGCTATGACGACGAAGGCGTAAAATGCGGGAAATGGGATCTGGTGAAGGAAGGCGTTCTGGTCAACTACCAGGCTATTCGTGACCAGGCGCATATCATCGGGTTAAAACATTCCCAGGGTTGCTGTTATGCGCAAAGCTGGGCGGATGTTCAGTTTCAGCGTATGCCGAATGTTTCGCTGCAGCCGGGCAAGAAGCCGTTGAGTGTGGATGAAATGATCAAAGGCGTAAAGAAGGGCATCTATATCATTGGCGATGGCAGTTTTTCTATCGATCAGCAGCGGTATAATTTTCAGTTTGGCGGTCAGCTGTTTTATGAGATCGAGGACGGGAAGATCGTCGGGATGTTAAAGGATGTAGCGTATCAGTCGAATAACCAGGAGTTCTGGAATTCGCTGGCGGCGGTGGCTGATGAGCGTGATTACCGGCTTGGCGGTGCATTCAATGATGGGAAGGGGCAGCCGGGTCAGTCTAATGCCGTCTCGCATGGCTCCAGTACGGCCCGGTTCAACGGAGTAAATGTGATCAATACTGCCAGGAAGATCGGGTAGCGCAGGCGTGCAGATGCGGCGGCTGGCGAACGGCTGGCGCAGCGGCGTGAGCGATCCGCGGTATGGCGGAAAGCGGCTGTCAATTATAAATCCCATTTAAATTAAGTTATGCCAATTTTAAATAAAGAAGAAGCGCAAGTCTTATTAAAAAAAGTGCTTGGTTATTCAAAAGCTGACGAGTGTGCGGCTTCCTTGTCCGGAGAGGAAGGGGGCAATATCCGGTATGCCCGCAACGCGGTGTCTACTGCCGGAGAGATGAGCCGTATGAGTCTTTCCGTTAGTTCGAGCTTTGGAAAGAAGACAGGTACAGCTACGATCGACGAATTTGACGACGCCAGCCTGGAGAAGGTTGTCCGTCGTAGTGAAGAACTGGCTCAGCTGGCGCCGGAGAACCCTGAGCACATGCCTTTGTTAGGGCCGCAGACCTTTGACGAGTCGATCACCTATGTGCCGTCGACTGCTGCAATAACGCCTGATACCAGGGCTGAGGCCGTCGGCAGGAGCATACAGGTTGCCAAGGATGCAAAGCTGCAGGCTGCAGGTTATATCGAGAATACTACCGGGTTCAGGGCGATCATGAACTCAAAGGGTTTATTTGCATATGACAAGGATACCGATGTGATCTTTTCCGTTACAACACGTAACGAAGAAGGGACGGGTTCCGGCTATGCCGCCAGGGGCTTCAACGACGTCAGCAAGCTGGATACCTTTACCGCGACCCAGATCGCTTCCAGGAAGGCGGCGGGTTCTGTCGGCGCCCGTGCCATAGAGCCCGGGAAGTATACTGTCATATTGGAACCGGTAGCGGTCACCTATATGCTTGAAAATATGTTTTATGGATTGGATGCCCGCAGTGCGGACGAGGGACGGAGCTTTATGAGCAAACCCGGCGGCGGTAACCGGCTGGGCGAGCAGTTGATGGACCCCAAGATCACGATCTATTCCGATCCTTTTAATACAGAGCTGCCGTCCTCGACCTGGAATGGGGAAGGACAGGCTATGACAAAGAGAACATGGATCGACAAAGGGGTGGTAAAGAATCTCAGCTATTCCCGTTTCTGGGCGGACAAGAAGGGAGTTGCTCCAGTTCCCGGACCGGGTAATATCATCATGGAAGGGGGAACCGAATCTCTCGAAGAGATGATCAAAAACACAGAAAAGGGTATCCTGGTCTCCCGGCTCTGGTACATCCGGATGGTGGACCCGCAGACCCTGTTGCTGACCGGTCTTACCCGGGACGGTACCTTTTATATCGAGAATGGGGAGATCAAGTTCCCGGTAAAGAACTTTCGGTTTAACGAAAGTCCGGTGATCATGCTGAATAATGTGGAGGCGTTGGGTCGGCCGGAGAGGAGCATCAGTGTGGAATCTTACAGAAGTTACCTGGTGCCGCCAATCAAAGTGAGGGATTTTACCTTTACCTCGCTATCGGATGCGGTTTAAAATGGCCATCATAAATTAATCTTGGGTTCCGGTTGAGCCCCCGGCAAAATTATTTTTGCGGGTCATGAGACAAAGAGCCTCGATTTTATCGAGGCTCTTTGTTTAAATTGCGGCCAAAATCGCGCTCTAATGAGGCATATTCTATTCCTGGCCCTGCTGATATTGACTACTACCGTTGCAATGGCAAAAAAGGTTGAAGGCTTTATTGTTTTTCATAACAATGATTCGGCGCATGTCGTGCTGAAGCTGGGAGACCGGCGGTTCGATGAAGTGATGGCGATCGATGCCCAGGGAAAGGAAAAGACCTATCATCCGGCCGATATCGCCTGTTATGGATACTCCGACAAACAGGGGCTGCATGTCTATCGGGCAAAAATGCTGTCGACACTGGGGCTTAAGTTTCAGGAGGTCGTTGTGGAAGGGCCCAAGGCTTCTCTTTATACCTATACCTATCCTCCTTTAGAAGTAGGCGAGACTACGACGCGGATCGGGCTTACTTTTCAGAAGAAGGATACCTCTTATCTTTTCCTCACCAATTTTGACCGGACGGCAGTCATGCGCGACAGGCTGGAAGAGTTCTATGGCGACTCTGTCAATGTACGGATGTTTATTCATAAGCAGTTTGAGAATAAGATCGGGACTTTGACTGTCATGCAGGATGTCAAGGCCGTTGTCGTTGAGGCGAACAAGCGCTAAGCCGGAAGCTCCATCGACCGCCCGAGTGCCGGGAAGGCTGGGCGGTTCTACTACTGTTCGTGGGTCTCAAAATCGGCCAGCAGATCGACGTTCGGGTCTGGCAGGATATTGACGGGCTTTTCCGGGAAAGGAATCTCTGCGTGTGTATGCGTTCCGTGTAAAATTGTTTTTTCTGCAACGCCGTCGGCTGCCAGTTCCAGCGGCAAATCCAATTGTTGTTCTCCTGTGCGGGTGATATCGAGCACAAGCGCTTTTTTATCGAGATCATATTTCCAGTCGATCCGGATATGTGGATGACCTGGTTTATCCAGCCAGTCATGGAAGAAGGCATGCAGGTCTTTGCCGCTGACCGTCTCCATGATCTTTTCGAAGTCTTCGCTGCTGGCGTTGCTATTCCGATAGGTAGTATAATAGGTGGACACCCCTTTCCAGAAAAGCTCATCTCCGACGGTGCGGCGGAGCATATGCAGGACCCAGCCGCCTTTTTGATAATTGTTGGGGTTGAGCAGCAGCATATAATTCTCTTTTATGCTGGTGTCGACGATGGGTGTCAGCCTTCTCTTTTCAAAGGCTATGGCCGTCTTTCTGTCCTGGGCCATTCCCCTTTTCAGCGTGTCCGGGCCGTATTGGTTTTCCAGATAGCAGTGCGTCATGTAGGTGGCGAAGCCTTCGCTCAGCCAGAGATGCTTCCATTGCGTTTCGGTGGCGGCATCGCCAAACCATTGATGAGCGATCTCGTGGGCCATAAGCGATTCAATATCGGCAGCTTCGACCGAGTTTTCATAATAGAAGATGGCGCTGGCATTTTCCAGTCCTCCGAAGATCGTTTTAGATTGGACGTTGCCGCACTTCTCAAAGGGGAAGGGACCGATGTGCTGTATGTAAAAGGGGAGGATCTTCAGTGCATTGGCATAGGCTTTAAATCCCTGTGCTTTTTCCTCCTTGTAAACATAGTCCCAGACAGGTATGCCCATCGCATCTCCCGGATGATCGACGGCAAACTCGGCTATACCCACCACCATTACCTTTGGGGATAGGGGGACAGCTTCTTTCCAGCGGGTGAGCTGCAGGTGGCCAGGCAGTGCTTTTTCTTCCTGTAAAGACCCGTTGGCGACCACCTTATAATGATCGGGGGCGGTGATCTCGAAATCGACGGTGGCTTTATCGGAGGGGTGATCGACACAGGGAAGCCAGTTGTGGGCCCTGTTGGGCCAATTGTCGCCGAAGAACCCCCTTTTCCCAAACTTATTGTTCGAGATGATCAGTCCGTCCCTGGGTATCCCGGTATAGACGATCGTATAGCTATGTCTGCTGCCTGTTTTTGCGGCGGAAAAGATGATCAGGGTCTCGCTGTTCTGGCTGAATCTTAGCGGTCGAGCGCCTTCTTTTACTTCGGTCACCGTCATTCCTTTACCTTCTTCATTTTTCCGGACGAGGTCGAGCGAAAACGTTGGGGCATTCTCTTTAAAGAGAACAGAGACGGTGGCATTGCCTTTGATTACATTACTTTCGTCGTTTACCTGCAGCGCAAACGTATAATGTTCGACATCGATCCTGGGATTATAGATCTGTCCCAGGGCTTGCGCTGAGCAATAGCCTAAAAGCAGGGTAAGAAAGACTAGTCTCATATAGTGGAGTTGTTGTACAAATTTGCTTTAAATTTATAACTAATTCAGCGGAAAGCGGGCTCCTGGGGCTGCGGGATGCTGTAGATTTTATTTGCTATGGAATATTTGTCTGGTTATATCAATTGTCCGTCCTGGTTTCACCGGCTGCCTGCTATTTATAAGCTCGTGGTAAGTTTTGCGATTGCCACTATTATTTCCGTGGCTTTATTGCCTGTCCGTATGGAGAGTATGACCCGTGTCATGATCGGATGGGACTGCTTTAGCATCACGCTGCTCATCATCAGTATCGTCATATTCGGGAGTATGCGGCCGCGTCAGATCAGGGTATTGGCCAAGCAGGAAGATGCGGGCAGAGTGGTGGTCTTCTTTATCGTGCTGATAGCCATATTGGGGAGTCTGATGGCTGTGCTGCTATTGTTGTCGAATAAGGATAACTGGATATTGAGAAAGGGGCTCGAGACCTTTATCTATATCACCGGCGTGATCTCATCCTGGTTATTGCTGCATACGATGTTTGCGTATCGTTATGCGCTGCTGTATTATGGCGACCATCCGCTGGACCCTGATCCGCATACGGTAGGGCTGCAGATACCGAATGAGTTGTGGCCGGATTATATGGACTTTGCTTACTTTTCTTTTATTATAGGGATGACTTTTCAGACGGCGGATATCTCTATTTCTTCAAGGTTGATCCGTCGCGTGACCTTGCTGCATGGGGTGTTGTCTTTTCTTTTTAATACGGTTATCGTCGCGCTGACGATCAATGTGATCATCGACCTGAAGGGGGGATAGAGCGTGAACCGCGGGCATGGAGTGGTGCGAAGGGCTGAGGGAGCGAAAGTGGGCCGAAGCTTTTTGGTGGATGGGATGCCGGGGCTCCGGTCAGTCGATGGCGGAGGGAGGCAGTGCCTGGTGATTGCTGCCGCGTGGTGATCGCTGGCGGGGGGAGTGCCTGGTGATTGCTGCCGAGTGGTGATCGCTGGTGCGGGGGGAGTGCCTGGTGATTGCTGCCGAGTGGTGATCGCTGGTGCGGGGAGGCAGTGCCTGGTGATCGCTGGCGGGCTGCTGCCGAGTGGTTTACCGGAACTGATCCGAGATCGTGTAGCAGACCTTGTCGTTTATGCGGTGGAATACCTCTGCGTTGATCCTGCGGACACGCCGCAACCGGCGTCCAACCAGCAGTCGGCCTTCATTGTCAAAGTATTGCGGCTGTTGGAAGTAGGTCAGGATATAATACTTCTTATTGACAAAGGGGGAGTTGAATGCCCTTGGCCACAACGAGATATAGGTCAGGGAATGCTTTCTGTCTTCGGTATAATAGTCGAGATTGTTGATCCAGGTGCATTCCATCGACTGCATGCTGGAGATCAGGCTGATGATCGGTATGGGATCATAGCCATACTTGACGAGGGTATCCAGCATCCTGGCTTCGGTGACATGGTATTCGTAGATATAGGTGAGGGTATCAGTGATCAGCTCGAGTGAAACCCGGTCGAAGGCGCGGTCGCTAAACTGAATGGAGAAAGGCTTTTTGTGATAGGCCTGGTTGAAGACCATCTCCATACTGTCTAAGGTAGGGTGGTACTTCCGGTAGTAGTTTTTTATATTCAGGGTCGTGCAGGAAGAAAACACGGCCAGGGTCAACAGGATGCTGAACAGTGTTTTCATTTGCCGGTGTTTTGAGGTTTTGGCGGCGGGGTACAGTGCGACACGCCGAAAATGATTTTTTTCAGAAAGCGCATCTCTACCTGGCGAAGCGTACGGCCGCCATAATCCCAATAGATGATATCCACGAGATCCCTGTCCTCTTCGCCTGGTATCCGGTGGATATCGGTCAGGACGATGAAGTGAGTGGGAAAGCTGTTGCGGAACTTTCGGGTGTCGTGACTTTTCTTATGCAGGTAGACATTATTGACGTAGAGATAGGTTACTCCAGTGCTCAGCCGGCTGGTCAGGTAGGTATAGAGGTCCTTGAAATGCGGGCGAATGATATCGGAGCCGCTTGCCTCGACCTGGTAGCCGGCCATTTCCCGGATCATCCGGTTGAACTTGCCATAATTTACGGCGGCCCAGAAGGTGTCTTCGGCGCCGGGTTTGAAGCGTCGGTTAAAGAAATTGAGATAGCCGCGGAAATGGTCTGCCAGCACCAGGAACCACATTTGATCCCCCGGCCGGATATCGAGGATGCCTTTGAACCGAAGCGTTCCTGCCGCCTTTCTCACTTCCTTTGACGGAGTGAAGCGGATCTTCCCCCAGTTGGCTTTCCCATTGAGATAGAGGTCCAGCATAAACCGGGTATATTTTACGGGGTCGTCCTGCAGCGGCAGGTAAGACATGGCGGCATAGCCGCAGAAATTAGTATTGCTGCCCTGGTAGATGGCCAGTGGGTGGAGGATATTGGCTTTTATATTCTCCATAAACCAGGTTTTGCGGACGTTGGGCCACCAGACGGAAGAGTCGGGCAGGGAGACGCTATCCAGCAAAGAGAGCGCTTTATCGCGTGTGGAGATGACGGGATGGATGGGCGTGGGTGTCAGAATAGAGTCGCCTGGGGACGAAAAGGCCAGGGCATGCCGGGCTGTAAAGCCAAACAGCACAAGGAGGATTAAACGGAGTAGGGGCCTTCTCATGAAAATGAATCGATTACCAGGCAAGATAATGATTCCTGTCGGTATGAGGGTGGGGAAATGAATTGGGGGCTGATGCGGATTCGCGGGAAGGGGGCGTGGATTGAGGGGAGGCGGGACCAATGGACTGGAAGTGTACGCGGACTGAGGGGAGGCGGGGGCCAATGGACAGGATGTGGGCACGGATTGAGGGGAGGCGGGGCGCCAATCGGCGGAAAGGGTGAAGGCGATTTGGCCGGAATGTTGATTTTATAGAGGGACGGGGGAAGGGATAGCAAAACGGATGAGGAGCCAAAAGCGGGCTCAGAAAGCGCCGGCAGTGGATTGATGGCCAGAAAGGGGGATGGCGGCGGCTGGAAAAGTGTCCGGTTTCGATACAGTTTCTGTTCGTAAATGGGCATGTAACATTTCTTGCGGGGCGGACGACTTTGGAAAAAAACAGATCTCGTTAACTTTTTTAGACACCTAATGACAAAACATATGAACTTCAGAAAATCCCTTTTATTGGCCTGCTGCGGTATACAGTTTGCCGTATTGCATGCGCAGGATCATGATGAGCAGCCGTATATGGTAAAGACTTTTCATGGTGCGGTGCATAAGGTCGAGTCTTCTACTTCCGGCGGTAATATTACAGTATATGGCGAGGCTACTGGTGATGCGCGTGTGGAAGTTTTTGTAAATTCGGGCAACCGGCATCATTGGACCAAGGAAGAGATCGATCGTAAGATCGCCGAACGCTATGACCTGATCGTTGGTCTTACCGATGGAAAACTGACGGGCGACGCCAAGGCCAAACACAGGGATGGCAACTGGGAAGATAATTTTTCTATCTCGTTCGTTTTCCATGTCCCCGAGGCGGTCAGCACGGGGCTGCATACCAGCGGTGGAAATATTATAATGAGTCATCTGGCCGGAACGCAGGACTTTGCGACCAGCGGCGGCAATCTCGAGCTGGAAGCGCTTTCTGGAAAGATTACGGGCCGGACCTCCGGCGGTAACGTAACGATCCGTGATTCGAAGGATAACATCGATGTGTCGACCAGCGGCGGCAATATCAAGGCGATCAACTGCAAGGGCGTTATCCGTCTCGAAACTTCGGGTGGGGATGTTCGCCTGACATCGCTGCAAGGCGATATTCATGCGCATACGTCGGGCGGTCAGGTAGAAGGTGCGGACATCGGCGGTGAGCTGAAGACGGGGACTTCCGGCGGCAGCATCCATTTGAAGAATCTGACCTGCAGCGTTTCTGCATCAACCAGCGGTGGTAATATCGATCTGAGCATCAGCGAGCTGGGAAAATATGTAGACCTTTCGGATAATAGCGGCTACGTGACGCTGACGCTTCCAAAAGGGAAGGGAATGAATTTTGATCTTCGCGGCGAGTCGGTTCACTTTGAGGATGTGACCAACTTCCACGGAAATATGGATCAGCACCATGCGTCGGGCAGTGTGAATGGCGGCGGAGTGCCGGTCAAAGTGGATGGCAGCAGCAGCTCCGTCCACGTGAGCTTTCGTTAATAAGACCTAATGATATCCAACAGACTTGTCCTGACTGTTCTTGTATTGGCGATAGCTGTCGTATCGCAAGCGCAAACGATGATTGTCCGTGACCCGGAGATCGAGACGATGGTAAGCGAAGTCAATGCAGATAGTCTGCAATCCTATATACGGGCAATGGTCAGCTTCGGAACCCGCAGTACCATCAGCACAGTTGTCGACAGGAAGAGAGGGATCGGAGCGGCCCGCAACTGGGTGCTCTCCAAATTCAACCAGATAGCAGCCGCGGCCAACGGAAGGTTGACGGCTGCTATCGATACCACCACTTATGTTCCCGACGGGCAGCGGGTAAAGTCGCTGGTCAACCTGGGGAACGTTATAGCAACGCTAAAAGGGGCGGACCCCAACGACCATCGTATCTTTCTTATCAGCGGTCATCTTGACAGCAGGCGTACTGATGTGATGGATGCAACCGGTGATGCGCCGGGCGCCAATGACGATGGCAGCGGCAGCGCGGCTGTTATAGAATGTGCGCGTGTGATGAGCCGCCATAGCTTTCCGGCGACGATCTTCTTCGTCGTTGTCAGCGGCGAAGAACAAGGGCTGCTGGGCAGCGGCATTCTGGCAAAAAAAGCAAAGGAACAGGGCTGGGATATCGAAGCGGTGCTGAATAACGATATCATCGGCAGTAACAACAGCAGCGAAACGAATATCATCAATAACACGCAGGTCCGCGTTTTTAGCGAAGGCATTCCCTATCTCTACCAGGACAAGGCAAAGTCGATACGACAGATGGGAGCCGAGAATGATGGTTCCTCGAGACAGCTGTCGCGATATATCAAGGAGGTAGGACAGCGGTATGTCGACAATCTCGAAGTCGTACAGGTCTACCGTCCCGACAGGTTTTTGCGCGGCGGGGACCAGTCGCCCTTTCAGCAGCAGGGGTTTACGGCAGTGCGTATCACGGAGATGAACGAAAACTACAACCACCAGCACCAGGATGTGCGAACGGAAAAGGGTGTTGTGTATGGCGACCTGCCGGAGTTTATGGATTTCGAGTACCTGAGAAAGAATACCGCGATGAACCTGTCTGTTTTGGCCAACCTGGCGAAGTCGGCTGGCGTGCCGCAGGAGGTAAAGGTAGATGTAAAAAATCTGAGCAACGGTGCGCAGTTAAGCTGGATCGTCCCGGCATCCGGAAAGCCGTACGGGTATTATGTGCTGGTAAGGGAAACGACCAGTCCGGTCTGGCAGAAAAAGGTTTTCACCAGCCAGGTGTCTATCAGGCTGCCCTATTCGAAGGATAACTATTATTTTGCTGTGCAGTCCGTATCGGACCACGGAAACGAGAGCCTGCCTGTAGTGCCGACGCCGGCCAGATAAGGGTGTAACAATCCCGGGGCTTGTGCGTCTAATCAACGAATCAACCAAGTAACCTTTATGCTACGCAACTATCTCAAAACCGCTTTCCGTAATCTCTGGAGGAGCCGGGGTTTCTCCGCGCTTAATGTTGTCGGTCTGGCCATCGGTCTGGCCACCTGTCTGCTCATCCTGATCTTTGTGATGGACGAACTGAGCTATGACAGATTTAATAAAAATGCCGATCGTATCTTCCGGGTTGACAGCGAGATCAAGTTCAGCGGCAACCATTTTGATCTGGCGACGAATGCGGCGCCGGCGGCAAAAGCGCTGGAGCAGGACTACCCGGAAGTAGAAAAGGCGGTGAGATTCAGAACGCAGGGCTGGCAGCTGATGAGAAAAGGGAATCAGAATCTGCGGGAGGATGCGGTCATTTTTACGGACTCTTCTGTTTTCGATGTGTTTACTTTGCCTTTGTTGTCGGGTAATCCAAGGACGGCACTGGCTTCTTCGCATACGATGGTCCTGTCGGAACGAATGGCTAAAAAATATTTCAACAGCACCGATGTCGTTGGGAAGACCTTGATGGTCAATGACAACACGCCCTATAAGATTACCGGTGTGATGGTCGATATGCCCAGCCAGTCACATTTTCACTACGACTTCCTGTTGTCGATGCTGGACGTACCGGAGGCAATGGACAATAGCCGCTGGCTAAGCTATAACTTCAATACCTATGTGCTGTTGAGAAAAGGGACAGATCCTGTACAGTTTGCACGCAGGCTGCCGGACATGGTCAACAAATACATCGGTCCCAAGCTTTTCTCAGATATCGGCACGAGTCTGGATGATATAAAGAAAGGCGGCGGTTTTTTTGCTTTCTCCCTGACCCCATTGACGTCTATCCATCTGCATAGTAACAGACAGTCTGAAATGGAGGGCAATTCCAGTATTCAATATATCTATATCTTCTCGGCTATTGCGGCTTTTATCCTGCTGATCGCCTGTGTCAACTTTATGAACCTGTCGACGGCACGTTCTGCCAACCGGGCAAAGGAGGTTGGTATCCGGAAAGTATTGGGCTCCCGGCGCGGCGACCTGGTCAGCCAGTTCATGGTAGAGTCTGTGCTGATCAGCCTGATATCTATGTTGCTGGCGCTGGCGCTGGCCTGGCTGTTTTTGCCGCTGTTCAACCAGCTGGCGGGCAAACAAATGAGCCTTGGCCTTTTCACCAGACCATTGTTGCTGCCGGCCGCGGCGGTACTCGTACTGGTCGTCGGTTTGTTGGCGGGCAGCTATCCAGCCTTTTTTCTTTCTTCTTTTCAGCCTATTGCCGTATTGAAGGACAGCCGGGGGAACCAAAGGCTGCGACCGGGCAAGGGACGAGGAATGATGTTCCTGCGATGGTCTGTGGCTGCCGGCTTTAAAGGAAGCTGGCTGCGGAATGCCCTGGTTGTTTTTCAGTTTGGGATCAGCATTTTCCTGATCGTGGGTACGGCGGTCATTTATCGTCAGCTTACTTATATTCATAATACCGACCTGGGTTTTAACCGGAGTCATGTTCTGGTCATTCAGAACGTCAGTACGTTAAACAACGGCGTAAAAGAATTCAAAGACGAGTTGCTGAATATACCTGGTGTACAGGGTGCAACGGTAACGGGCTACCTGCCTACTGCCAGTGAGCGCAATGACGACACCTATTTTCTTTCTCCGGATATGGATATCAAGAAATCCGCGTCTCTGCAGGATTGGTGGATCGATGATCAATATGTCCCGGTGCTTGGGATGAAGATGGTCAGCGGCCGCAATTTCTCCAAAGAATTTCCAACGGACTCCAGCGCTGTTCTGGTCAATGAAGCGACACAGCGGTTCATGGGCGTAAAGGATGCCGTTGGACAAAATCTTTATGAGCTGGAGAATGAGAATAGCAAGAAACTGAAGGTCTGGCATATCATAGGGGTCATAAAAGATTTTAACTTCAATTCGCTGCGTCAGGTGGTTACGCCGATGGCGCTCTTCCTGGGTAATGATCATGGAAAGATCGCGCTTCGGGTCAACAGCGATAATTTACCCCGCGTGCTGGGCCAGGTGCAGAAGGCCTGGGAGAAAAGGGTGCAGTCGCAGCCTTTCGGTTATACCTTTATGGACGATGATTTCAACAATATTTATAAGTCAGAGCAGCAGATGGGTGGTATCTCACTTTCCTTTTCGCTGCTGGCGATCTTTATTGCTTGTCTGTGGTTGTTCGGGCTTGCGGCTTACGCGGCAGAGCAGCGAACCCGCGAGATCGGTATCCGCAAGGTATTGGGCGCTTCGGTGACGGGGATCATTTCCTTATTGTCGAAGGATTTTTTGAGGCTGGTGCTTATAGCGGCGGTGATTGCCTTTCCGCTGGCCTGGTGGACGATGTCGCATTGGCTGCAGGATTTTGCTTATCGTATTTCTATCGGCTGGGAAGTGTTTGCGGTGGCGATCTTCCTGGCGACGGCTATTGCGTTGCTGACGGTGAGTTTGCAGGCGGTGAAGGCGGCGCTGGCCAATCCGATCAAGAGTTTAAGGGCCGAGTAAGTGTCCGCGGGCCGGAAGTGGAGAATATATTGCGGGGCGGGGATGCTGGTCGTTGCGGCTAGCGTTCCCGCCTCGCCGATTTTGGGTGGGGCGGCAGATGATACTGTTTGTACTTACGCTGCCAGGCCCGGCGATAGCCCGCATTGCTTTTAACGCCAACGGTGGATAAGATGCCGCTTTCCTGTGCCTTGATCCAGTAATTGAAAACGAACTTCTCGCGGTTCCGCTCGAAATAGATAAGAGAAGACCGCTGCCGGTGATTGGGCAGGATCAGGTTAGCGGCCCATGTTTCCACTGTCGGCAGAAAGCCCCGGCGTAAAGAATCATTCTTGTTGAGCACCTTTATCTTCAGCCGGTCGTAGTAGAAATTCATTTCTCCAAAGCAGGCGTATTTATTTCCCTGCCAGCTTGACCAGACGGTGTCGACGTTCCCTCTTATGATACTGACTGCGGCCGCCGGTATCGAGAACTGCGAGAACTGTTTGAGGTCGTGGGGCGAAAAATTGGCATAAGCCATAAAGCCGGACAAAGAATCGCCATAGCTCTCGCGATAGACAAATCTGCGGATATGGTTGCCGAAGAGGTTGGCGGAAACGTTCATGGTCAGCGTATCGCGTTTATAGTCCGTATTCCCCAGGTGGACCAGCGAGCCGTTGAGGTTTTCGATAGGGATCTGGCTCCAGCGGCCTGTCGTGATCGAGCGTTCGTTATAGATGACCCGACTGTCCTGTACAAATAACGAATCGATATTTACCGGCATCGGGATCTGTTGGATCAGTTTTGTGGGCATGGATTTTTCAAACCCATGTCTGAAGGGGATGTTTTTGTCTCTCGATACGTTGATGACTACGCTGTCGAGGGTTACTTGCGGGACGCGTATCGAGAAAGGGTCTGATTCCTCGGGAAAGCGGATATGTGAAAGCGTCAGCCTGCTGCCGCGAACGGTGATATAGTCTTTTTGCCATTGTGCGTGGAGCAGCGCCTGATCCCGGGTTTCATTCGGCGATACCCGAAATGCATTCAGTTCCAGCCGGTGGCCTTGTGGCGACCAGGCGCAACGGCCGGCGCCGGCGCTGATGTTGTTGTCCTTATAATCGATACTGCCTTTGGTGATCATGGTGCTGGCTACCAGCTGCTGCCAGCCGAGCTTTACGCCTGAAGACCAGAAGAACCGGTCGTCGTTGAAGGAGCCTGCCAGGTTTCTGACAGAAACCATCTTTTCTCCTTTATGGAGATAGAGATTGGCATTCTGCCAGTCCATCCGTATGGCAGCGGAAATGCCGACTCTTGGTTTGCCCGAAAGGTCGATCTGGGAGCTGCCGAGATGCAGGGAGAAGGGCAGGTTGAGGTCAATGCTGTCTCCTTCCGGTGAGACATGCGTATAAGAGAAGCTGCCGCCTGTGGCGTCGAGCGCATCAAAGTCGAGGCGGCTGAAATCTGTCGAATAGATGCGGGTCTGAAGTTTTATGAGAGGGATGCTGACCTGTATCCGTCGTGCCGGGTTACTGTATTGGAGGTTTTTGATATAGGTCTCCGGGCCGATGGCGGCTTCCTGGATGGAAAGATCGCTGCCAGGTTTTTGGATGTGGACGTTGTGCAATCCGGTAGTCAGGTGTTTCCAGGTAAAATGCTGATTGATCGACGCGATATCCTTCGCTTCGAAGGCGTTTAGTTCAAAGTGAAGCTGGTTTCCGTCGACGATGATATTGTCGGCCAGCAGCGTACCGACGTGGATGCCGGGTAGGGGGATGGGTGGCTGGGAGCCGATGGGAAGCATGAATCCCGGATCGCCGGACTTGTTGTTGGGGTCGGCGTTCCCTGCTGCTGAAACGGACTGTTGGGCGGGGGAGTTGGGTGTTGTGCCGGGACTGTGAGCCGGGGCGGGTCGGTTGCCGGCTTTTATTATGAGCCGGTCGGCATGCAGCGAGTCGATCACAACATAATGACGCCGCTGATAGTCATCCCAGTCGAGTCGGTTCCAGGATATATTATCCCCTTTCAGAGAAAGGCCGTTGCGGGTCGTCAGTGCGAACTGGCGGCTGAGCGTAAAGCCTTTGGCGCCGTTGAATTCAAAGCTGGCGGCGTCGATATTGGCACCCTTTGTTTTTAGATTCATTTTGCCAATACGCAGCTGGGGGATGGCTCTTTTTATATCGACGAGCGAGTCGCTGTAGAAGAACCTGTTGAGCAGGATATGCGCATTCAGGTCGCTGACCATTGCGTGTAGAGAATCCGATCCGAGCAGTTGGTAGGAGGCCGATCCATTTGTGATATAAAAGTCGGGGGCATTGATCAGGTCGCGGATATGGTGCAGCGCGCGATAGAAGAGCGCCAGTTTGCGGGCTCTGTCGGCGGCGGCAGCGGCGGCGTTTAGCGTGGTCTTTTGGATGGTTTGATGGGACTGCTCTTTTCTCCGGTCGATCATGATGATAGAGGGGTGGAGCAGTTCGGCGCCCGATGCTTTCAGCCGGCTTTGCAACAATTCGACGAGGCTGATATCCTTTAAGACAAGAGCCGGTGCGGTAAACTCTACGCGTTTGTCGGCTACTGCCGGTCGGGTGGGGCCAAATCGAACCGTTCCGAAGGTAGCGTCATTGCGGCGAAACAAAAAATTGTCGATTGTCAGGCGGTACAGGCTGTCCGTTGTCCAGAACTCCGTATTGCGAAGGCTGAGGCGGATGCTGTCATTGCTCAGCGGCTGTTCTGCTTCCGGGTGGACCGACAGGTTATAGATCTCGAGATTGGCTTTCCTGGCCGTTGCGCTGCCTGTGCGGCCTTCTTTGTTTTGCAACAGCAGTTCCCCGTTTACGACGGAGACATACCGGATGTTCATGTAATTGAACAGGTCGTTGGTCATCCGTATATGTGCTGAATCGATCTGGGTTTTATTTTGCTTGAGGCCGGGGATGGAAAGGATGGGGTTGACACAGACCAGGGTGTCCAGCAGCAGCTGGCCTTTCTGATAGGTGGCGGGAAGGTGTCTTGCATTGAAAAAAATGCGTTCGGCCTGAAGGCGGATCACGCCGGGGCCGTTGGCGGGGAGTTGGACGAAGGAAAGCGAGTCCAGCACGAAGCGCTGGGCCTTACCGTCAAATCCCAGCCGCCTGAAGACAACGAAGTGACGGTTATCGGGCAGGGACCAGTGCTGGGGTCCCATGGAAAGGACAACATTGTCGGCGCCCAGCGGATGGTCCTCGTCATTGCTCATAGAAGCAAAATTCGAGACGGCGAGCGTGATATGGTCTCCTTCGAAGGGGTGGATGGCGCCTGGCTGGCGATAACTGAAAGCCGCATCCTGCAGCGAGAAGCTATGGACGTTGAAGCGGGTCAGCGCTTTTTCCAGCATAGGCAGTACGTCGGAGGCATGAAAAGGATGTTGCTGTGGATGGCTGGAAAGGTTGCGGACGTTGATGTCGATGGCGGGTTGGATAATAGACAGGCTGTCGATCATGATCTTTTTATGCAGGATCAGGTCGCGCCAGGAAGTGATCGTGAAATTGATTCCGGGAATGCGGGCGGTAAAGTAAGCGTTGGCTTCGGCGCTGTCCGGCGTATAGAGAACGGCGTTCTTTAGCCGGATAGAGCCATGCCAGAGGGAGATCTCGGCGTCGCTGGCATCGAAGGCAAACTTCCCGTTGGACTCCTTGTTCAGGATGTATTTAATTCCGTCCTTAAACCGGTAAACGATAAAAAAGTAGAGTATGCCTCCGGCTGTCAGCAGGAAAAGAATGGGTATGGAGATAACCCACAGGCTCCGTTTTTTTAGTTTGCGGGATGCGTGCATTTACTGGCCTATAAATTTATATTAACTTTAGCTGTAAGCCCTATATTATGAATAAATATATGCAAGGCAATTCCAAAAGCCTTATCGAGACGGTTCTTGTCCTGCTGCTGCTGATCAGCCTGATGTGGGCCTTATATGACGTGTTAAAAGTCTTTCTTGGGGTAATGACCTTTGCGTTGATCTTTTCGGTGTCTTTTGCCCGTGTATTCGAGCGGTTGGTCCGCCTGTTGAAGAACCGGAGAAAGTTGGCGGCTGTCATTTATTCCGTCCTACTGATCGCGCTGATCGCTTTGCCGTCGATCTTTATCGTATCGGCGATCCGGACCTATATCCGGGATGCTATTCATTATATCGGGCAGGTGAGGGCTAACGGGATACCTGCGTTGCCCGCTTGGGTGGTCGAGCTGCCGACGGTCGGGCCGGACATCGCCGATTTCTGGTCACAGCTGCAGTCTAGTCCAAAGGGTATTGTAGCGCATCATGAAGAACAGATCATGTTTGCCTTGCGTCATATTTTAAGCAGCGGGCTGGATATTTTAACCACTGCCGGGCAGGTTATCCTGGGCATTTTTATCTCCGCCTTTTTCCTGGTTTCCGGTGCACAGATCATGGCGCCTATCAAGCTGACGGCAATACACCTGCTGGGGCGCCGCAATGGTCTCACCTTGTTGGGTGCGACGGCGCAGGCGATAAAGAGCGTATCGATGGGCGTTATGGGGACCGCTTTCATTGCTGCGGTATTGGCCTGGATAGGTCTGGCTATTGCGGGGGTGGAGTTTTCCCTGGTACTGGCGGGGCTGATCTTTTTCCTGGTGCTGATACAACTTGGCCCGTTGCTGGTATGGGTTCCGCTGGTCGTCTGGTCGGCCGTTCAGGGGCATACCGGGGTTACGATCTTTCTGATCATCTATGGGATTGGGCTGCTGGTGATCGATGCCTTTTTAAAGCCCGTCCTGATCGCTAAGAGCGGCGGTAAGCTCCCTTTCCTCGTCTTGTTCGTCGGTGTAATCGGGGGACTTGCGGCCTGGGGGTTTACCGGGATGTTCAAGGGCGCGATCATCCTGGCTATTTCTTATACCTTGTATTCTTCATGGCTGGAGGGGAAAAGGCTATCCAGAAAAAGAGAATCCCGTATATTTAAACAACCAAAACCTTTGGCATGAAATCGCTGATCCTTTCTCTCGCTGCCCTGTCGATGATGGCCGTAGCAACGGCGCAAAACAAGATGGTCGTTTATCAATCCGATTTTGGTTTAAAAGATGGCGCAGTATCCGAGATGAAGGGTGTGGCTATGGGTGTTTCTGCCGATCTGAAGTTATTCGACCTGACGCATGAGATCCCGGCTTATAATATCTGGGATGCGGCTTACCGGCTTCAGCAAACCGTTCCTTACTGGCCGCAGGGAACGGTCTTCGTTTCCGTCGTCGATCCGGGAGTGGGCACTTCGCGTAAGTCGGTGGTATTATTGACAAAGACGGGGCAATTTATCGTAACGCCTGATAATGGCACGCTGACACTGGTTGCCGAATCGCAGGGAATTGCCGGGATAAGGGAGATCGATGAGCGTTTGAATCGCCGTAAGGATTCGAAGGCTTCCTATACTTTTCATGGGCGGGATGTGTATTCCTATACCGCTGCAAGGCTGGCTGCCGGCGTGATCCGGTTTGAAGAGGTTGGGCCCTTGCTGCCAAAACAGGAAGTGGTGTCGATCCCTTATCAGAAGGCTGAGCTGCATGGTGCGGAGCTGGTTGGCACGATCCCGGTCCTGGATGTACAGTACGGCAATGTATGGACGAATATTCCTGGCGAGCTCTTCCAGCAGCTGCATGTCACTTTTGGAGATGTACTCCGGATAAAGATCCTGCATCAGGGTAAAACGGTATATTCCGGCGAAATGCCTTATGTTTCTACTTTTGGCGCCGTTGCTGTAGGAAAGCCGCTTGCGTATCTTAATAGTCTTTTACAAGTTTCTTTTGCGTTGAACCAGGGCGATTTTGCGGCGACTTATAAAGTGGCCAGCGGCGGGGACTGGCAGGTGGAAGTGACGAAAAAGTAAGAGACCCTGAAACCCCTAAGGCCGGTCGGCAGCAGGATCGGATGTGCGGCGGGACCGATTACAGATATAACTGCACCATGTGCCGCCAGTAGCGGGCCTTGTGGGATTCTCCGTCCCAGAGGTGGAGTGCATTCCAGATGCCCTTTTCCCAAAGGATATTGCTGATCAGGTGGTTATTTTCGAGGAAGACGTCTTTTTCTCCCACTACAAAAATGATCTCGACGGCTTTTATCAGCTGGATCAGGCGCTGGTCATGGAGATTTGGGAGGAACTGTGTGGGCGTATTATAATAAATATTCTCGTCGCGATAACCGTCGAAGAGGTCGTCGAAGTGTTCCAGCGAAGTGGTCAGGTCATAGCGGCCGCTGAGGCCAACCAGCTTGTGAAAAAGCTGCGGGTGTTTGAAGACAAGGTTTGCGGCGTGATAGGCGCCGAGGCTGCAGCCGGCGGCAACCAAGGTTTTATGCGGATTGACCTCCTGTATCTTTGGGATCACTTCGTGGAGGATGTATTTTTCATACTGAAGATGGCGGAGGATCCTTTCTGCGGGGGCCAGGTGTGTGGCGTAAAAACTTTCGCGGTCTACGCTGTCGAGACACCATACCTGGATGGAACCGGCCTCGATCTTGCGGTGGAGGGCTTCGATGACGTGCCAGTCTTCGTAGTCATAGAACCGGGCGGTCCGGGTAGGGAAGAACAAGACGGGGTCTCCGGCGTGGCCGAAGACCAGGAGCTCCATTTCTCTTCCGAGATGCGGGCTATACCATTTATGATATACCCTGTTCATGACGGCCTTTCGGATAGATATTGCAAGATTATCTCTTTCCATAAAGCATAACCTTTTTCATTTATATGCAATCCGTCGGGTTCCAGGTATTCCCTTTTCGGATAGCCCGAATTGTCGGTCATCTGATGATATATGTCGATGAAATGTAGGTTATTCCCCTGCTTTCTGATCTCATCTTCGATGATCTTATTCGTATACCGGATACTGTCGACGATGTTCCAGCGGGTAATGCTTGGCTTTATAGAAATGAAAGCGAGTGGAATATCTCCGAACTGCTGCCGGGTGCGGACGACGAGTTGTTGAAAAAAGATAAAGACTTCTTCCGGGTGGCGGCCGTCGCCGAGGTCGTTATCTCCGGCATAGACAATAATGGAGCTGGGGTGAAGGGGAGCGATCAACCTGTCGAAGAACCAGACGCAGGCGGCCAGCGTGCTGCCGCCAAATCCCAGGTTGGCGGGCTGGTAGGGGGCGAAGTCTTCTTTCAGCGTTTCCCATAGCCGGATGCTGCTGCTGCCGTAAAAAAGCAGCTTAGGATCGGGGGGCATCGTCGTTCGTTCATTTTCCAGTCTTTGGACTTCGTTCTCGTACCAGACCATATGGGGATTTTAGTCTCTCAAATATAAGTTTTGGCAGGCAGAAGTCCTTGTATTGGGCAATTGATAAAATTAAAATAATAGGTAAATTCCCGCCATGAATAAAGCAGCGTTTTTTCTGATGGCATTGTTGGGTCTGGCCGGCGCCTGTATGGCCCAGGATCTGGATACCGATTCATTGACAGCAGGTCCTTTACGGTTGGTTTCCCGTCAGTTTCATTTTACCGAGGGGGCGGCGGTCGATAGGAAGGGAAATGTATTTTTTACCGATCAGCCGGATAATAAGATCTGGGAATATCGGTTGGATGGGACGCTCGTGCTTTTCCTGGACAGCGCCGGGCGATCGAATGGGATGTATTTCGACAAAAAAGGCTGGCTGATCACCTGTGCGGATGCCAGGAATGAGCTTTGGGCGATCAGTCCGAAGAAAAAAGTACGGGTTCTTTTACAGGATTTTGACGGTCGTCGGTTTAACGGCCCGAATGATCTTTGGATAGACGCCCGTGGAGGAATTTACTTTACCGATCCATATTATCAACGGGATTATTGGACGAGGACAAGATCAGAGCTGGATGGAGAGAAAGTGTACTATCTGCCGCGCGGAGCCCATCATGCGGTGGTGGCGGCGGATAGCCTGGTGCGTCCCAACGGGATCGTAGGTACGCCGGACGGGCGGTCTTTGTATGTTTCGGATATCAATGCGGGTAAGACGTATAAATATATGATCGCAGGGGCTGGGCGCCTGGGCGGGCGGATGTTGTTTGCGGCACAGGGTTCGGATGGGATGACGCTGGATGAGCGCGGAAATTTATATATGGCGGGTAACGGCGTAACCATATATTCTCCCTCGGGAAAGAAAATTGCGCATATACCTGTGCCTGAGAAGTGGGTGGGGAATCTTTGTTTTGGAGGGAAGGACAGGCGGACCCTGGTGATCACTGCATCGGAAGGACTTTATGTCATTCCGATGCGTGTGCGGGGAGTAGAGTAGACCCTGGGGGCTGTCGGAGCCTGCACGGGGATCAGTGCGCTACCAGGAACTGTTCGATCATTTCGCGATAGGCCTGTATGGTGTCGGGTTTGGCGACGACGTCCTGTGCGCCAAGCTCAAGGCATTCCTTATAGAAATCTCTTACCTGGTAGGTGGAATAGATGATGGCGGGGATACGTTGATAGCGGGGATTTTCCTTTAGATAAATAAGGCTTTCCTTGCCGGTCATCTTTGGCATATTCTGGTCCAGGATGATCATATCGGGCAGTTCTTCTTCCGGCAATTTATCCAGCATGGCAACCATTTCCAATCCGTTCTCGGCCGTCTCAATGACGGATTCCTCGTCAATCTCCCTGATGATCTCAGTAAAGATCTGACGGTCGTCTGCGTCGTCATCTACTAATACTATTTTTTTGTATTTCACCATACTTCTTGGTTTTTAAGATCGGTGGGTTACGGGGATTATCCAATCGAAGCGGGTTCCTTTTCCTTCTTCACTGTGAACGGAGATGATTCCATTATGCCGCTCGATAATCTTTTTAGTGATGGCAAGTCCTATACCCGTGCCTTCGTACCGGTCCTTCGAGTGCAGTCTCTGGAACAGTTTGAAAACGTCTTCGGCAAACTTTGCCTCAAAACCAATGCCATTATCAGTTAGTGTGAACCGATAAAAATTTCCATTTTCGTCCTGGGGACTATTGAAAGATCTGTCCCGGACGCGGACGGCTTCCAAGTGAATCCGGGGCGGCACGCCAGGACTGCTGAATTTCAACGCGTTGCTGAGCAGGTTGTGAAGGACTTGTCTGAATTGTCCTTGAATAAGGTCGAGGGTAGGGAGGGAGTTGGCGGTGATTTCTGCTTGTTTTTCCCGGATTGCTACCTCAAAATCTTCGAGGCTGTCGGTAAACAATGTCTGAACATCAGTTTCGCGGAAGTAAGACACTTCGGCCGATAGTCTCGAGAAGTTCAGGATGTCGATGATCAATGCCCGCATACGGTCAGTGGAGCGATTGATCTTACTGAACCAGGCCCGGATATCTTCGGGCATAGTATCCCCATATTTATCCTGTATGAGTTTGGAGAACATATGGATCTTCCGGAGAGGCTCCTGCAGGTCGTGACTGGCGATGGAGGCAAACTGTTGAAGATCGTGGTTACTGGTTTCGAGCGCTTCGTTTAGTTGTTGAAGTTGGAAAGTTCTTTCTGCTACCTTCTGCTCCAGTTCTTCTTTGGCGCGTGCAATTTCTTCCCCAGCGCGTTTCAATTCCGTGATATCCAGCATCGAGCCCAGCATCCGATAGGGGGTGCCATAGTCATCGTGCAGGATATAGCCTCTGTCGAGGACGTGGGCGTATTCCCCGTTCTCTTTGCGGAAGCGGTATTCGCGGCTCCACTGTGTCTGATGAGAGTTGATGGCGGCGAAGATGCTGGCTTCCGTACCTGCGCGATCGGACGGGTGGATCTTGTCGAGCCAGCCGTTACGGTCAATTGCGGTGCTGGTTGTCTTATAACCGAACTGGTTGTAGAAAGTGTCGCCCCACCATACGATATTGTTGACAAAGTCCCAGTCCCAGAGCGCGTCGTTGGTCACGCGGGATACGAGGCGGAAACGTTCTTCGCTCTGCGCGAGGGCGCGTGTTCTTTCCAGTACTTTGTTTTCCAGTTCCGTATTCAGCTTTTTGAGCGTTTCGCGTGCTGCGATCAGCTCCATATAGTTGGTGCGAAGTTTTTCTTCTGCCTGTTTTCGTTCCGATACGTTGGTAAACGTGGCGACGAAGCCGTCCATCATTTTTACGATGGTGACTTCGAACCATTTCTTTTCCTCTTTGAATTGAACCAGGCCGTGGTAATTCTTGCCGCTGGCGACCACGTCCATGTATTTACTCATCAGGTCGTTGGTCATCAGCAGGGGCAGATCCCTTTTGAGCTGGAAGCCGCGAAGGACTTCGTTGGATTTCTGGACCATTGCATTGGCGGCGTAGTTGGCCGACAGTATGGAGAAATCCACGATATGATTCTGAATATCGCGTTGTGCCTGGAAGGCGAAGATGGCGCTGGGGCTTGAATTGTAGACGGCGCGGATGATATTGTTCAGGTCCGTGATGGCCGTTATGTCTACAAAGGCAATGATGACGCCGTCGTTTTTTCCGTCGTGGGTCAGGTAGGGCATGACCCTCATCAGCAGGTTTTTGCCGCTGAGCAGCTGGACTTCCTTCTCCATTGGCTTTCCCGTCTTCAGCACAGATTGAACGTCCTGTGTCAGCGTTTCGGAGCGGATATTATTGGAGATATGGGTCAGCGGCCGGCCCGTATCCGAGTCGATGAAATTGATCATCCTAGACGAAGCCGGGTTGAACTTGCGGATACGGAGATTGTTGTCGAGGAAGACCTGTGCGATATCGGTGCTGCGGAAGTAGTTGTTGAGGTCGTCGTTTAGTTCGAGGAGCTCCTTTATCTTCAGCTGGTGTTCCGTATTCAGTGTGATCAATTCTTCGTTTAAGGATTGCAGTTCCTCATTGGAGCTTTGCAATTCCTCGTTGGCGGAGAGCAATTCTTCGTTGGTGGACTGTAGTTCCTCGTTGGTTGTTTCGAGGTCTTCTATCGCCAGCTGCAGATGGCTTTTCGTCTCATTCAGCTCCGTTTCCAGTGCCCGTACGTATTCCTCTTCGTGGTGGTGGTTTTCGTGGACGCCGTTGCCAGACGTTTCTGCGGCGGCCGTCTCGCGAAAGACGATCATTGTAGGCGGGCTTCCCGGTTCTTGTCCGCCGGGGCGAATAAAGATCTCGAGGGAAAGCAGTTCTTCGTCTTTCCGGTAGCGGACGTTGGGGAGGTGTATCTTTTCCCTGTTCTTTTCTGCCTTTCGGATCTCTGCACTGAGCAATACAGAAATGCCCGAGGGCACCATTCTGAGCAGGTTCAGGTGCAGCTGTTTGCGGGGAAGGGTAAGAAATTTTTCGTATTGCCCGATGACCTCCCGGATCTCGTAATTGTGATCGACATAGATAGCTACGTAGGCAAAGTCGTTGGCCAGGACCTGTTTGAAATCTTCCCAGAGAATAGACTGCGATCTGCTGTCTTTAGCCAGTGCGGAGGGTTTTATCCCTTTGTCTTGTCGGGTGGTATAGCCTTCCGGGATACCCTGTTGATAATAATAGCCGGGTTTTGATTCGCCGGTCTTCTTATAGATCTTCCAGCGGCTGCTGATCTCTTCTACGTCCTTTTTCAGCAGTGCCGAGTTCTCGCTGGGTCCGAGGAAGATATAGCCGTCCTTGCCTGCCGCGAAAAGCAGCAGTGAGAAGATGCGTTGCTGCAATGCGGGGCTGATATAGATCAGCATATTCCGGCAGCTGACCAGGTCGTTCTTTATGAAGGGAGGATCTTTTATGATGTTGTGCCGGGCGAAAACGATCTGTTTACGGATGCGTGGAATGATCGTATAGGTCTTTCCCACGCGGGTAAAATACTTTCGCAGGAGCTGGGGATCGATATCTTTTTCGATGGAGGAAGGGTATTCGCCAACGGAGGCGAAATGGATGGCTTCACCGTCTATGTCGGAGGCAAAGATCTTTACGGTCAGATTTTTTGTGCTCTTTTCCAGCACCTCGTCGAGCACCATCGCGATGGTATAGGCTTCTTCTCCAGTGCTGCAGGCTGTGACCCAAATCTTTATGATGTCGTCATCTTCTTTTGCTTCGATGATATCCGGGAGTACATTTTCTTTTAGCAGATCGAAGGCTTCCTTGTCACGGAAGAAGCGGGTGACGCCGATCAGGAAGTCCTGGCCCAGTTGTCTGACTTCTTCCTTATTGTTTTTAAGGAATTCCACATACTTGTCGGGGTTATTGAAGTTGCCCTGCATCATCCTGCGGGTGATGCGTCTGAGGATGGTCGGCGTTTTATAATATCGAAATTCCATGCCCGATTCCGACTGGATCAGCTGAAAGACCGTCTGCAGGAATTGTTCGTCTTTTTTGTCGTTGCCATAGAGGTAGGCCGGGGGTGGCGAGATATGCTGCATGATCTCCGTGTACATGGCGGCCGGCGGCAGGATAAAGTCTGCGTTGCCGGCGGCGATGACGCTGTTGGGCATGCCATCGAATTTGGCTGTCGATGGATCCTGAACGAGTACGATACCGCCTTCCTTTTTGATGGCTTCCGTTCCCTTTGTTCCGTCTGTGCCTGTGCCGGAGAGGATGATGGCGATGGCCTTGTCCTTGCGTTCTTTGGCGAGAGAGTATAGAAAAACGTCGATGGCGTTGTTGGGTACTTTCAGAACCTTTTTTTCTGTCAGCCGCAACTCATTCTTCTGAACGGTGATGAACTTCGTATTGGGGATGACGTATACACATTTGCGCTCGATCTCCTGGTGATCGGTCGCTTCGTACACCTTCATATCCGTATGCCTGGCGACGAGTTCTACCAGCAGGCTTTTATAATCCGGCGAGAGGTGCTGGATGATGATAAAGCTGCAATTCTGAGTATCGGGCATGCTGTCGAAGAACTCGTGGATGGCTTCGAGGCCGCCCGCGGATGCTCCGATGGCTACGATATAGTGGTTGTTATACTTTTTTACTGGCGTACTCATATAAAAAACTTCTCAACGTCTCGGCGATTGAAATTTCTTCTTCCTTCCAGGGTAGGGAGGTGCCGGTGACGATCTGTCTCCATAATTTGAAGGAGTGTCTTGGATGATAATTGAGGCCGTCTTTTTCAAAGACGATGCGGCCGCCGGGGTCTCCACCCCAGTCGATCGTCTTTTTTACTTCCGGGCGGAAGATCAGTACATAGTCTTCCTGTTCGGGGAATATGGGGATAGCCAGCAGACCGCTGCCATGTTCCATATAGGAGGCGGCACGGTCAAATTCAGTAAAGAGATGGTCGATATGGTAGGGCTTATTCAATTGACGGGTATGCAGCCATAGCAGCAGTTCGTCCAGTTGATCCCGGTCCGGGACCTCTCCTTTTGTGGTGATCTGTCCATGACGGACGAGCGCTACGCCCTGGGCATGGAAGATTTGAAGGACGGTGGCTTCGCCATCGAGCAGGCCGGTTTGAATATTGCCGGCGGAATAAATCTGCTCGACAAGCCGGTTGTACACTTCCTGTGTCGCTGTTTTCGCATCATGTTTTTCCTTGTTCTGCAGCGAGTGCATCCGCGCCGAGATGACGTTGGACAGCAGTTCGAAGATGGAGCAAAGTTCAAAGGGCATGGATTTGGTCGTCTTGTGGTGACAGGCGATCAGTCCCCAGAGCTTGTCATTATTCAGGATGCGGGTCGACATGGATGCCGTCACGCCCATATTGGCCAGGTATTCCAGATGAACCGCCACTACTCCCCTCACATTACAGTCCGACATATCGATAAAAGAAGAGGTAGTGGGATTGATGACCGGGTATAGCTTAACGGGTGTATAGGTCCTGTCGGGTATAAAACGATAGGGATTACGAAGGTACAGTTCCCGGGCCTGCCGCGGAATATCGGAGGCGGGGAAGGTAAAGCCGAAGTAGGATTCCATATCTTCCGTCATCTCTTCGGCGATGACGGTGCCGTTCCATTCCTCGTCGAAGCCGTAGACCATGACCTTGTCAAAGCCGGAGATGCGTTTTAATTCGCGGGCGGCGATGCCGCAGACCTCTGTCGGCGTAGTCGCTTTTTCGATCAGGGCCATGGAGTATTTTATCTCCTGGTAGATACTGATAAAGCTGTGTTGGGTGTCGTCGCGGTGAGATTCCAGTTCGATCTCTATCAGGATATGGTTGTCCTTAACGTGAAGCAGGCAGAGGTATCTGTTACCCCGGATGGTCCATACCTGGGGGATCTTGTCTGTGTTTTTGCCTGAAGCGACGTGTTTCAGAAAATGCAGATCTGTCTTATTGAGGTAGTCTCCTATATTCTGTTGTATCAGGTCTTTTGCTCCTACTTCAAAGACCGCGTCAACGTTTTCGCTGACCTGGATGACCTCCAGGCTATTCCTGTCGATTACGAGCAATACTCCATAGGGCTGTACGGTGTTGATCAGATGGATGGGTACCTTTCCACAGAGTTCCGAATCATAATTGGGGTTGGAGCTCATGTTTGTCGATCCAGTTTTTAAAAGTTATAAAAGTGTCTTCAGCGGCGGCGATGATCTCGTGACGTTGTTCGATGGTATACGGTCTGTTTAGGAAATCCTTGAAGGATTGCCACATACTGCCTGTTTCCGCGCCATAGCCGTTGAAGAAGGAAAGGCTTTTTAATGACCCGAGCTGACGGCTGATCATGCCGGCGATAATCCTGCCGCCGAGCGTGCTGCCTTCGATAACATAAAAAGCGCCGAGTGCGCGATGGAAGGAATCTATCACGGGCAGCGCTTCACAGGGGTCTGGTTCCATGGCAGGAAGGCCGGCTTCCTGTATGTCCCAGAGCAGGTATTCTGCGCGGGATCTTTTTATCATATCGGGAAAGACATCAGGCGTCATATAGGGGCGGATAAGTGCCTCCATGGGTGCATAGAATCCGTAAAGCCAGTTGAGCATACGGATATAGTCTTCCTTTGTCGCGATTTGTTTGAGCGCAACAATCATCTTCTTTTCGGAGGCGTGGTGAGCGGCTTCCGTGCTTTCTTTCAATTCTTCCGTTAACATGTGCTGAATTTAACAACGATTGGGCCAAAGGTAAAAGAACAGCTGCTTAAAATCTGTAGAAAAAACGGGGAATTTGTTCCCCATATAATCATTTTAATTTGTCTTTAAGAGATGGACGATGACCATTTTGGAGACCGGTGTATTGCTTTTGGCGGCGACGGCATCGATGGGCACGAGCACATTCGTTTCCGGATAATAAGTGGCGGCGCATTGTCTGGGAATGGCGTAGGGAACGATCTCGAGGGCCTGCTCTACGGCGATGGGGTCGATGGTATCGCTGAGGTCGTTGCCGACCAGTTTTGCGACTGGCAAACGGGCAGCGCCGGAAAATATCGTTAGCGGGTGAGACATGACTCAAATTTACGAAAAACCGATGGGGGATATCTATTAATACCTTAAATTAGATGAATGAGAAAACTGAACCTAGGGGAGGCACTGGTATTGATCCCCTTGCTCGTGATTTCGGTTCGCGGGATGTCGCAATCTCTTTCAGTCTCCGATCAGCGTCGTTGTGAAGATGAGGCCAAAGCAGTAACGATCATCCGTGACCAATGGGGGATTCCTCACATTTATGGGAAGACCGATGCCGATGTGGTATTCGGGTTGATGTATACCGAGTGTTGTGAAGATTTCAGCCGGGTGGAGAAGAACTACCTTGAAATGCTTGGCCGGCAGTCGGAGGCGTATGGAGATGCTTATCTCTATAACGACGTGATGATGCGGCTTATCTATGACAGCACGCAGGCTATTGCCGACTATGGAAAGAGTCCGGCGTGGATGCGGAAGCTGCTCGATGCTTTTGCCGATGGCGTCAATTACTACTTATATAAGCATCCCGAAACAAAGCCGGTGGCGTTGACCCATTTTCAGCCCTGGTATGCGCTGATGTTTACCGATGGCAGTGTTTCTGCCACGAGTACGGGTGGATTGCGGATCGACGAGATAAAAGACTTTTACAGCAGGAATCCCGGATATATCGCAAAGAAGGAGCCGCGTAAGCGGCCGCAGGTTTCCGATGTGGAGCTGATGATCCTGGAAGACAGGGGTATCAAGCCAGGCGGATCGGATGAGGATGCCGTTGCGCATAGTGGAGCGGCTTCCGGCGGCAGCTCGTCGACGGGGCTGCCTTTGGGTGGAGCGGCCGGCGGCGCTGCAACTGGCGGTGGATCCACGGCTGGTGGATCGGCAACCGGGCTGGCTTTGGGTGGAGCGGCCGGCGGCGCCTCCAGGGGTGGACAGAAGTCGGGTGTAACAGCGGCTGGGCAGAGGCTTGGCGGAGATGCGGGTGGACCTTGGTTCGATGGAGAGCGGGAGCTTGAGCCGGATCTGGACGATGTGCCTGCTCCGCCCGTCATACCTGGCGATGCGCCGGCGGGGAATTGTTCTGCGCCGCTGATACCGGGCATTGGTGACAACGACTGCGAGACGGGGTCCAATGGTTTTGCGCTGGCGGGTTTCAGGACGGCGTCGGAGTCTCCGGAGCTGTATATCAATCCGCATGTTCCTTTTTACTTTCGTCTGGAAGTTCACCTGGTCAGCGAAGAAGGGTTGAATACTTATGGGGCGGTTACCTGGGGGCAATTCTTCATTTATCAGGGGTTTAACGCTCATTGCGGCTGGATGCATACATCGAGTACGGCGGATGTCGCCGATGTCTACGAAGAAAAGGTACGGCAGGATGGAAACAAGTGGGTTTATGAATATGAGGGACACACGAAAAACGTAACGACTCGTCCTTTAACCATCTCGTATCGTTCGGGTAGTTTTCCTCCGGGGCTGGCAACAGCGCCTGCTTCCAATGAATTACAATCCTTATCCGTCGTCGGACTTTATACCCATCATGGTCCCGTATTGGCGGGCCGGGACGGGAAATGGCTGAGCCTGAAAGAATACAATCGTAGTCTGAATGCGTTGCTGGAAGCCTGGCTGATCACAAAGGCCAATACTTTTGACGAATATAAAAAGGCCATGGACATCCGGGCCAACACCACCAATAATACCGTGTATGCCGATGATCAGGGCAATATCGCTTACTGGCATGGGAACTTCCTTCCCAGGCGCGATACGACGTATAACTGGTCGCTGCCTGTAGATGGTTCCATCGCTGCTACCGAATGGAAGGGTATACACGAACTGGATGAGATGGTGCATGTTTACAATCCGGCGACGGGCTGGATACAGAATTGTAACTCTACGCCCTATACCTGTAGTGGAAACAGCAGTCCTCAACGCGCCAGATATGCGGCGTATATGGCGCCCGATGGAGAGAACTTCCGTGCGTTGAATGCCGTTCATCTTTTGAGCGGCGCTTCCGAATTTACGCTGGACAGTCTTATTACAAAAGGCTATGACCGGTATCTGGGCGCTTTTGACGTGCTGCTGCCTCCTTTGTTCGAGGCTTATGCGTCTGCTTCCGATTCAGTAAAAAGAGTGCTGCAGGAACCCATCTCCATTCTTCAGAAATGGGATCGCCGGGCGGCTACGCATTCTGTCGCTACCACCCTTGCCGTGGAGTGGGGGACCAGGATGGCGCAATATGCGCCAAAACCGCATTTGCCCGAGGACTACACCAATGCGGTCGTCAATATTACTGCCGAGATCAATAATGCAACTCCTGCTCAGCGCACGACGCAGCTGCTGAATACGATTGCTTATCTGAAAGAACGCTATGGCAACTGGAAAGTCGAATGGGGCGAGATCAACCGTTATCAGCGGCTTACCGGCAAGATCACCGAGAGTTATGACGATGACAAGTTCAGTCGTCCTGCGGGTCTGGCCTCTTCTGCTTTTGGCTCCCTGCCTTCTTACGCCAGCAAGGTGATGCCGGACACAAAGAAACGGTATGGTTATTCCGGGAACAGCTTTATAGCGGCTATCGAGTTTGGCAAAAAAATAAAGGCTAAAACGATCGTGACGGGCGGCGAAAGCAGCCGACCTGGATCGCCGCATTTTACCGATCAGTCTACGCTTTATCTTGGCGGCTGGTTTAAGGATGTCAACTTCTACAAGGAGGATGTCCTGCAGAATGCCGATGTGAAATATCATCCCGGCGAAGAGCCTGCAGATAATCAAAAAAATTAATGCTTTAGCCCCCGGTTTACCGGGGTCTACCTATTTATGCACAGCTGCGTGGCCGTTGCGGCAGGGGCATGGATTTTGGGAAAGTATTGACTTGAACTATAAAACACATACCATGAAACCGACGCAAAAGCCTGAATCAAGTGCACATGTCCTATTACCAGGCAGCAGCCGCGTGCTGCGTCCTGGCGCCAAGACCCTTGGGGTGGCGGATCCTGATGAATGGATAGAAGTGACGATCAAAATTCGCAGAAAAAAGGAGCTGCCTGACCTGAAAGATTTCCCTGCAAAGCCGCTTAGCCGCCAGGAGCTGGCCGACCAATATGGTGCTGATCCAAAAGATATGGATACCGTCAAGAAAGTGTTGACGGGTTTTGGGATCGAGATCTTAAAAGAGAACCTGCTTACCTGCAGCCTTCGGGTGGGGGGAAGGGCCAGTCTGCTGGAATCCGTCTTTCAGGTCAAGTTGTTTCATTACTCTCATCCGGATGGTAATTATCGTGGCCGGAGAGGGGATTTGCTTGTGCCCAGCGAACTGGAGGGGATTATTGCAGGAGTATTTGGGCTCGATAACCGCAGGCAGGTAAAACGCCGGCCATTGAGCAGGAGAAGGACTTCGCTTGATCTGGCGGAGCGGGCTGCTGCAAACCGGTCCTGGTTTTTTCCGGCAGAGCTGGCGGCGATCTATTCTTTTCCGGATGGCGATGGGGCCGGTCAGACCGTGGGGCTGTTGGAGTTTGGCGGCGGCTATTTTGCCGACGATCTCCAGACATTCTGTAAGAATGCCGGTGTCGCTGTGCCGACCGTCAAGACTGTCTCCGTCAACAATACCCCAACCAACCAGCGGGACGGGGCAGAGGGAGAGGTCATGCTTGACGTGGAGGTCGTTGCAGGCGTTTGCCCTTCGTCGACCATTGTGGTTTACTTTTCGTCGTTTGATGAAAGCGGCTGGGTGGACGCGGTCGATACGGCCGTCCACGATGAGAACAATCCGTTGTCGGTACTGTCTTGCAGCTGGGGTTATGCGGAGGACGCGTCTGGAGGTTGGTCGAGCGCGGCGATCCAATCCGTAAACGACACCCTGAAGTCTGCTGCGTTGCTTGGGGTAACCATCTGCGTTGCTGCCGGCGATGATGGCAGCGACGATCAGGTTGGCGATGGTCATGCGCATGTCGACTTCCCTTCTTCCAGTCCTTATGTGCTGGCAGTTGGCGGCACGACGTTGAAGAAATCCTCGACAGGAAAGGTCACAGAGACTGCGTGGAAGGATGGAGATGGCTTGCGTCAGGATAATGGTGGAAGTACCGGGGGCGGTGTCAGCGTAATTTTTTCACGTCCCGACTGGCAAACCGTTAGGATCCAATCCGTAAATCCGGGGGCGATCGATGGCCGTGTTGTTCCGGATGTGGCTGCCGATGCAAGCGCTAATACCGGTTATTGGACGGTGGTGGATGGAAAGGGGGGCGCCAGCGGCGGAACGAGCGCTGCCGCTCCGCTTTGGGCAGCTTTGATCGCGCGGATCAACGCCGGTCTTGGCAAGCCTGTAGGTTATCTTACTCCGCTGCTTTATCAGAATGCGGCGGGCGGCAGCCCTCTTGGTTCTTCGGGCTGCAGGGATATTACTTCCGGGGATAACGATACCGCTTCCATCGGCGGGTACAGCGCCGGACCTGGTTATGATGCCGTCACGGGCTGGGGTGTTCCGATCGGGACCTCCTTGCTTGAGGGGCTTAAATAAAGAATAGTGCCGAGGGTATTGTGCTTGCTGCCGCTGTAAAATAGTAAGGCCGGCGTTATGAAACGCCGGCCTTTTAGTTTTGTGGTGTCTAGCGCAAGCAATTATTCAGCGCGCCTGTCGGCATATTAAACAGGGTCGATGTAACCAGCGATATATCGGTCTGAGAATTTTTGGTAACATCGTATAGCATCACTCCTGCATAGCTGCTGTCTTTTACAAATTTTGCAGCGGTCGTATTATCGCGGCTGATATCCGGGTCTACGCCCAGGAATAATTTCGTTTTTGCCATCCCGAGTTTTGTATAGGGATGAAGCCGGCCATTGTAAGCCATATTACCGTAGTCCATTTCCCAACCATAATTGAGGATCTGCCCGGCTGTGAGGCCGTTATAGGCATAAGTAAAATACTGTTTATCGCTGTACAGCGCTTTTGTGATATACTTCTTATTTCCCAGGCGGCTGCGGAGGGCGCTTAGCGCGATGACCAGCGAGCTATCGTTTGCAGTGCAGGTAGAATATTCGTCGTCGATGTCGATGCCATCGAGATTGTATTGAGTGACGGCTGCCGCGAGCTGCTGTGCAAAATCATCTGCCGCGGCGTAGTTGAGAAAGCAAGACCAGCCGGCGTCTTCATGGTTGCCGAGGACCGATAGCAACACTTTGATGCCCAGCGATTGCAGATAGGCGATGTCGCCGGATTGAACGGCGGTTTGTGTCTGGGGATTAAAATAAAGCGTAGCCTTGCCATTATTGTCCGCATTGATATTGGCAGCAAAGATGATGGCGAAGTTCAGTGATTCGCCGGTCTGGTTCATTATATAGCAGCCTGCGTTGTGAAGCGAGTTGTCGTTTACGCCGATATATCCTGTTGTGAGCCAGGCTGGCGTTGTTGGATCGCCATTGGGGGGTGTAGAAGGGGCAACGGTGGTATCGGCAGCGGGGCCGGTGTTAGCCGCTGTCGATGTATCCTTGCTTTTTGAGCAGGAGGCAGCCATCACCAGGATGGCCAGGGATAAAAAAAAGATGCGCATATTATAAATACGCGCATCGGGAAAAATCGGGTGGGTAGCCGTAAAAATTAGCGTTGTCTCTGAGGCTTCTCCGGGACAAGGGCTGGCCGGCTAGGGGTCCAGCGGATCGAAGGGATCCATGTGCAGGGATTCCATCACCGGATAGAAAGAGATCTCATGGATAGAAAGTTGTGTCTTTTCCTTGTAGGGGAGATAGCCGAGTTCGTTGAGATTTCGTTTGTCAAAGGCGGGCGCTGCCGAATAGAGCAGCTGAGAGCGGGACGTCACGAAGAGTGAGGGTTTTGTAAGCGGGATGCCATAGCGGATCATCAGACGGTCGGCGTTACGAATATTCGTGGTGGTATGCCGGGCGTGCGGGTCGATGAGGATGGCTTCGGCGGGAATATTGAATTTTTCCATCAGGTATTTGCGCATTTCGATCGCTTCACAATAGGGGCCGCGGAAGGGATAGCAATATCCGCCGCTGACGATGATAAAGGGGGCCAGGCCCTTTTTATAGCGATCGGCAGCAACCGAGCAATGGATCTTGTTTACCGGGCTGATGGGAGTGGTGAAGAGTTCAGGCCCCTGTCCGGGGATCAGGATCGTCGCATAGCGGTACTTTGTCCAGTCCGTATGGGCGATGGCTTTTATAGCGGCTTTGTTTTGACCCGATTCCATGGGTTCGAAACGGGCGGGTTCGTCGCGGTCGTTGAGATCCATCAGTTCCATGGCTATCGACAGCGAGGGGTGGAAAAAGGCGGGCATAGAATCCGTCTTTTCGCTGAGGTAGGCGAACATGTCTTTCAGCGCGCCCCGGTAGTAGGTAGATGTGACCACATAGCTGGCCGAATCGATCCGGGGGTAGCGCATCTTCTTACCCAGGCCAAACTGGTCGATGATATAATTTATGCCTACGACGGTCTGTGCCCAGGCGTGAAGGAGCAGGTCTTCGTTGGTCATTGCGATAAAGCGTTGATAATACCCGCTGGGGCGAAGGTGTTTGTCGACGAGGGCGTCGAACGGGGGACGGTTCCCTTCGTACAAAAATTTTAGCCGCTGGTCTACAGCAAGCGAGTCGGCGCTGGTAAAACGGAAATCGGCGACCAGCGATAAGGGCCATTGGCAGGAGTCTTCCACGTGACTTTTGAGGGTAGTCAGCAGCCGGTCGTGGAGTTGTTTCAGTTCAGGATCTGCTGCCAGCAGCTGTTGCAACGCCGGCGTCTTGCCGATGACGGTCAGCCAGTAGAAGTTCTTGTCTGCCACAAGGTTATCCGAATGGAGGAAACGATAACCGGCCTGGTAGCCGGCGCCCGGCTGGGCGTGGACCAAAAGTGGGAAAACAAGCAAAAACAATAAATATTTACCGCAACGTCTTGTCATAGTCTGACGATTTTGTCTAGTAGTCTTCGGATTGAAAAAAAGAACTACTCCGAAAAATCGAATTAATAAAAAATTCAACATTCAATAATCCAAGCATAATGCTGTAAAGGCATCCAGTGGCGGGAAAACATACTAATCTTGCAGAATATATGCGACCTTTACTTCTGCTTCTTACTGCCGGATTTTATATTATTCCTGTTCTCCAAGACCCAGGGCGGCCGCAAATGCAGCTGTCCCATGTTTCGACGATCGACTCTCTCGGCGCCTGTCAGGGCGCTTCCTGGCAGAAAGGGAAAGCCTATTTGTACGGCGACAGAGAGGTGGGGATGATCAGAGAGTTTCAATATCAGAAAGACAGCCTTCTTTATACGGGCAAGGAGATGCGGCTTACGCTGAACGATACCGATGTGATCAATCATCCGACCGGACTGGCGATACACGGAAAGGATCCCGTATTCATGGGTAACAGCGTTATTGTCGACAAAGCTACCAATACCTGGAAGGCGATCATCTATTGTATCGACTGGGATGGACTGATGAAGACCGGGACGCTGGATCACGGGAATCTGAAACAGGTCATAGAAGATGACGCCTGTGTGCAGGGGACTCGCCCCGAATATGTGCAATACAATAAAAAATGGTTTGTGGCAACGGCAGACTATGGCGGCCGGGCTAACGAAGTAAGGCTTTATGATCCGGCGGTACTGCAGCATGCAAAACATACCTCAGATAAGGGAGTGTTGTATAAAAAATTCAGCTGCGGTCCCTGGGTGCAGAACCTGCAGTGGATACCGGAAAAAGGGTGGCTGCTGTTGATCCAGAACCAGATTGAAGGCCGCAAATGGAAATTTACTTATGTCGATCTCGAGAAATCGTTGGCAGCGGGTAAGGCTGTTGTGGTAAGAGAGGAGGATGGCATCGACAGAGGCGATGAGCTGGAAGGGTTTACCTTTCTTCCCAATCGGACAAAGGGGATCGCGGTAACCTCATCCAGAAAAGGAAATGTCAATTTCATAGATATAAAATGGTAAGGCGACATGCAATCTGATCGGCGTAGCGACAAAGAGCTTTGGCGGCTTATTTCGCAGGAGAATGACCAATCTGCGTTCGAGCAACTTTACAGACGGACTTTGCATGCACTGATGGCTGTGATCTGCAAATGGTCAGAAGATGCGGCAGAGGCGGAAGACGTTTTGCAGGAGGTCTTTCTTGATCTTTGGGAAAGGCGTGCAAAGATCAAGATCCAGAATGAAGTATTTTCTTATTTGTATAGCATGGCCCAGTACAAGATCTTTGACCGGCTGCGTCAGAAGCAGCTGTCGGAGAAACAGATCCAGGCGTGGAAGCTGATCATGCAGGAGGAAGCGGTATTGACGGCCGCATTTCAGAATGAAGAACTGAAGAGCCGGGAGGCGATCGTCATATCAGAGCTGGAACAATTGCCGGCGCAAATGAAAAAAGTTTATCTGCTTAGCGCGGAGCAGGGTAAGAGCATACGCGAGATCTCCGAAGAATTATTAGTTTCTCCCTACACCGTAAAAAATCATCTGCAGAAAATTCGCCGACGTCTTCGCAGCGCGGCTTTGCGGATGTCTTCTTTCTTTTTGTAACAGCGATCCTTGTCTGCCTTTCGAGGCAATGTTAACTGCATATTAATTCAAAAAAAGCGAGTAGTCTTTTTCTTCAAATTCCGGACTAATAAATGGCGATGATGCTTCGCCGTTAAAGCGCGGGCTTGATAATATATGAACATACATACGCCGGAAGAACAACTTAAGGAAATACTGGAACGATATATTAAAGGAGAATGCACTGAACAGGAGATTGCTTTGCTGGAACGATGGTATCACCAGGTTAGCAAGCAGGAAGAGCCTGTGAAGATGGTCAGTGCTGCCGATGAAGAAAGGCTTGTCCGGGCGCTGAAGAAGGCTGTGCACCGAAGGGAAAGCAAGGCTAACCGGAGGATGCTGAAGGCTGCGGCTATCTGGACGGGTATCATTGTAGTCAGCGGCGGTGTATGGGGGCTGTGGAATAAGTTGGGTCAGCGTAGTGGGAGTCAGAAGCCGGCTGATTTTATGACGGTGGCTACCGGTTACCAGCAAGTGAGGAAGGTGACGCTTCCGGATAGTTCGGTGGTGTGGCTGAACTCCGCAACCCATCTTGCTTTTCATCCCGATTTTTTGACGCATCGGGAGGTTAGGTTAACGGGCGAGGCATTCTTCCAGGTGCGTCCTGATCCTGTACATCCTTTCGTCGTGAGGGCTGGGAATGCCTTTACGCGGGTATTGGGGACTGCTTTTAACGTTTCCGCTTATCCCGAAGCCGGTCAGGTCAGGGTTTCTTTGCAGAGCGGCAGGGTTGGCGTGGCTTATGACGGCGTAAAGGGGAAGGCGGGTGAAAAGATACTATCGCCCGGCGAATTGTTGATCTATGATAAAGAATCCGGCAAACAGGAAGTTATGCAACAGGCGCCCGGTGAAATGGATGTATGGACGGCGGGACAGCTGATCTTTTATAAGACGCCGATGAAGGAAGCGCTGGCGCAGATCGAGGCAAGATATGGCGTGCATATCATTTACGATCATACACTGAAAAACCAGACTATAACTGCAAGGTTTGAAAATACTGCCCTGGAAAAAGTACTGGCCTATTTATCCTTTGGCTGGGAGCTGCATTTCACAAGGGACAGGGATACCCTGCATGTCCGATAACAAAAAATAAACAATTCTTAAGGTATGACAAGAACATTACAACGACGCTTTATGGTGTTGGGGCTCTTCCTTTTGCTGGTATGTATAGGGCAGAAGAGTATGGCTCAAGGCATCCGGTTGGATCTGCATGGAACGGATCTGGCCAAAGTGGTAGCCGTTCTGCAGCAGCAGGCGCCTGCCGTCAACTTTACGTATAGCCAGGAAGCCCTGGAAAAGGTGAAGGTTGATCACGTACAGTTGAAGACCCATAATCTGGAGGATGCGCTGAACATTCTGCAAAAGAAGTACGGTCTTCATTATCTGATGGATGGTAAAAATGTAACGCTGAAATATGTTCCGCTGCCTCCTGCGGAAAAAGCACCAGTGGGAGAGACTCGTCCGGTCGATGGGACCGTTGCTGACGAGAATGGTCAGCCTGTTCGCGGAGCCACTGTCCATGTCAAGGGGACAGAGATCATGGTGGCTACGGACGAAAAGGGGCATTATGCCTTTAATGCGCCGCTGGTATCGCATATCGAGGTATCTTCTGTTGGTTTTTCAACACAGGAGATCACCTTCCGGGGGATCACTCCTTTGGATGTAAGGATGCATGAAGGAGTGAATGCGTTGAATGAAGTCGTCTTTATCGGGTATCAGAAACTTCGTAAGAGCGACTTTACCGGTGCTGTAGCCAGCGTTAAGTCGAGCGAGATGAACGTCTCGGCTCCGACGGTTGGTCAGGCGTTGGTGGGTAAGGTGGCTGGTGTCGTCGTCTCTCAGACCGATGGAGCGCCTTATGCGAGCCCGAAGATCCGTGTGCGCGGCGTAGGGTCGATCAATGCGAGCAGCGATCCGCTGTATGTGGTCGATGGTTATCCTGCGGGGAATGATCTTTATATCAACCCGAATGATATCGAATCGATCGACATCCTTAAGGATGCCGCTTCGGCTGCGATCTATGGATCACGCGCTTCGGGTGGTGTGGTGCTGATCACCACCAAACGCGGTAAGGATGGCAAAGGCAAGTTAGAATATGATTATCAATATGGCGTAGATCAGCTGGCGAAGAAAGTCAAATTGCTGAATGCCCAGCAGTTCGGACAGTTGGTGATCGATGGCCGCAACGACAGTTATCGGGACCTGGTTGGAAGCGCGTGGAACGATGATATGTTAAAGGACAACAATACTCAGCGTATCGCCCGTGTTGGCGGCGCCAATGGTTCGGCGGTCAGCATTCCTACCGAATTGTATGATTTCAGTACCGCTACGGAGATAAAGCCGCAATACAATACAGACTGGCAGGATGAGCTTTATCGCAATGCAGGTTTTATCCGGCATAACCTGTTCTTTTCCGGCGGTTCAAAGACAGTCCGGTATGCCATCAGCGGCGGCTATCAGAACCAGGATGGGATCATGCTGAACACGTCACAGCAGCGTGTCAACTTCCGGGCTAACGTCGATGCCGATATTTCCGACAAGATCAAGGCGGGCGCCAATGTCGCTTACTCCGGCAATACCAACCATGAAACACAGGAAGGGCGCTGGGATCATAGCCCTGCTTTTGGAGCGCTGATCTATATGCCCTTGTTCCCGGCGTATAATTCCAATGGGACGATTGCGCAGTACCTGGCAGATGCAGAGTCTTCAAACTATGGCTATCAGTCGATCGAGAACCCGATTGCTACGGCTGAATTTACCCAGATCAAGCGGGTCGGCAACAGAAGCACGTATAACGCCTTTGCCTCTTATGAGATTCTGCCTCGCCTGGTATTCAAAACCAACCTTGGTTTGCAGACCTATAACGAGACGTATAATTACTACCTGCCGACCAGCCTGAGTAATGGAACCAATCCTCCTTTCTCTGCTGCGTCTATTGCGGCGGCTTATGCACAGACGCAGACCGTTGCGCAAAAGGATCAGCTGGCTGAGTTTACATTGACCTATGACTGGAAGGTAAAAGAGCATACCTTTAATTTCCTGGCTGGTTATACCGCGCAGCAGAATAACCTGCAGGCCACGAATATTTCTGCCAAAGGATTTCAGAATGACCTGATCCCCGATATCACTGCGGGGGGCAGCGGTCAGATCTATGTGAACGTTCCCCAGGCGAATACGACGATCAATACTACCGCGTCGCTCTCTGCCACGACGGCGAATCAGGGAACTCTGCCTACTGGTAATACCACTTACACTCTGGCTTCTTACCTTGGGAGAATACAATACAGCTATGCGCAGAAATACTATCTAACCGGTTCATTCCGTACCGATGGCTCTTCCCGTTTTGGTCCGGATAACAAGTGGGGTGCGTTCCCTTCCGTGTCTGCTGGTTGGAATGTGCATAAAGAAGAGTTCTGGCGGGGCTGGCTGGCTGATAATGTTACGTTGAGAGTTCGCGCCAGTTGGGGTTTGAGCGGTAATAACAACATCGGGGATTACAAGGCGATCCAGGTATTTGCTACGCCAACCGGAACCGTTTTGGGGAATGGCAGCAGCAGCAGTATCGTAACGGCTTACTATCCCAATGGTACTACCGATCCGAAGCTGGGTTGGGAATCGACTTCCCAATACAATGCCGGCTTTGACCTGGGACTCTTTCATGACCGGCTTTCACTTATCGCCAACTTCTACGATAGCCGGACTTATGATCTGTTGATCAACGAGCCCGTTACTGCGGGGTCCGGTGAGAATACGATCCTGACCAACCTGCACAATTCAAGGATCCGCAACCGTGGTTTTGACTTCCAGGTAGATGGCAAGGTGATCCAAAGCAACAATGGCTTTAACCTGAATCTGAGCGGCAACATTTCGATCAACCGCAATAAAGTGTTGAACCTGGGTGTTGCACCTATCACGAGCGACGGTGCTGAACGCGGTTATATCACGCATATCACAGAGACGGGACAGCCGATCGGTATGTTCTATGGGTATAAGGTAGCGGGTATGGTTCGTCAGAAAGATATGGCGAATATCGCGATCGACAATGCCAACTATAACTCGTCTACCCAGTCCTTCCCGACAGGATATGTATTGAAGGGCCCGCCCCGTTCTACAGCACAAACCAATCCGCTGGCTCCCGGCGATCTGTACTTCAAGGATGTCAACGGAGACGGGGTTGTCAACAGCAAGGATCTTTCGATCATAGGCAGTCCTTATGCCAAATTTACCTATGGGTTTAACCTGAATGCCAGTTATCAGGCGGTTAGCCTCAGCGCTTCATTTGCCGGTTCCTATGGCAATGAGGTGCTGGATGGTCAGGACTACTATCTGTACAATATGGAAGGATCGGGTAATCAGTACGAGGATGTTGTCAACCGTTACCGTTCCGAGTCTCAGCCGGGCAATGGTAAAGTTTATCGCGCTTCCCGTGCCGGTACGCAAAGTAACAGTACCCGTCTGTCGACCTTCTATCTGCAGCCCGGTTCTTTCTTCCGCTGTACCAATGTAGCGATAGGCTACAATGTGCCGACGATCACTGCGCTGCATAAGGCTGGCGTCAGCGGTATCCGTGTGTATGCGACGCTGAATAACCTGTTTACGATCACCAAGTACAAGGGATACAATCCGGAAGTTGACTATAACTACAGCGCAAACAATGCCACGCCTCAATCGGCTAACCTGGCGCCGGGAGTAGACTATGGTATCTATCCGCTGGTAAGATCTTATAACATGGGCGTTCACGTAACCTTCTAAGAAAATTAAATCGAATACGATGAGAAATAAATTTTTACAGACGGTGATCCTGATGGGAATTCTGTTCTGTTCTTGTAAAAAGAGTTTCCTGGATCAGACCAACCCCGACTCGGTTACTATTGCTCAATACTTCACGACGCAGGGGGATGTGTTGCTGGCGCTCAACGGCTGTTATCAGTCTCTTCGCAGCAGCAACAATATCGGTGAAGAAAGCGATCTGTATACCGATCAGCGTTCTGATGATACCGGTACGAATGATAATCAGTCCAATGCAGGCGAGCCTTTTCAGTTTGGCAACTATTCCATCCTGCCTACCAATTCCAACCTGTTGTCGCACTGGTCTTCCCTGTATGGAACGATTACCAGGTGCAATATCCTGCTGGGGAATGTCGACAAGGTTACTTTTGATTCCGACAGCACCAAGCAGGAATATATAGGAGAAGCCAAGTTCCTGCGGGCGGTGATGTACTTTCACCTGGTGCGTACATGGGGTGATGTGCCGTTGATCCTTACTCCGTTGACGACGGTCGATCAGATCAAAGCCGTTACGTTCCGGGTGCCAGCTGCAACTGTTTACAGGCAGATCGTTGGCGATCTGACGGATGCTTATAACAGCAAGATCCCGGTGGTGCAGTCTTCCACTTTTCGCGGCCGCGCTTCGATGCAGGCGGTAACGGCGATGCTTGGGCAGGTATACCTGACCCGCTATGCAACGCTGGACGGCGGGAACAGCGGTGCGTCCTCCAATACGACAGATCTTGACAGCGCAAACTACTACCTGACGGCTTGTTACAATATGAAGACCTTCTCTTCCCTGTCTACTATTCCTTATACCGATGTGTTTGACGTTACCAAGAAGGCGACTTGTCCGGAGCTGATCTGGCAGATCGTCAATATCCAGGGGGATGCTACCTATCACTCGAATGTGGCTGCTGATAATCAGGCAAAGGGGGAGCAGTTCATTACGCTGAAGGTTTCCTCCAGTTATGGCAATAATGTGACGCATGACCTGGTCAAGGAATACGAGGCGAACGATCCCCGTGCGGCGTGGTCGATCCGGTATGATACGGCTTCTACCGTACTTGATTACTATGTATCGAAGTACCGCGATGCCAGTACAGCGGCTGGTAAGAATGGATATGGCGGCAATGACTGGCCTTTGATCCGTTATGCCGATGTGATCCTGATGCTGGCTGAGGTGAATATGTATCAAGGTAATACTGCCGGCGCTATTCAGTATCTGGATATGGTGCGGACTCGTGCGGGGATGCCGAGCTATGAAACATCCAGTACGACGGATGCAAATTATATGGCAAAGTTCCCGACGCTGAAGCTGGCTATTCTGCATGAAAGAAGGTCTGAGCTGGCTTTTGAGCATCAGCGTTGGTATGATCTGCTGCGTTTCTTTACGATCAGTGACCTGGTTGCTTATATGCATTCCAAGAACCAGGCTGATTTTGGGCTGGCGAGTCTGGCGAACTTTGGTACGAAGGATGAGTATTTTCCGATCCCTTACCAGGAGTATCTGTTGGATCCCGTAAAAATGTATCAGAATCCAGGTTACTAAATGGTTAGAATAAGTTAAAAAACAGGCTGTCTTTTTGAAAAATCAGACAGTCTGTTTTTTTTATTCTGTCCGGCGAAAAAATTGCCGGGGAGACCGGGTTTTGTAGTCCGGTTTTTTTATCTTAGTTCCGACGTATTAGTGATTTCTTTATATTGTCGTTTTTTCCGAATTGCCGAAATTTTTCGGTATTTTTAAATAGGTCTTGTTATATATATTCTGTTTTTAATTTGAAACAACTAACTCGCAGAGAATTTTTAAGACGCACGAGTATTTTGGCCGGTACTTCTTATCCGGCGATGTTGGCGATGGGTATGATTCCGGCGGCGCCGGCCGTGTCTTTCAGGCTGGAGGGGGAGAGCGGTGGGAAGGAAGTGGTTATTCTTGGAGCGGGTCTGGCTGGTTTATCTGCAGCCTATGAATTGGGGAAGCTGGGTTATAAGTGTACGATCCTGGAGGCGAGGGAGCGGGCTGGTGGTCGATGCTGGAGTGTCCGTAAGGGGGCGGTGAATGAAGAGGTCGGTTTGGGGGTTCATACGGCGGGATTCGACGAGGGGCAGTATTTCAACGCGGGGCCATCCCGTATCCCGCATCATCATGGTTTGACCTTGCAGTATTGTAAGGAGTTGAATGTGTCGTTGCAGATCTATAATAATGTCAACGAGAATTCCTACTACTATGCCGAGGGCAAGGGGCCGTTGAGTAATAAGAAGATCCGTGTCCGGGAAGTGCATAACGATATGCGCGGGTGGATGGCGGAGTTGTTGGCAAAGGGGATGGATGGGGGCAAGGTGGATGCGGGGATGAGTAAGGAGGATACTTTGAAGGTCATCGAATATCTCCGTGCGGAAGGCGGGCTGGACATCGACAAGTTATACAAGGCATCGGCGCGGAGGGGATATGTCGAATCTCCCGGTGCTGGCGATAAAGAGGGGCGTATCGGCGAGCCTGCGTCCTTGCTGGCGATGTTGCAGTCGGGGCTGCTCGATCCAGATTTTTATAATGTTGCCGAGTATACTTATGAATTGCAGGGGACTTTATTTCAGGCGATCGGCGGGATGGACAGGATTGCGGCTGCATTCGAACAGCGGCTGCATTCATTGATCCGGTACCGGAGCGAAGTGACTTCTATACATAACCTGGAGCAGGGCGTAAAGATCGTATACAAAGATGCGGCGGGTGAGAAGACGGTGCAGGCGGATTTCTGTATTTGCACCATACCGCTGCCGGTGTTGAGTAATATCGATCACAACTTTTCGTCGGATGCGAGCCGGGCGATCGATTCGGTGGTGTATATGAATACCGGGAAGATCGGCTTGCAGTTCAAGCGGCGTTTTTGGGAAGAGGACGAGGGCATCTATGGCGGGATCACGCATACTAACAATCAGTTGACGCAGATCTTTTATCCTTCCTACGATTATTTGAGCGGTAAGGGTGTTTTGATCGGATATTATAACTTTAATGACAAGGCCGTAGCCACTGGAAATTTATCCTACCAGCAACGAGAACAACTGGCATTGGACAAAGGAAGTCTGATCCATCCCCAATACAGACAGGAATTCGAGAGCAGCTTTTCGGTCAGCTGGCACAAGACGAAATACAATCTCGGCGGATGGGCGCTTTATTCTGCAGAGGAGCGGCAGAGCTTATATAAGCCGTTGCTTCAGCCGGACAAGCAGGTTTACTTCTGCGGCGAGCATATGACGTATCTGAATGCGTGGATGGCCGGGGCGTTCGAGTCGTCGAGGAGTGTCGTTGCTGCGCTGCATAGTCGGGTGTCTGGTCAGTCTTATGTTTATCCGTCCCTGGGAAGCTAATGGCAGCCTCCGGTCGTTGCCGCCGCCAGCTTGTCACTGAGAAAACCTATTTTTTACCACCAATAAATATTACTCTTATGGGCAATTCAATCAGTCGTCGCTCCTTATTAAAAAGGGGTGCTATTCTTGCTGGCGGTCTTCCTTTTGCCGGCAGCCTGTTGGATAAAGTACAGGCTAGTCCGCTGATCGCCAAAGCCAGCCCTGCTGACATGCGGTATTCGATGCCGGAAGTCTGGACGGAAAGAGAGATCGCGCTTGGTGCTCCTGTGCCGTTGAAGGCTCGTCTCTTTGCAAACGAAAACCCGTTTGGTCCTTCTGATAAGGCCAAGAAGGCGATCGAGGAAGCTTTGCCGATGAGTTATCAATATCCTTTCCGCAGTATGGGTTCTTTGGTAGATAAGATCGCTGCCTTTGAAAAGGTCGATTCGTCTTCCATCCTGATGGCGTCTGGTTCTTCACCTTTGCTGATGGCGGCTGCGTTGTATTATGGCAAGCCCGGCAGTAATGTCATCACCGGCGATCCTTCTTATTCCGATCTGCCTTCGAAGGCGGAGCGTATGGGCTGCAAGTGGATAAAGGTCCCGGTGACGGCGGACTACAAACTCGACCTCGATGCGATGGAGAAGGCTATCGACGCCAATACCGGTCTGGTCTATATCTGCAACCCGAACAATCCGACGGCTACGGTGCTGGACAATGTGAAGCTGCGCGCTTTTGTGGAACGCGTTTCCAAAAAGGTAATGGTCTTTGTGGATGAGGCCTATATCGATTACCTTGATGACCCCCAGGGGACGACGTTGATCCCGATGGCCAGTTCGAACCCGAATATCATCGTTGCCCGTACTTTCTCCAAGCTGTATGGTTTTGCCGGTTTGCGTATCGGTTATGTGGTGACGCATCCGGATACGATAAAGAAACTGTCTTTGTATACCGAGGCTTCGATGTCCATTTCTGCGCCGACGCTGGATGCTGCGATTGCCAGCTACCAGGATCGGGAATTCCTCGACGGCGCGTTGAAGAAGACCAATGCTTCCAAGGCCTATCTGTATGAGGTGCTGAAGAAAGAAGGATATACTTATGTGCCTTCCAGCACCAACTTCGTGTTGTTTCCGATCAAAATGGAAGGCAAGCAGTTTACCGATGAAATGATGAAGCGTGGCGTTGGCGTACGTTTCTGGAAATTCAACAACACAGATTTTTGCCGGGTAAGCATCGGCAGGATGGATGAAATGGAGGCTTTTGCCGCCGCTTTTAAGGAGTTGTCATAATTAAAATCAATAAATGAAGCATTTGTTTTTTTCGGTCTTCCTTGCGTTGACCGGCATGATCACCGTACGTGCACAGGATACGGCTGCTGTTCGTGCCCTGACCATGGCTGAATATGAAAAGGCTAAGACGTTTTCGCTCACGGATCTGGACAAGGATACGTATGTCAAATTCGAGAATGCTTATATTCTCGACCGGAATGGATTTGGAAAGCCCTACTTTATCACCGGTGACGACGGGATGAAGAAGCGTATCGATCTTTACAAGCTCATTCTGAAAGAAGGCCGTGTAGAGTTGGGGACCGTTATCTATTATACAACAGAAAAGGGCAAGCGCTATGTAGCAGTTATGCCCGGATACAAGGCGGATGGGAAGGTCTGGGAGAAATATTTCGAAGACATCCATGCCATCGATAAAGAAGAGAAATTCTATGTGTTGAAGCTGTCTTATGTGTTGTCAAAGGAGCTGGGCTTTCAGCAATACCGCGCTAATACGGCGGGTTCGGGCAAGGAGGTCAGCCGGGAGGCGGGCACTTATGGCAACGATATCTGTTTCCCCGGGGATATGGAAGTGACGATGGCGGATGGCACGCACAAGCAGCTGAGCGAGGTTAAGCCAGGGGATGCCGTGGTGACGGTCGATCCTGCTACGCATCAATCGACGAGTGTTGTAGTCAAAGAGTTGACCGTGCATGCCGCAAAGAATTATGCGATCACGCGGGTGGTCTTGTTGTCGGCTATGGGGCAGGATCGGGATGTGACGCTTTCTACCCGGACCCTGGAGGCTACGCCTAATCATCCTATGGCTACGGTCAGTGGCGAGAAGAAGGCAGGGGAGCTGGTCGAAGGCGATAAGGTGCTTTGTAGGGATGCCGAGACTGGTCGTTACCAGGAGTTTACGGTCTGGCAGAAGGAAGAGTCTGCGGGCGGGGTTCAGCCTGTGTATAATATCGTGGCCGGCGGCGGGAGTACGTTTATAATGAATGGGGTGATGGTGAGACAGAAGTAAAAGCATTCACGAATAAAAAAAGCGGTGGTCTACTTTTCCAGGTGGGCCGCCGCTTTTTTGTGTAGATTGCGACAATCATGCAAAAACCCGTATTGGTTATCAAGCTGGGCACGGCCGTTCTCACCAACGAAAAGGGGGAGATTGCGCAGGCGACCATCAAAAAGGTGGCGGCCGGGGTTGCACAGCTTTCGGCAGATTACCGGGTAGTCCTGGTATCCAGCGGTGCTGTCGGCAGCGGCAGGGGCTTTTTTAAGCAATACAAGGGCACCCTGGCAGAGCGGAAGGCGGCTGCTGCGGTGGGCAATCCTATCCTGATCCGGCATTACGAAAAACAGTTTGCCGTCTACGGTATTCCCGTAGCGCAGGCGCTTTGCGAACGCCAGCATTTTTCCAGCCGGCCGCGTTTTCTGCAGCTGAAGGAGACTTTTATGGAGTTCTGGAAGAACGGCATATTGCCAATCATGAACGAGAACGACCTGGTCAGCAATGTCGAGTTGAAGTTCTCGGACAATGACGAGCTGGCGACGCTAACGGCGATCGGTTTCGATGCAGAAGCACTGTTGCTTTGTACGTCGGTGGGTGGTTTTCTGGATGCTGACCAGCGGATCATGCCGCGGGTGGAAAAGGTGGATCATCGTATCCTGGGGCTGGTGGATAAGAGTAAAAGCAGTCTGGGGCTGGGCGGGATGTTGTCGAAGCTGACCTTCACCCGTCTTGCAACAGGGTTAGGGATAAAAGTCGTGATCTGCGGGTTGGGTGGTAAAACTCCTTTTACGGACGCGTTGGCGGGTAGATCGGGGACGAGTTTCGTTCCTGCTGTCAGCACGCTGAAGGCTCGACAGAAGTGGCTGGCCAGCGGGTCGATCACCCTTGGTAGTCTTATCGTTGACAAGGGAGCGGCAAAAGCGCTTGTCCAGCGGCGAAGTTTGTTGAGTGTAGGGATCCGCAAGATCCAGGGGAAGTTTGGTCCGGGCGAAGTTGTTCAGATCAAAGACGAGGAAGCCAATATCATTGGGGTGGCCAAGGTAAAACTTGGGGCTTCCGAGGTGTCTGCTCAGCTTTCTACCCGGAATGTGGTCGCGGCGCATGCGGATGACATCGTGTTGTTTTAGGGGGATGGGTTGGCGCGGCGCTTTGGGCGGACCGGGGCCACATAATAATATATATATATATACAAACAATTTTTTCAAACGATCAGCCAGATGAAGTCTATTCAACCTCTTATTATAAAAACGGCGAAGGCGGCTATTGCGCTCAGGCAGGCCACTGACAGCCAGATAAAAAAAGCCCTTCAATTATTGGCTTCTGAACTGGAAGCTGACAGCGCCGTTCTTCTGAAGGCTAATGCCCTCGATGTGAGCAAGCAGGATCCGGCGAGTCCCCGGACCGACAGGCTTCTGCTCAATCCTCAGCGGATAAAATCCATCGCTCAGAGTATCCGGAAAGTAAGCCGGCTGCCCGATCCTTCGGGGCGGCTGTTGGAAAAGCGTACGCTGCCTAATGGCCTGAAGCTTGAGAAGCGGGCGGTGCCTCTTGGTGTGGTTGGTGCGATCTACGAGTCCAGACCCAATGTTACGTTCGATATTGCCGCCCTTTGTCTGCGCAGCCGTAATGGTTGTCTGCTAAAAGGGAGTCAGGAGGCATTAGCAACGAATAAGGCGGCGTTGGTCATTATTCATAAGGTACTGAAGGTTTCCGGGATCGACCCCAACTGTGTGACACTATTGCCCGCAGAACGCGAGAACGTGCAGGAACTGTTTACGGCCACCCGTTATGTGGATGTGCTGATACCCCGGGGTTCAGATTCACTGATCCAGTATGTGCGGGCGAACAGTCGGGTGCCGGTGATCGAGACCGGGGCTGGCGTGTGTCATGTGTACGTGGAGAAGGGGGCGGATCTGGATATGGCGGTAGCCATTGTGGTGAATGCAAAGGTTTCCCGTCCATCTGTCTGTAATTCAATGGATACCTTGTTGGTAGACAAGGCGGTTGCGTCTTCTTTTCTGAAAAAACTGAAGGGGCCGCTGGAAAAATCTGGCGTGGAGGTCTTTGCTGATGCGGCTGCCGGCGGATTGCTGAAAGGGTACCCGTATCTGAAAAAGGCGAAGTCTTCCGATTTTGCCCGGGAGTTCCTGAGTTTGAAATGTGCGGTAAAAGTGGTGGGTGGGATCGACGAGGCGCTGGAGCATATCCGGCGTTATTCGACGCGGCATTCCGAGGCTATTGTGTCTCGTGATCAGCAGCAGTGCGAGCGTTTTCTGCTGGAGGTGGATGCTGCGGCGGTGTATGCGAATGCGTCAACCCGCTTTACAGACGGTGAGGAGTTTGGTCTTGGGGCGGAGATTGGCATTTCTACGCAGAAACTTCATGCGCGGGGGCCTTTTGCGTTGGAGAAGCTGGTGACCGAGAAGTGGATCGTGCGTGGGAAAGGCCAGGTCAGAGAATGATCACTTCCAAGGAAAAGGGCCTGGAAAAAGCATAATTAAGTGTATTCTTTAGGGTGCAAAACGCTTTAGCGGCTCAGAATAGCCCGATGGGATTAACTTAGTGTTACCCGCGAAAAAAAACTGCTGAAACACGCAACTAGCACGGTTTTTGCTCGTTATTATGCCAAGTTGCTAAATCTGGTAAGCCTGATAAATTAGAGAAGACTGCTTATGAACTTCATCAAAACGGGATCTCACAAACCGTCCTGTTCTTGTCCAAAGGTTTAAGGCCACACGCTCTGCTTTCTCAATTTCCCTTGCTGACAGAAAACACAAATGAAAAAACGTCCTAGCGGTTATTGCCAGCCGTAACCTAACCCCTTTTCTCGCCCATTCCGTTTAGCGAAACCTTTCCTTTCGTTCCTGCGGCTGCGTGTGCAGTTGTCAACCGGTACTGGTATGTCTGAAAAATGACTACCGGCTGGGCAGGGTTCCTTTTCTCTACCTTAAACAACCGATAAAAATGAACAAACATTACACACTTCAAATCCAATCAAGCCTATTATGAAACGCCTACTACTGCTGCTGCTCTTACCTGCTTTCTGCTTTGGGCAGGGTGATCAAACCATTATCAAAGTACCCGTAGACAATGCGGGTGGAACAGAAAACGCTATTCTTCACTTACCGGATGATTATTCCACTACGTCGGGGACTTACCCGATCATCGTGTTTCTGCACGGGGTGGATGAGGGGTCTACTACCGACCCTTCTGTGATCTACAACAACAGCAATGCCGGCGGACCGGCGTATATCATTGCGCATGGTTCCTGGCCTTCCAGTTTTGTCAATCCTGTTGACAAGAAGTCCTATAAGTTTATCGTCGTCTCTCCGCAGGCGGCGTATGGTTATTCAACGACGGCGCCGCAGCTGGAATATGTATTGACGTATCTGCTGAAGACCTACCGGGTCGATCCGACCCGCGTGTACCTGACTGGTTTGTCTGCGGGCGGGGAAGGGATACTGGAGTATGTCGGCAAGATACAGGCTTCGGGGGCTTCCGTTGCTGCTACGCATCCCATTCCTGCGTTTGTCCCGATGAGCGCGGTGATGAATGCTTACTATCGCGGACAGTATGCCGATACGGTCGTAAAGAACAAGGTCCAGCTGTGGGGATTCGGTTCCGCTACGGATGTGCATGGCGCCAATACCCTGAATCTTGTATTGGATGTCAATGCGATAAAGGCGAATTATGCCTTGTCGACCGCTTATGCGGGTGGTCACTGCTGCTGGGAACAGTTCTACGATCCCGCGTATACCCTCAACGGAATGAATATCTACCAATGGTTATTGCAGTATACGACGGCTGCTACTTCGGTGACTTCGCCGGCTACGCCTACGGCGACGTATTATACCGTTCCGGGTACCGTGCAGGCTGAAAGCTATTCCACGATGAGCGGAGTAGGGCTCGAGACGACCGGGGACACTGGCGGCGGCCAGGATGTGGGTTGGATCGACAACGGGGACTGGATGACTTATTCTCTGAATGTTGCCTCTGCGGGTTCTTATACGGCCAGTTTTCGGGTGGCTTCTCCTAATGCAGGAGCTGCTTTTCAGATAATCAATGCTTCAGGCGCTGTGCTGGCGACTGTCAGCGTTCCCAATACAGGAGGTTATCAGGCCTGGCAGACCGTTACTGCTACGGTGACCTTGCCGGCGGGTCAGCAGGCCCTGACCATCAAATCGACGGGTACCGGCTGGAATTTCAACTGGCTGCAGTTTGCAACGCCTGTCGTATCGGCTGCCCCGACCTATTATGCCGTTCCTGGTACTGTGCAGGGCGAAAGCTATGCTGCTATGAGTGGGGTGGCGACTGAGACGACCGGGGACACTGGCGGCGGCCAGGATGTAGGTTATATCGACGCGGGTGATTATATGGATTACCGGATCAATGTTGCGACGGCTGGAACCTATAATATTGGCTGGCGTGTAACCTCTCCGAATACCGGGGTTTCCTTTCAGCTGCTGAATGCTGCGGGTGTAGTGCTTAGCACGATAAATGTGCCCAATACAGGGGGATATCAGACCTGGCAGACCGTTACGACGCAGGCCGTTCTGCCTGCTGGTCAGCAGACCCTTCGGGTAAAATCAACCGTTACCGGCTGGAACTTCAACTATATGACCTTTACTGCGGCTCCTGCTGCTGCTGTTACGACTTACGCGATCCCTGGCGCCGTCGAGGCCGAAGGCTATGCTTCGATGAGCGGTGTAGCGCAGGAAAACACCCTCGATGCCGGGGGCGGTTATGATGTGGGCTGGATCGACAACGGGGACTGGATGAAATACAACGTAAATGTGGCGACGGCGGGTTCCTATACCGTCAGTTTTCGTGTGGCAGCATCAGCGGCTGGCGGACAGATCCAGCTGCAGAATGCTTCGGGTGTAGCTTTGGCGACCGTTACCGTACCTGCCTCCGGTTCTTATCAAACCTGGGAGACCGTTACCGCTACGGCTGCGCTGGCGGCGGGTGCACAGACCCTTATCGTAAAATCTGTGGCGGCGGGGAATTGGAACATCAACTGGATACAGTTCGCTGCTGCGTCTTCCGGAAGCAGTTCGTCTACGCCATCGATTCCTGGCACTATCCTGGCGCCCAGCTATGTGTTGATGACTGGTGTGGGTACCGAGACGACTTCTGACGTGGGCGGCGGTACCGATCTGGGTTGGATCGATGACGGGGATTGGATGAACTATACCGTAAACGTAACCAAGGCCGGGGTTTATACCGTGAGCTTCCGGGTTGCGACTCCTAATAATAATGCTTCGCTGCAGCTGTTGTCGAATGGCTATGTGGTTGCTAATGTGCTGCTGCCCAACACCGGGGCTTATCAGTCCTGGCAGACCGTTACTACGACCGCCAATCTGGGTGCGGGTGTACAGACCTTGCAGGTGAAGTCTACTTCGGCTGTTGGCTGGAACTTCCACTATATGACCTTTGCGCTTCCCGCCTCGGCGTCTGCCGTTACCAATGGGCTGGTTAGCGCTACGGCTGCCGGCGGTGAGGTTGATGCGGCTGAGGCTGCCATTACAGGGGCGGATTATCTGACGATCTACCCCAATCCTGTAAAGGCTAATTTCTCTATCCAGATGAGCAATGCGCAGGCGGGCAGCTTGCGGGTGCAGCTGCTGGATGTTACTGGCGCGATCCGTCAGACGCAGGAAGTTACAAAGGCTGCGGGTGCTTTGCAGGTGAATGTAAATGCGAGTACACTGGCGCCTGGGGTGTATTTTGTGCGGATGCAGATTGGGAATTGGAGTACGGTGAAGAAGATTGTGAAACAATAAATTTCCGAGACGAGAGGCGGCCTCCATGGACTGGGGGCCGCTTTTTTTTGTTTGTCCCTTTTAATTGTCAAAAAAACAATTAATTTAGGGGTGTCAAACCAAAACGATTAAAGCATATGAAATCCAGCTGGCCTTTTCTTGTCTTTCTCTTTTTATTGTCAGGTATTCAAGTCTTTTCACAAACAGCCATCGAACTTTCCATCAAGGATACTTCCGGGCCTGTCATCAGTCGTAATGTTTATGGGCATTTCTCCGAGGACCTCGGGCGTTGTATCTACGATGGGTTTTGGACGGGTGATCGTATGCGGATGGATGTAGTGGAGGCGTTGCGTAAAATAAAAGTTCCGGTATTGCGCTGGCCGGGTGGTTGTTATGCCGATCAGTATCACTGGCGGGATGCTATCGGGCCGCGTGATCAGCGTAAGAAGACGGTGAATACGACCTGGGGTATGGTAACAGAAGACAATAGTTTTGGGACGCATGAATTTCTCGAGTTGTGCGATCTGCTGGGGTGTCAGCCTTATATCGCCGGCAATGTGGGCACGGGGACGCCGGAGGAAATGGAAAGCTGGCTGGAGTACCTCAACTTTGATGGCAAGAGTACGCTGGCGGATATGCGTCGCAAGAACGGGCGGGAGAAGCCCTGGAATGTTTCCTTTTGGGGTGTTGGAAATGAAAGCTGGGGATGCGGCGGCAGTATGACGCCGGAGTATTATGCGGGTGAGTATAACCGTTACTCCGAGTTTTGCAAGAACTATCCCGGTTCGCAGCTTCGGCTGATCGCCAGCGGCGCAAACAGCGATGACTACAACTGGACGGACAAGGTGATGAAGAATATCGTTCGCAACCGTACCTGGGGGATCTCGATGCACTATTATACGCTGGCTGGCCCCTGGGAACATAAAGGTTCTGCGACGCAGTTTGGGGAAGACGACTATTTCAAGGCGATGGTTTCCTGTTTGAAGATGGAGGAGATCGTGAGCAAGCATTCCGCGATCATGGACAAGTACGATCCAAAGAAGCGGATGGCGCTTGTCGTTGACGAATGGGGTATCTGGACGGATGCCGAACCCGGTTCAAAGCCTGGGTTTCTCTATCAGCAAAACAGCCTGCGGGATGCGCTGATCGCTGGCTCTACGCTTAATATCTTTAATAACCATACCGATCGTGTGAAGATGGCCAATCTGGCACAGACCGTGAATGTGTTGCAGGCGTTGGTCCTTACCGATAAGGATAAGATGCTGCTGACGCCTACCTATTATATCTTCGATATGTATAAGGTGCATCAGGATGCCCATTCGCTGGCTGTTCATTTTACCAGCCCGCAATATGTGCATGACGGTCAGAAGATCGCTGCGGTGAATGCTTCCGCTTCGCGCGATTCCAGCGGGGCGATCCATATTTCTTTTGTAAACATCGATCCTTCGAAGAAGATCACGATAAATGCGGCGCTTCCGGGTATTGCATTCTCGACTATTCATGGACAGATCCTGACCTCTTCGAAGTTCAATGATATCAATACTTTCGATCAGCCTGATAAGGTGAAGACTGCCGGGTTCAATGGTGCGAAGAAGACCAGTGCCGGCTTGAGTGTTGAGCTGCCGCCGATGTCGGTGGTGGTTGTCGAATTACAGAAGTAGAGAAAATGATAAAATGATCGGCCTTTTGTCCCGGCTTTGTGCCGGGATTTTTTTTGTTTAATATTCCGTCGGCTTAATTATTTAGTGTAAATAGTTTAATTTTTTAAATGCATCTTCCACCGCGCATTTGAATTTGACAAATGATGGTAAAGATTCCAGTTTGTCGAGGGAGATTTTTTGCCCAATGGGCTGATATAATTCATTGATGCTTATCCTATCTCTTCGTTTAGATGAGTCCTTTTGAGCATTCCGAATTGCGGTTTTGATAGTTTCCTTTGGGTCGGAAATTGTTTCTGGCGCTCTCGTTAAACCTAAGTCTTCATTAGATTTTATAGTGTCAATTTCCTCTTTTAGTAATTCTTTATCCGCAAGCATCCACGCTTCAGACATTTGGACGGGAATTATGGCAACTAAATTTTTGCATGCATTTGTGTCTAATTTAGCTATGGCATCAAATGCAGGAATGATTTTGTTTTGAGCTACTTCATTATCTGAATACGAATCTGCGTCTGCGTGTATACACAATACATTTATACCGTCTTTAAATGCTTGTAAAGCGGCTAGACATACTGCGGAAATAAACCCATCTCTTTTGTCTAATTTGATGTATATGGGATCGAAAACTTCAATAATGCCATCGCATTTAAAGGCTATTTCTTCGAATGTTCTTTTAATTATACTTTCAAGAAATCTTTGATCAGTGTTTCCTTCTGCACTATATGCAATAGTTAAAATGTTGCTCATTCCTCTTCTATTTTCAATATAGATTTTTCTAAATCTTCACTTCCAAGATATTCTATTACTTTTGCAAGGGTTAGTCTTCTCTCATTCTCTGTAAAATCTATTGCTAGTTGGGAGCTTCCTTTGTCAACAGGTAGCATTTTAGTTACCTGGATTTTTTGCTTCTTCTCGTTGATGGTTGTAACTTGTGTGACTAATTGAGACAGCCAAATTGCATAAACACCTTGGTTGTCGGAATTGAAGAAGTCTGCAACTAAGGTGGGTGAATGTGTGTTGACAATCACTTGCCTTAATTCGTCTGCATCTTCAACAAAATGAGAAGTTAAATCTAATAGTAACTCAGCCGTTAGTTTCATCCTTGCTGGATGTACACCATTCTCTGGTTCTTCGAAGCATAACAGGCCCTTATGCGAGGGATCGTAAAGAAATACACATAAAGTTAAAAGTCGCAATGTTCCTTCAGAAAGTACCCTTGATGTAAATATTCTCCCATCTCCTGTCTTTATTTCGATTATAAACTGTTTTCCAACTCTGTCATCAATCACATCTACGTTTGCAATACTTGGTAGTAGTGAATTTAATCGGCGTGAAATATTTTTTAGGGCAGAGGGATCGGCATTTTTTATTCGTGAGAGAACCGAAGCTAAGTTTTCGCCTGTGTGAGTAAGGATGTCTTTTGCAAGATAGTCGCTAGGGCGACGAAGATCTTCAGGGTTGAGCTGTAAAAAGTGCCAATTTTTGATCTCTTCTTTTGCCGCTAATGCATGGGGAAAGTCTATTGAGTTGACTATGCTTATTATAGCTTGATTAATATTGTTAAGAGGGAATTCTTTTTTAATTCCACCTTTTCCATCTTGTCGTAGGTTTATGCGATCATTGTCTGTATCGATGTATGCTACACCTCGTTTCCCTGTTTTTACTTTTGGACGCCATCTTTCCTGATATCTGCTAGGGATGTAAGTTTTTATCCATTTGTCATCATCGTGTCGAATTGGATTAAGCGATTCTGCTATAATAACTAAATCTTCCATTCCTCTTGCGTTGGTGGACCGGCCTATTTTTATTTCATACTTAAGCCTTGTGTATTTTAATTGGGCTTCTCCTCCAAACTTATCTTGTATATTTTTATCTGTTAATAGCTCGATTTTGAAAGATATCTCTTTGGCATACTCTCCTTGAGCATATCTTGTAAATAACTCGTTAGCACTTCCTCTTTGTTCGCTGAAAGACGTTTTAAGGTCATTGTCTACTATTCTTGTTAGCAATTGCATTGCATCAAACAAATTACTCTTGCCTGAAGCATTTGCACCGGCGACAACTGTCAGTGGGGCAAAATCCATTTGAAAATGGCTAAAAGTCTTAAAACCGTCTATTTCAATTCGGGTAATCATAATATAAGTGGTACAAAATGAGTGCTTTAGAACGCCTTTTGGTTAGTAATTTAGCGAAAATATAGATTATTATTAGATTATATCAAACCTATTTTGCATTGTAAGCCCCCCCTTTGAATTGCTAAACAACTTGCTTCGTTTGCTTCAAGGGAGTACTTTTCTCTCAAGCGTATTCAAGAGCTAACACAAGCCCTTTTGTCAAATCAAGAACTCGTAGGCTAATCTTTTTAAACCTATAACTGACGCGGGCGGGATTTTTTTTGTGCGGTTGTGTTCGCGAATTATTTTTTGTATTTAATTTATTCCCTACCTTTATCGTGGCTTTAGGGGTGCTCGTTCATACGGGCTGAGATAATACCCTCAGAACCTGATCCGGTTAATACCGGCGAAGGGAAAAGACGGACTTACTCTTTTACGCGAAAGCGCACCCCCTGTATTTATTGATTTAATCAATTGGCTGAAACCTTTGTTGGTCCTTGCTTAGCGCAAACCAGACTGGCGTTCAGGCGTTGCGATTGGCCGCATCAAATGGCTGATAGGGCAGTGTCTGTCTAGGTTTGGGAAAGGGTCCGGTATGGACGGTTTGAGAAAGGATCCAATGGAGAGTGTAGGCCTGCAGGAGTTGTTATGCCGGAAGTAATTATCAACAAAGAAAGGTTTGAGCTGCCTGAAAAGGGATTGCTCTCCGATGTGTTGCCATTGTTGCGCATCGATCGGCCGGATGGGATAGCCATTGCCGTTAACGACAAGGTGATCCCAAGGACCGAATGGGGTTCTTATGTGCTGCGCGCGGAGGACAAAGTTTTTGTGATCCGCGCGACGCAAGGGGGGTAGAGCAGAGCTGGGCGCATGACGGGATGGCGCGTAAGAAGAGATGTGACTGTGGGATAGCGCGGTCGCCATGTGAGCGGGCGAGTGCGCTGGCGCGGCGGCGGTTTGAGCGAAGTGTGGTGCATGGCAAAAAAACGGTTCGATGAACCGAACGGAATCGTATTGTCTGAACTTTTAAAATTGAGTGATATGAAAAAAGCGACTATCCCAGGACAGCAGGTGATCAGCCGTGAGCCTTTTCCGGCGTCCCGTAAGATTTATGTGCCTGGCAAACTGTATCCCATTCAAGTGGCGATGCGCTCCATCTCCGTTGGAGATACCATCGATACCTTTGCTGGTACTGTTCAATCCAATCCTGCGGTAACGGTGTATGATACCAGCGGTCCCTATACCGATCCGGCTATCGCATTGAATGTCCGGGAAGGATTGCCGCGGCTTCGAGAATCCTGGGTGGTCGATCGGATGGATACGGAATTGCTTGACGGCGTTAGTTCTGCTTATGGAAGGCAGCGGCTTCAGGATGAAGCGTTGAAGGAACTGCGCTTTGAGCATATCCGCGCGCCGAGAAAGGCGAGGCCCGGGGGCAATGTTACACAGCTGCACTATGCGAGAAAAGGGATCATTACTCCCGAGATGGAGTATATCGCTATCCGCGAGAATCAGCGGGTTGAAGCGGTGCGTGAGGGTGCGGCGGGATCGGCCCGGGGTGAGGCAAATAATGGCGCGGCGGGTGCTTCCAATAGAGGAGGTGGGGCAGCTTTCGGCGGTGGGGCAGGGAATGGTGCGTCGGGCCTGGTTGCGGGCGGGCTGGCAAGCGCTGCGCCTTCGAGTCTGCTGCATCAACATCCTGGCAATAGTTGGGGCGCGGCGACGCCAGCGCATATCATCACGCCTGAGTTTGTACGGGATGAAGTGGCGAGAGGAAGGGCCGTCATCCCATCCAATATCAACCACCCCGAGTCAGAACCGATGATCATCGGCCGTAATTTTTTGGTCAAGATCAACGCCAACATTGGCAATTCCGCGGTCAGCAGCAGCATTGAAGAGGAAGTGGAAAAGGCCGTCTGGGCTTGCCGCTGGGGAGCGGATACAATTATGGATCTGTCGACAGGAAAAAATATACACGAGACAAGAGAATGGATCCTTCGCAATTCCCCGGTACCGGTGGGGACTGTTCCGATCTACCAGGCTTTGGAGAAGGTCGGTGGTAAAGCGGAAGAACTGAGCTGGGAGATATTCCGCGACACCTTGATCGAACAGGCGGAGCAGGGGGTGGACTACTTTACCATCCATGCCGGCGTGTTGCTGCGTTATATCCCGTTGACTGCGCGTCGTATGACCGGCATCGTGTCGCGCGGCGGCAGCATCATGGCCAAGTGGTGTCTGGCGCATCACCGGGAGAGTTTTCTTTATACCCATTTTGAAGAGATCTGCGAGATCATGAAGTCTTATGATGTGTCTTTTTCATTAGGAGACGGTTTGCGTCCGGGCTCTATCGCAGATGCCAATGACGCCGCACAGTTTGCCGAGCTGGAGACGCTGGGCGAATTGACGAAAAAAGCATGGGCGCAGGATTGCCAGGTGATCATCGAAGGACCTGGTCATATTCCGATGCATCTGATCAAAGAGAATATGGATCGCCAGCTTGCGTCTTGCGGCGAGGCTCCCTTTTATACATTGGGACCTTTGACAACGGATATTGCGCCAGGCTATGATCATATCACTTCGGGTATCGGGGCGGCGATGATCGGCTGGTATGGTACGGCGATGTTGTGTTATGTGACGCCAAAAGAACACCTGGGGCTGCCCAACAAAAAGGACGTCAAAGATGGCGTGATCACCTATAAGATAGCGGCGCATGCGGCGGATCTGGCAAAGGGGCATCCGGGTGCTCAGTATCGGGATAATGCGCTTAGCAAAGCTCGTTTTGAATTTCGTTGGGAAGATCAGTTCAATTTGTCGCTGGATCCCGATACGGCGCGTTCCTTTCATGATGAAACATTGCCGGCAGAAGGCGCGAAGATCGCACACTTCTGTTCGATGTGCGGTCCACATTTTTGTTCGATGAAGATCACGCAGGAAGTTCGACGATTTGCGGAAGAAAAAGGACTGGCGGATGACGCTGCATTGGAGACGGGGATGCAGGAAAAAGCAGAAGCATTTAAGCAATCGGGGGCAGAGATATATCTTTAGGCATGACCAATAAAAATGAAAATAGAGGGACCGCAAAGAGCGGGCCCGTTGAAGGCGTCGAGGACTGGGCCGTGGATACGCCGGAAGAGGCTCCGCCATTTCTGCTGGCACTGCTGACGCTGCCGCATAATTTTCCCGACGAAGCGCTCTTATTGGAAGAGTTGCTGGAGGCGGGTTTGCCAAAGCTTCATATCCGTAAGCCGGATGCCAGCGAGATGCAGTTGACCGCTTTGCTGTCGCTGCTCTGTCCTCGCTGGTCTTCACGACTGGTGTTGCATGGTTCACCGCAACTGGCAAAGCGGTATCATATTCCGCAGCTGCATGGTTCGGTCGGCTATAGCAATGGCCAGGGACGAAGCGGAGGCGGACCTTTTATAGAAGAGCGCTCAGCCTTTGCCGTTTCCACGTCTGTGCATTCCTGGACGGAGTTCGGGCTATTGCCTTCAGGATTGTCCTATGCCTTTATCAGTCCATTGTTCGACAGTATCTCCAAGCCGGGTTATGCGGCAGGGACCGGACTGCTGCAGCTGCCGTCGGGGCTATTGCCTTGTACGCCGGTTGGACTAGGGGGGATAGGGGCGGATTCGCTTGGCGAAATGATCCGGATGGGTTGGAAAGGCGCTGCGGTGCTGGGCTATATCTGGGAGGAGCCAAAGAAGGCTCTCAATCGGTTTTTACAATTGAAAAAAATAATCGATGCGGAAGGAGGATAATGCAGGCGGAAGAGTCGTTCTTATGGACGGGAGGGGCGAGTGCATCGCAGGAGGGGCCGGCGAAGGCGAGCACTCCCGGGAGGTGATGGGCGCATCATGCACGGGCCGGGATGATCGGTCAGATGGGATGGGCACAAGCAGGGGCCGGGACGATCGGTCAGCTGGGATGGGAACGGGTACGGGCCGGGACGATCGGTCAGCTGGGATGGGCACAGGTACGGGCCGGGACGATCGGTCAGCTGGGATGGGCACAGGTACGGGCCGCCATGATCAGCCGGACGCGGGCATGGATGGACAGGAGGTTTGCCGTCCTAAAGTTCTGGTCATTGCCGGTTACGACCAGAGTGCCGGAGCGGGTGTGCTTTCGGATGTGAAGACATTGGAAGCGCATAGCGTCTATGGCTATGCGGTTTGTACAGGGTTTACTTTCCAGAATGAAAAGACCATCCGCCGTCTGGAATGGTTTTCGGATGAGGAGGTCTTTGAGCAGATAGACCTTTGTTTCGAATCGACGGGTTTTGATTGGGTGAAGATGGGTATCACGAGGTCGATGCAACAGGCCTTGAATATCTTTCATCATCTCCGCCAGCATAATCCCGCTATTCGAATGGTGATGGACCCTGTTATCCGGGCCAGCAGCGGCGCTGCTTTCTGGACATTGGGAAACGGCCGTGAGGACTGGGAGGAAATTCTGGCGTCTTGTTATTTGTTGACGCCAAACTGGGAAGAGATGGGCTGGCTTTATCCTGGGGATGATATACAGAAACGTTGTGCGTTGTTGACGCAATCGGGAAAGACGAATATTTATCTGAAGGGGGGACATCATCCTCATAGGCCAGGACAGGATTTTTTGTGGAGTCAGGGCGAGGTTCGCGTGCTAAAGCCGGAGCCTGGTTTACAGGAAGTATATCCAAAGCATGGCTCTGGCTGCGTGATGGCTTCTGCTTTGACGGCCAATCTGGCGCTGGGATATTCTTTATATGAGGCAGCATGCCGATCAAAAAAATACATCCACCGTTTTTTAACCAGTAATACGACAACATTAGGATGGCATCACTAAACCGACTATACTTTATTACGATGGATGGCGGGCCTTCTCATCTGAAGCAAGTGGGAATGGCCTGCAAGGCGGGTATCCATCTGATCCAGCTTCGGATGAAGGAGGCAACCGACGAAGAGGTGCTGGAGACGGCGCTCGCCGCAAAGAAAATATGTCAGATCCATGGGGCTACCCTGATCATCAATGATCGCGTGCATGTGGCCGTTGCTGCGGGTGCAGACGGTGTCCATCTGGGGCAGGAGGATATGGCTGTTGGCGATGCGCGCAGGTTGTTGGGGGAAGAAGCGATTATTGGAGGTACGGCCAATACCATAGCGCATGTGCGGGAACACTACCGGCAGGGAGCAGACTATGTAGGCGTTGGTCCGTTCCGTTATACGACGACAAAGAAAAAACTGAGTCCCATATTGGGTCTGGAAGGGTATCAGCACATTATACAGCAGATGCTTGCCGAAGGTATACGGCTTCCGATGGTGGCCATCGGTGGGATTGGCAGTGAGGATGTGCCCTTGCTTATCGAGGCTGGCGTTTATGGGATTGCCTTTTCAGGGATGCTGGTACATGCGGAAGATGCGCCGGCGCAGGTAAAAATGCTGGAAGCGCAGCTGCACCGGATGCTCGCGGGGAAAGGATGAAGCCAGGTGGGCGGCGGGTGAAGGGTGGGTGACAAAGAGTGGGTGACAAAGAGTGGGTGACAATAAAATTATGGGTGAACGATAAAAACAAACATACTATGTTGACGATAGCTGATAAAACATTTCAATCGCGTCTGTTTACGGGGACCGGCAAATTTGGTTCGGACCAGGTCATGGAAGACGCTTTGCTGGCCAGCGGTTCGGAGTTGATCACTGTTGCGCTCAGGAGGGTCGATATTCGTGACGGCGGATCCGGCGAAGGGTTATTGATGCGTCTGCGGCATCCGCATCAGCATTTGCTGCCGAATACATCGGGTGTTCGAAGCGCGCGCGAGGCATTATTTGCTGCGGAGCTGGCAAGAGAGGCGCTGGGCACTAACTGGTTGAAGCTAGAGATCCATCCGGACCCGCGGTGGCTGCTGCCTGATCCGATAGAGACGTTGGCTGCGGCTGAGGAGCTGGTGCGGAGGGGGTTTGTGGTATTGCCTTATGTTCATGCCGATCCTGTGCTTTGCCGGCGATTGGAGGAAGTAGGGGTTGCCGCTGTGATGCCGCTGGGCTCGCCAATCGGGAGTAACAAGGGATTGAAGACCGCGGAGTTTTTGGAGATCATCATTCAGCAGAGCAATGTGCCGGTGGTGGTAGATGCGGGGATAGGGGCGCCTTCGGATGCGGCAAAGGCGATGGAGATGGGGGCTGATGCCGTATTGGTTAATACGGCGATTGCGGCAAGCGCTGATCCTGTGAAGATGGCGGAAGCGTTTCGACTGGCTGTGGAGTCGGGAAGGATGGCTTTTGAAGCAAGGCTGGCGCAGCCTTTGGCTGAAGCAGAGGCGAGTAGTCCGTTGACCGCGTTTTTGGATTAGAGTGCGGCCGTGCCGGGGAAAGGTGATCGGCCAGGAATGCGGGGGGAGGCTATTGAGCATGACCGGACTGTTTTGAGTAACAGCGACCTTCGGGTCGCGATAAATGAAAAGACATGTTTACATCAGTATTTGAGCAATATAGCTGGGAGGATATTAAGCGAAGTATTTATAAAAAAACGAAGGTTGATGTCGAGCGCGCTTTGGGCCGCTCCAGCCGCGACCTGGAAGACTTTGCTGCCCTGATCTCTCCCGCGGCGGCGCCATATCTGTAAGAGATGGCCAAGGAGAGCCATCGGCTGACACAGAGGCGATTTGGGAAAACCATTCAACTTTATATCCCCCTCTATCTGTCCAACGAATGTCAGAATATATGCCGGTATTGCGGGTTCAGTTATGACAATAAATTAAGAAGAAGGACGCTGAGTGCTGGCGAGCTGCTGCAGGAGATCGGCGCGATAAAGGCGATGGGTTACGAGCATGTATTGCTGGTAAGCGGAGAGGCCAATCTGACGGTAGGGGTTGACTATTTTATAAAAGCGCTGGACATCATCCGGCCGCATTTTGCGCATATCTCGATGGAGGTGCAGCCTTTGGAAGAGGGGGACTATGCACGGCTGGTGGAGCATGGCTTGAACACCGTGCTGGTTTACCAGGAGACCTATCATCGGGAGGATTATAAGCTGCATCATCCGAAAGGAAAGAAGTCCAATTTTACGTATCGGCTGGAGACGCCGGATCGGCTGGGCAGGGCTGGGGTTCACAAGATGGGATTGGGGGTATTGATCGGGCTCGAGGATTGGCGTGTGGATAGCTGGTTTACGGCGCTGCATCTGCGTTACCTGGAGCAGCGGTATTGGAGGACGAAATACTCCCTGTCGTTTCCCCGGCTGAGGCCTTATGCGGGTGCTGCCGCTGTGGACGCCGGGCGGCAAGATGGGGCGCCGACGGGTGTGGGTGGTAATGCTGGGGTAGTGAATGGCGGTGGCGTCGTAGAGGCTGGATGGGGGGCGCTTGGGCGGCAAGATGGCAATAGCTATGCGACAGAAGGTGCTGTTGCGGGCGGCGCCAGCGGCTTGCCCCCGGGCTGGGTCAATCCGAAAGTAGAGATGTCGGATCGGGAGTTGATCCAGCTGATCTGCGCTTATCGGCTGCTGGATGGGGATGTGGAGCTTTCGTTGTCGACAAGGGAAAGCCCGGTTTTTCGGGATCATGCGATAAAGCTGGGTATTACGGCGTTGAGTGCAGGTTCGAGGACGAATCCGGGGGGATATGTCGTCGATCCCGAATCGCTGGAGCAGTTTGCTATTCATGACGACCGGAGTCCTGCGGAGATTGCGGCGATGATCCGGCGGCAGGGTTATGAGGCGGTGTGGAAGGACTGGGATGGCGCTTTGCAGACAATTGGCTGAAATCGCTAAAAGTTGCGCGACCAGGCAGGATGGCGAATCCGATCATACAACTGGTTAAAATCGGGGAAGCGGCGGCGGCGGGGGCGGCGTAATTTGAAGAATGATACACACCAAACTATCTGGCCTTCGACGCGGTATTCTTTTCCCATTGCTTTTTGTGATGGCTTTGACCAGCCGGGCTACGGCTGGGGAGCTGACTGGCGGCCAGCCGTCGGCTAGCCAGGTCACTCTTCATTTCGATATCTCGATGGATCATCCCGAAACCCATCGGTTCCATGTCGTTTTTCATACTACCGGGCTTTCGGGGCCCGTCATCGATTTTAAGATGCCCGTGTGGATGCCGGGTTATTACCAGATCGTCGACTATGCAAAGAAAGTAGAACATTTTCATGCGGTGGATGGGACTGGGCGGACGCTGGGGTGGGAGCAGATCTCGGGCAATACCTGGCGGGTAGAGCATCCTGCCGGGGCGGCGATTATCATCGACTATGACGTGCTGGCCGACAAGGCATTTGTCGCTAATCCCTGGCTTGACAGCACCAGGGCTTATATCAACAGCCCGGGTGTCTTTGTATATCCCGACGGGTATCTGCGGCATGCTGTTTCGGTGACGGTAAAACCTTGGTCGGGATGGCATCCGGATACATCGGGAGATGAGCGGACGCTGATCGCTACCGGGTTGACGAGAGTTGGTGGGCCGGCGGGGTCGAAGGGGGCAAGCCAGCCAAAGCAAATGAGATCGGCGGGGCAGGGTGCTAATGCCGGGCCGGCCGAGGCAAAGGCTATGAGCCGGGCCGCCACTCACACTTACTCCGCGGAAGACTACGACGTCTTCTACGATGCGCCGATCCTGGTGGGCAGTCTGGAAGAGATCCCGATGTTTACGGTCAGGGGGATTCCGCACTACTTTGTGGGCTATAAGTTGGGAGAGTTTGATAAAAAACAATTGTCAGAGGACCTGAAAAAGGTGGTTACGGCGGCGGCGGATATCATCGGCGACATCCCTTATAAAGAATATACCTTCCTCGCCATCGGGCCGGGGCGGGGTGGTATCGAGCATCTGAATAGCACGACGGTTAGTTTTGGCGGGGATGGTTTGTCGACAAAGGGCGGACGCCAGCGGACGCTGAGTTTTCTCTCGCATGAATATTTCCATCACTATAATGTCAAGCGGATACGACCCATTGCCCTTGGACCCTTCGACTACGAAAGAGAGAACCGGACGAATATGTTGTGGATCTCCGAAGGGCTGACCGTATACTACGAATACAAAATGGTGCATAGTGCCGGGCTGATGAGCAATGAAGACTTCCTGAAAGACTTTCAGAACAACATAGCTGCCTATGAAAAGCAGCCGGGTCATCTTTATCAGACGCTGGCGCAGGCGAGCTATGAAACCTGGTCGGACGGTCCTTTTGGAAGGACGGGAGATTCTATCAACAAGACTATTTCTTATTACGATAAGGGGCCGGCAGTGGGCCTTTTGCTGGATATGGCGATCCGGCATGCCACCGGGGGGCGGCAGTCGCTGGATGATGTGATGCGGATGCTTTATCGCGAGTTTTATCAGCAGAAAAAGCGGGGGTTTACGGATGACGAATTCCGGCAGGTCTGCGAGAAGATAGCGGGTCAGCCGCTGCCGGATATCTTCGACTATGTATTTACGGTAAAAGAGCCGGACTACGCAAAATACCTGGGTTATGGGGGCCTGGGGATCGACCCCGATACCTATCGGATCCGTCCGCTCCCGGCGGCGGATGAGCAGCAGAAGGCTATCCGAAAAGCCTGGCTTGGCGAATAGGCTTGTTTGTCTGCGCGGGAAATGTGAAACAGGGGATGCGGCGGGGACGGGCGGCAGGGGGATAACAAAAGAAAGGATGACTCAAAAGTAAAATGAAGGCCCTGAGAATCGCTTAAACGGAAATTGTCTCCATCAGGGGGACCCGAATAAAGAGAGGCTGTATCGACCTTTTGATACAGCCTCTCTTTCACTTTGAGCCTGGTAAAGCGAGCTTTGCCGGGCTGCCTGAGCGCTATGTTTATGGAATTAGTACTTCCGTTGCGACCATAATGCCGGCCTTTGTCCTAACCGACACGGCATAGATACCGGGAGTCAGGTTTGCTAGCGTAACCTTTCCACCCGAAAGCTGGCCTACGCTGAGGGTGCGTCCATTCATATCCGACAGCATATACATTTCGCTGGAGCCCTGCTGCAGGTAGATTTCGGCTGACGATTTGCCGATAGGATACCAGATCAGCTGGCTGGACAGCGGGAAGTTCAGCACGCAGATGGGGCTATAGGTATACCTGGCGTCCAGGTCAACCTGTTTGAGGCGGTAGTAATCGCTGCCTTTATCCGGCGCCATATCCGTAAAGGTGTAGTTCTTTGGCGTGCTGCTGTTGCCGGCGGCGGCGACCACGCCTATCGTCGTATAGTTTTCACCGTCGGTGCTCCGCTGTACCAGGAACTCGCTGGTGTTCTGTTCCATAGCTGTTGTCCATTGGAGGATCGAGTTGTTGTTGCGTTTTATTGCCGTAAACTTCGTCAGTACAAGAGGCAGGTTGACGGGTGCAACGGCGGTATGGAGTGCGAAGTTTGATGAAGTGCCGGTAAGAGCGAAATTGGTCAGCGTGCCGTGGTTGGCTGAAGCACTGTTGTCGAGAGCCGTAATCAGGCCGGTGTTATCCGCGGAGGCGGTACCGTTGTCAAAGGTAAATTCGCCGGTAAGGCCGCTCTCGAGACCTGTCAATGAGACGGCCATGTTGTTCAGAATGTCCATCTGGCCCCGCTGAGTACTCCAGATACGGACCTCGTCTATGCCTCCGCTGAAGGGCCGGTCTTGGGACCCGTTCGTATTCCTGGCGATACCGAGTACGAGATCCTGGTTGGCGGCGCTGGAGGCATAGGTTCCCATCAGGCTGCCGATGTTTACGCCGTTGACATAGACCGTGGTGGTGCTGGTGCCATTGTATACAAAGGCGAGGTGTGTCCAGCCCGTGTCCGGGAAACCACCGGGGAACATGCCGGTCGTGCTCACCGTACTCATGCCGGCGCTTGTTTCCAACCCGATTGTGGTGGAGGATAGGTGGTAGCTGTACTTAATGCCGCCCGTTCCGCGGTTACCGATCATCGTGCGCATTGTGCTGTTCAGGCTTCCGGCAGCGGGTTTGACCCAAAATTCAATCGTGCCTCCGGCAGCGCCGATGTTGTAAGCGGCATTGGCAGGGATGATGACCTGGTCGTCGACCCCGTCAAAGGTCAGACCGTTGAGGTTGCCGACAACGGGGCTTCTGGCCCAGGAGTCGGCTCCACTGGGGTCTCCATAAATATATCCAAGGAGATTGCTTCCCGTTGTGGCGGCGCTGTTCATGATGGAGGTTCCGGTTGTGCTGTTCATCTGGTACCAGGCTTCCAGGTCGATGTCACCCGGGGAAGGCGGCGTAAACAGGTCTGCTTTTATCTGGCTGTTTGTACGAACCGTATTCCAGATCTTGACCTCATCCATTTTGGATGTGATGGGTTGTGAGCCGTCTACATAGGATCCGAAGAAGAGCTGGTTGCTGCCATCCGTAAAAAAGACGAACTGCAGTGAATCCCGGAGAGCGCCGTCGACAAAGAGATAGACATTTTCCGAGTTCGGATCATAGGTCACGGCGATGTGTACCCATCGCTTCAATGGGAGTTTAGTGGTGGTTGATCCCCCAAAGTCGGCTATCGAGATATACCCATTTGGATCATAGCCCACATAGAATGCCGAGCCATAGCTGCCCTGGGATAACCATTGATGGCTGAACCCATCATAGCCGCTGGGAGTCGCTGCGCTGTCGACATAAGTCCAGAACTCTACGGTCAAAGGTCCGTAGGTGGAGAGTACATCAGAGTAGACGATCCCGTAGTTTGTGCTTTGAAGATTAAGTGCTTCATTTTGTGCTGAAGCTCTGACAGAAAATAAAAGAAACACCCATAGAGGGAGAAACGTGTAGCTTTTTCTCATAGGAATATTGATTTTAGAATTCGTTGATATTGGAGGATGCGTAATGGACGAGGACGTGTCCGATACGTAGTCCTAAAATAATAGAAAATAATTGGGGGAATGCCCTGAAAGGACAGATTAACGTGATTGTAAGTGTTAGAACCTACATGAAATCCTGTTGTGGTTGTACAAAAAAAACTAACTTAGGGCGGTATGGCAATGGTAAAAATAGTTCCACCCCTGGATACTATCCACGAGATCTCAACTGCGCAGCGGGATGAGTTTCGGGAGGCCGGGCATTTACGTGTACGGGGCTTGCTGGAGACCTGGGAGATGGCTGCATATCGCGTCTTGATACTGGATGCGGTAAAGCGTCTTTCCCGGGACAAAACAAAGGGGCCGGACAGGGGGATCTATGGACGTTCCTTTGGACATTGGGTAAATCTATGGCAGATAGATGAAGGAGTAAGGCAGCTGGTTTTGTCCCGGAGGCTTGGAAAGGTGGCTGCCGATCTGTTGGGTGTGTCGAATGTAAGGATCTATCATGATCATACGTTGTTCAAAGAGGCAGGGGGCAAGGCTACCTACTGGCACCAGGATCAGTATTACTGGCCGCTGGATACAGCAGATACGATTACCGTGGCCATTCCGCTAACCGATATGCATATCGACATGGGGATGTTTGTCTTTGCGACCGGATCACATCATCATGGTACGATCACCGATCCAAAGCTGTCATCGGAGCCAGATAGCCTTTATCGCAAGTATATCCGGGAACATCAGTTTCCGTTGAGCCGGGCGGCGGGGATGCGGGCGGGTGATGCGACCTGGCATTACGGCAATACCGTGCATCATACGGCGGCGAACGAATCCGGTTCGAGACGCGAGATCGTGACGATCACTTATATGGCCGATGGGGCCCGGGTCGCGCAGCCTATGCATCAGGCGCAGGTCTATGAATGGAAAACCTGGCTAAGAGCGCTGCCGCCGGGGCGGCTGGCGGCTTCCGAGCTGAACCCTCTTGTTTTGTAATGCATGCTCCGCCCCGATGTAATGCAGGCTCCGCCCCGATGCAATGCATGCTCCGCTCCAAGATGTAATGCAGGCTCCGCCCCAAGATGTGGAGAGGCAGAATTTTATGGGATGGAAGAAGGGGAATAAATTACACAGTTCATCGGATGCAGTCGTTTCGCCTGTCCTGATCGGCCTATGAATTTGAGTAGTTCTTTGCGTAGGAGCAGTCATTGGTTGTGTAAAAATGGAGACTGTTAACGCCAGGTTGCTACTGCTGAGAGCTAAGGAAATACAAATAATACAAACTGTAATACAATTGGTATCTGCTGGCCATGACCGGTAGTAAGGGTACTACAAACCACCTAACTATATGAGCCCCAAAGATTGTCAGACCGTATTGAGGCAGGAAAGACCCCGGGGGCTGGCAGAAGGTTTGCTACGTATATATACGCTATTGCGAATCAAAGCGAACCAAGACGGATAAATTTATTTACTATATGAATAAAGGGATTACTTAAATCATAAAATACCCTGATCTGGGTATTCCTTAATTGTGGAAATATTCCCATTTTTGCACTGCGGTCCTAAAATAATCGTTCATAAATTTGAATAATTGAAATTAGTCCGTATTTTTACCATGCAAAATCGCCTGCCATATTCGAAATCTCTGAATCTTTGGCTATATAATACTCTTGTATTAATCATTGATTGACCAAGAAAGAAATCCTTGAAATTCCTCGAATTTTTAAGAAGATTTAGATGATAATCCACGTCCACTTTTAGTAAAGCCTGCTTCTCAAACCGAAGTATCATCACGCCAATACCTTGTGTTAGCCTGTCTTTTCATTCCTGTCCTGGAAAAATTAAGTTTCTACTTAAACCCTTAAAGCAAATTATTGGCAATGAAAAAGCAAATTTTGGCTATTGATGATAGTAAAGCGATCAGATTCTTGTTGCAGACTGTTTTGGGAAAGGATTACCAGGTAGTTACAGTACCTGATGGATATTCTGCCATGTATTACTTATCTCACCGGGAGCATCCGGATCTTATTATAGCTGATCCCCAGTTACCGGATATGGAGAACTGGGAGTTGATCCATCAGCTTTCCACCAGCGGTATGTACGGCGGTATTCCTGTCGTCGCTTTGTCTGGACTGGAAGAAAGCGAGACAGCGGTTAAATGTGTGGAATATGGTGTTGTAAAATACTTCATGAAGCCTTTTAACCCGGTTGAGCTGATGGAAGAGGTAAAAAAATTGATGAAAGCTGGAGAGTTGGTATAAGTGAGTAGATCCTATTGAGTAAATAACTCCTACGTAGAACGAATATTTCTGGACCACCGTATTTATGAAACTTAAACCTGTTGTATGGATTTATTATTTATACCCCAAACTGCACAACAAAATAGGACCTGGACTCCCCGAATGGCTTTCCGTTCCTATTCCATGCCCATAGCGGGTAATTTCCAGCATAGTGGTTTTTACTATATTGGAGATAGATCCACGCATATCGAAAAGCTGGTACACATGTACAAACGTGGATATGCGTCTGAAGGAATGGAGAATGTAAAGGCTGAACTGCTTCGCAGTCTTGCGCAGGAAAACAATATTCTTCCCGAAGTGATCGTGTGTGAAGCGCGTTTTGACTTTGCTTCTATCCGTCGTTTTAGCGAATTCCTTCGTCAGCATCCTGTGTTGAGTGCTGTACCGTTTGTCCTGGATGGTTCTGGTCTTTCCGGCGCCGAATTACAGCTCTACAGAAAAAATACGCGTCCCGACGAACTGCTCTTTTTGCAGGATTGCGAAGAGCATCATCTGCATACAAAAGTGCGGTTCCTGCGCAAAATGAAAGAAGCGCGCCGCAATGCTGTAACCCCGATGATCGAAGAGAAACATCCGGCCAAAGGTTTCAGACTGGGGCTTTTCTTCAAGCGTTCGTTCGACGTGCTGGTTGCCGGTATTGCATTGTTGTTGTTGAGTCCGCTGTTGCTGCTGATTGCGCTGGCTATCCGTATCGAATCACGCGGTCCGATCTTTTATATCGCCAAGCGTGCGGGTCGTGGTTACCGGATCTTTAATTTTTACAAATTCCGGACGATGGTCACGGATGCCGATAAGAGAATAAAGGAGCTGACGCATTTGAATCAATATGGCGCCGAGGCCAGTGCAAAAGGCCCCGTATTTTTCAAGATCAGCAATGATCCACGTATTACCAAGGTTGGTAAGTTCCTGCGTAACACAAGCCTGGACGAACTGCCTCAGCTGTTGAATGTTTTCCTGGGCGATATGTCGCTGGTTGGAAACCGTCCGCTGCCTTTGTACGAAGCGAGGACCCTGACCACAGATGACTATGCAGCCCGTTTCATGGCGCCGGCGGGCATCACCGGACTCTGGCAGGTAAAGAAGAGAGGAAATAAAGATATGTCGGTAGAAGAACGCATTTCGATGGACATTCATTACGCTGAGAAATGCAGTTTCACGACCGATCTTTGGATAATAGCGAACACGCCTTCGGCGTTATTCCAAAAAGAGAACGTATAAATGTAAATATCTCCGCAAAGGAGATATTTACATTGGTGTTTAGTGTGCCTACCCTCAAAAAGAAAACCGTTTATGTTGAAGGATACCCCTTTAATATCCATTATTGCTCTCAACTGGAATACGACTGCAGTAACCTGCGATTTTCTCCACTCGATCCGGGATCAAAATACTTATTCTAATATCGAGGTCATCGTCGTCGACAATGCCTCGAAAGAAGATCCTACCGCCGCTTTCCTCGAAGCTTATCCCAAGGCAAGGATCGTCCGCAACTCCGCAAACCTGGGTTTTTCGGCTGGCAACAATGCCGGTATCCGCATCGCCAAAGGCGAATATCTTTTTATCGTCAATAACGACACCGAATTTACTCCTGGTCTGCTGGAAGGGCTGCTGCAGATCTTCGAAGCCTATCCGGACGCCGGAATGGCCAGTCCCAAATTCCATTACTTTTTTGCCAAAGGCACCATCGAATATGCCGGCTATCAGGCGGTCAATCCCTTTACCGGGCGAAATGCCATGGTCGGCTGTAAAGAACCAGACAACGGTCAATATAACGAGATCGTCCAGACCAACTACGTACACGGCGGAGGAATGATGATCCCTCGAAAAGTTGTGGACGAAGTCGGCGTTATGCCTGAAGAATTTTTCTTATATTATGAAGAATTCGATTGGTCGGAGCAGGTAAAAAGAAAGGGGTATAAGATCTATTATCAGCCCAAATCCCTTATATATCATAAAGAGTCGATGACTACCGGGAAATCCAGCCCGCTAAAGACCTTTTACCTTACCAGGAATCGTATCCTTTTTATGCGAAGGAATATGCCTCTGCCGGTGAAAATGGTTTTCGCGCTGTATTTTACTTTTATGACTATACCCAAGAACACGCTGCAATATCTTTTAAAAGGACAAAAGGAGCATCTGAAGTCCTTCTGGAAGGGAATCTTGTGGCAATTTAATCGTAGAATAACCTTTAATTAGTTAGTTTATGTGTGGTATCAGTGGTTTTGTGGATTTCAGAAAGAGCAGCAGCGAAGAGCTGCTGCGTAGGATGACCGATGCAATGCTTCATCGTGGTCCCGATGACGGCGGGCATGAAGTGTATGATTCTCCGGCTGCCCAGGTCGGATTTGGTCAGCGTCGTCTTGCCATCATGGATCTTTCTCCGCTGGGTCACCAGCCGATGCACTTTGGCGATCTGATCGTCAATTTCAACGGAGAGATCTATAACTTCAAGGAGATCCGCAAGGAGTTGGAAGAGAAAGGTTATACGTTTACCTCCTGGTCCGATACCGAAGTCATTTTGAAAGGCTATCATTGCTGGGGGATGGAAGTCGTACAGAAATTCATCGGGATGTTTGCGATCGCTTTGTATGACAAGAGCAAGCAGAAGCTGATCCTGATCCGCGACCGCGCCGGCATCAAGCCTTTATATTATTACTGGAGCAACGACGTATTGCTTTTTGGTTCCGAGCTGAAGGCTTTGTTCCCGCATCCCGCTTTTGAAAAAAAGATCGATGTGAACAGTCTTGCGCTCTTCCTGCAATACAGTTATATCCCGGCGCCGCACTCTATCTTCCACAATACCTTCAAGCTGCTGCCGGGTCACTACCTGATCATCGACCTGCCTTCACGCAGCCAGGAGCTGCATAAATACTGGGACGTTTTTGATTACTACAATCAACCCAAGCTCGACATTTCCGATAAGGAGGCTATCGAACATACCGATGCGTTGTTGAAGAGCGCTTATGAATACCGAATGGTATCCGACGTGCCTGTCGGCATCTTCCTGAGCGGCGGTTACGATAGCAGCAGCGTTGCCGCCTTGCTGCAGACGGGCCGTACGGAGAAGCTAAAGACCTTTACCATTGGATTCCACGAGAACGAATTCAACGAAGCCCCCGAAGCAAAGAAGATCGCCGAATATCTTGGCACCGATCATACCGAATGGTATCTGACGGCAAAAGAAGCCGGCGGCGTGCTCAGTCGTCTGCCTGAGATATATGACGAGCCATTTGCCGATAATTCCACCGTGCCGACGGTGCTGGTCAGTCAGCTGGCGCGCAAGCAGGTCACGGTTGCGCTTAGTGCCGACGGCGGCGATGAGATCTTTGGCGGTTACAATAAATTCAACCAGGCGGAAAAGTATACGACAAAGATGCCGGCTTTTGCGCAGAGCCTGCTTAGCGGTACGATGTCGCTGATCAATCCAGAGATCATTCCTTATTTCAACAAGCAGTACAATTTTACGACCCGTTACGAGAAGATGAAGCTGATCTGGAAGAGCCAGGATCCGATAACGGCGGTAAAATATATCTCCCAATACATTACCGAATCAGAGGTTGAATCTTTCCTGGGGCATCGTTTCGAACGTTATCCTACTTTCTTCGAAGAAGGCGACAAGCTGGAGCACAACGATGGGGTTGTGAACCGGCTGCTGGCGATCGACTATAAGACCTTCCTCGTGGACAATAACCTGGTCAAGATGGACAGGGCTACGATGTCGGTGAGCCTGGAAGGACGCGAACCCATGCTGGATCATCGGGTGATCGAATTTCTGGCCCGTCTCGATTCAAAATTCAAGATCCGCGATGGCGTCAACAAGTGGCTGTTGAAGGAAGTCGTGCACAAGTATATCCCGAAGCCGCTGATGGAAAGGCCTAAGCGTCCTTTTATCGCACCGCTGATGGTTTGGTTCCGCGAGGATCTGAAGGAGCAGCTTCGTTATTATCTGAGCGAAACCAGTCTTTCGAAAACAGGCGTTTTTGCTGCTGGGCCGATCGTAAGGTTGAGAGACGAGTATCTGGCTGGTAAAAAGGTGAACTATCAAAAGCTGTGGCAGGTTCTGATGTTCCAGCTTTGGTATGACCGTTGGATCGAAAAATTATAGTGAACCCGGATGAAAACGACCTTAGACCGTAAGATAAAAGTATTGGAATGTATCCGTCAGGGACAGATCGGTGGTGGGGAATCCCATTTGCTGAGCCTGGTGGAAAATCTCGACCGCGATCGTTTTGAGCCGGTGGTGCTTTCTTTTACAGAAGGACCGATGGTTGACCGGCTGAAGGCTATGGGTGTTAAGACCCAGGTCATCTACACCGAGCGGCCTTTCGATGTGACCAAATGGCCGGCAGTAAAGGATTTTATACAGTCCGAAAATGTAGACCTGGTCCATGCGCATGGTACGCGTGCCAGCTCCAATACCCTTTGGGCGGCAAAAAAGCTCGGGCTTCCCTTAATCTATACCATCCATGGATGGTCTTTCCATAACGACCAGAATCCGCTGGTCCGTCGTCTTCGTATCCTGGGCGAGCGCTGGATCACTTCGCGGTCGGCGGTCAATATTGCGGTGTCGGCGTCGAACCGTCAGTCGGGGCTCGAACAGATCCCGAAGCTGGAAGCGATGGTGATCAACAATGGGATCGACCAGCAGAAATTTTCTCCTGTAAGAGCATTTAAGAATATCCGGGAGGAGTTGAGTATCCCTGGAGGAGCGATGGTGGTGTTGTTCATCGCCCGATTTACAAGCCACAAGCAGCCTTTGACCCTGATCCGGGCCTTTAAAGAGGCGCTGGCGGTGAATCCCGATCTGTATCTGTTGATGGTAGGGGATGGGGATGAGCGTGCGGCGGGTATCCAGCTGGTCAAAGAATTGGGACTGGAGGACAGGGCGAATCTGCAGCCTTTCCGTCAGGATGTACCGGATGTGCTGGCTGCGGCTGATATTTTTGTCCTTCCGTCGCTTTGGGAAGGGCTGCCTATCGGACTCCTGGAGGCTATGGCAATGGGCAAGGCTGTTGTTGCTACAAGAGTGGACGGGACGCGGGAGGTGTTGGTGGACGGTGACAATGGTTTGATGACGGAGCCGGGGGATATCAAGGCGCTGGCCGGAGCCATCCTGAAGCTAAGCGCGGATGAGGCGCTTCGCAAAAGCCTCAGCAATAAGGCCATAGCGACTGTGCAGCAACGATTTAACGCTGCCGTTATGACAAGAGAAATTGAGAATGTATATTCGCACGTAATTGTATAAACTTCTAACTATGGAATTTGAAAGGTTTGCTGACGTTAAACGCTTGAACTTCATTATCGATGTACTGCAAAAGCAGCTGCCTACGGGTGCTGAGGTGCTGGACGTAGGCTGTGGCAATGGAGTAATCTCCAGGGGCCTGGGTGAAAAAGGCTTTAATGTCAAGGGGATCGATGTGAGTGATAAGGCTATTGCGCGTGCCCGCGAGCTCAACAAATTCCCTAATGTGAAGTTCGATGTCGTCAGTGCTGAGCAGCTGGTAGCTGATGGCCAGACCTATCATGCCGTGATCTGCAGCGAGGTGCTCGAGCATCTCAATGAGCCTGGTAAACTGTTGGGCGTATTGCACCAGGTATTGCATAAGGATGGGGTATTGATCGTAACCGTTCCGAACGGGCAGGGGCCCCGTGAGCTCTTTGTGACGCGTCCTGTCATTTCCATGCAGAAGAAGAACAACTGGATGTGGAAGTTTGTGCAGAAGACGAAGAAGGCCTTTGGTTATAGCGGAACTACCGTTCAGAGCAGCGCCGACGACCTGACGCATATCCAGTTCTTTACCCGCAGTTTGCTGAAAAAGCTGGCAAGTGATCATCAATTCAGCATTGTCCGGTATGGGAAGACGAATTTTATCGAGGACGTATTTCCTTTTTCGTTCCTTACCAAAAAGATAAAAGTCCTTCAAAAGTTTGACTGTGCTGTCGCTGAGATACTGCCCTATTCATTTAATGGCGGTTTCATGACAGTCTGGGAAAAAATTTAGGGGAAAAATCGGTTAACAATTGTTATCATGCGGTTAATCGTGTGATCAAAATATTTTGTAGTTTGCACAAGCAAAAAATTGAGTGTACATTGCACTCGCTTCTAACAACCTTCTCCTCGAATCTTATCGCTAATCTACCTATTAACAGACGCCGACCCCCGTCTATATCTCCTATAGAATAACCCTGTCTGATATCTTCTGTCTTTCCATCTCTTTATCCTTCCAATTTTCCTCGCGACCAAGAGATCGCCGTGAATTGCCGTGTCCGTCCTATGGCCCCAATTTGCATTTTATAGCTGGAGATATATATAATTATTAAGTACGACACATGCAAAAATTTACCCTTTTGATCAACTCCCTGTTGATTGCCCTATTCCTTGCGACCGGTGTGACCGCTTTTGGTCAGAGCGTGATGCAGCCCACCGATACTGTCGTCAACTACGACAGTACGCACAAACCGACAGCGCCTGCCAATGGCGTCATCGGGCATTGGGTCAGAACGCCAAGACTTAGCTGGAGTACCGCCAATTACAAGCCGTACATTTACAACAACAATCCTTTCAGGTTGTACTTTCCTCCGACTTACAATCCAGCAGATTCCGACGGCAAGGTTTATCCTTTGCTGATCTTTTTCCATGGCGTTGGCGAAGGGGGAACCGTTTATGACAACGAAGAGCAGTTGTATCATGGCGGTGACGTATTCCAGAAGGCGGAGCAGAATGGCACCTGGAATGGTTATGTCCTTTGTATGCAGACTTCGGGCAGTTGGGGACCTATCCAGCTTTCGGCGTTGAGGGATATCATCGATTATATGGTGGCCCACAACAAGGTGGATCCTTTCCATGTCGTTTGTAATGGTCTTTCTGCCGGTGGGGCCGGGACCTGGGGCATGTATCTTACGTATCCTACTTATATCTCTTCTATTATCCCGATGTCGGATGTCGACATTTCTTATACTTCCAGTTCGACTGTCAATGAGGCGAAGTGGACGCCTATCTGGAATATCCATGGTGGTCTCGATGGTTCGCCTGCACCTTATACTGCGACGCAGGTTGCCAATGCGATGGCTGCTGCGGGCGCCAACTACACCGACCTGAACATGACGACCCAGTCGCATGATACCTGGGACAGTACCTGGCAGATGGCCGGGTTCTGGCCTTTCCTGGTCAACTCCTATTGTTCCAATCCCTGGACCTTGTTTGGGAGAACGCAGTTCTGTTCTGCGGACAGTATCAATGTCAGGATCGGTCTTGCGGCCGGTTTTCAGGCGTATCAGTGGAGAAAGAATGGCGTTGTGATCAGCGGCGCTACGACAGATAGTATAAAAGTTACCACAGTCGGTACTTATGACGCCCGTGTCGAAAGAAACGGGATCTGGTCCGATTGGTCACATACCCCCGTTGTTATTTCCATCAAGAGTCCTACGATTACCCCGCCAATCTCAGTATCCGGGTTGATGAGCGACGTACTTCCCGGAGCGGATGGCAAAACAACCGTCAACCTGCAGGTGCCGGACAGCGGATACACCAGCTACACCTGGAAAAGAGTAGGGAGTGATTCGGTCATTGGTTCCTCGCGCATTTTGACTGTGTCTAAACCGGGTCAGTACATCGTATCGGTCACGCAATTGTATGGCTGTTCGAGCAACTGGTCTCCTGCTTTTCGTGTAGTGAACGCTTCGGGTCCGAATCCGCCGACCACGGCTTCGAACCTTGTTGCCAATCCGCTGTCCTACACCCAGGTTCAGCTCAACTGGGCCCGGAATCCTACTCCGACCTATCCAGAGACAGGGTTTGAGATCTATCACAGCACGACATCCGGCGGCCCCTATACATTTGTCGGTCAGGTAGCTGCCGATACCGTTCATTTTACCGACACCGCGCTGAAGCCGAATGTCAAATATTATTATGTCGTCCGTGCTATCGACACTACCGCTGCTGCTGCGCTCAGCAATGAAGCCAGCGCGACTACGCAGTCGGATCAGACGCCGCCTTCAGCTCCTGCCGGTCTGAAGGTCGTGACGACGAATCAGTCTTCCGTTACGTTGTCCTGGAATACGGCTACCGATAATGTCAGCGTTGCCAAATACTACGTTTATGTCAATGGCGCCAAGAGCTATGTGGTGACGGCGCCCGATACGACCTTTACTGTTGGCGATCTTGATTCTGCGCAGCAGTTCTCGTTTGCCGTGACGGCGGTCGACGGCAGCAACAACGAGTCTGTGAAGAGCAGCCTTGTTTCTGCGGCAAGCGTGATCAATGGGTTTACCTATTCTTTATATAACTCGACGACATCCTGGAGCAAGCTGCCGGACTTTACGACGCTGACGCCGGTCCTTACGGGCAAAGCGGCGAATGTCAATCTGACCATGGCTACACAGTCTACGAACTATGGTGTAGTATGGAAAGGCTATATCAAGATCCCGACTGCCGGTACTTATTATTTCCAGACGACCTCCGATGACGGCAGTGCTTTCTGGTTTAACACCCAGACTGCTACGGCTACCTCTTCCGCTACGGTCAACAACGACTATGCTCAGTCGGCTACGGCTCGTCAGAGTGCGGCGTTGACCCTGACACCTGGTGTTTATCCCGTGTTGGTCGAATACTTCCAGGCGACGGGCGGCGCTTCGATGGTATTGTCCTGGAAGACGCCGGGTTCCAGCGCTTATGTGACCATTCCCGATTCTTCTTTTACGAGTGCTTATGTACCGGCGGGCACCGCGCCAAAAGCGCCTGTTCAGATCAAGGCGCTGGCTACGGCTTATAACAAGGTCGATATTACCTGGGTCGATTCCAGCAATAACGAGACAGGGTTCGAGATCTATCGTTCTACATCCTTGTCCGGAAGCTATAGCATCGTGACTACGACGTCGGCGAATGTCACCAGCTTTGTCGATTCAACTGTTGCGCCTTCTACTACCTATTATTATAAGGTGCAGGCGGTGAATCTTTATGGCGCTTCCGGTTTTGACCCCAAGTCACTGGGCGGCATTACTTATTCCTACTATTCCAGCTATACCGCTTCCAACCTGGCTACGCTGCCAACGCTGACGCCAAGTGCAACGGGAGTGATCAATAACGTATCGTTGTCTCCTGCGACGGCTACTACGAACTTTGCCTTTAAATATGCCGGTTCGATCAAGGTTCCGGCGACTGGCACCTATACTTTCTACACCGCTTCCGATGATGGCAGTGATTTGTACATCGGCGGTTTTGACAGTACGCACCTGGTTGTCAGGAACGACTTTCTGCAAGGGACTACCGAAAGGTCCGGAACGGTGACGTTGACGGCGGGTTCTTATCCCTTCTATGCTACATACTTCCAGCAGGGCGGCAGCTATGTGATGACGACTTCTTATGCTGGTCCTGGCATCACTAAGGCGGCGATTCCCGATTCTGCTTTTGCGAATGCCAACATGTCTACGAAGACGCCGGCTCTTCCTGCGGCTCCTTCTGTACCTTATAGCGTTGCCGGTACGGCGATCTCTTCTTCTGCGATCGCTGTCAGCTGGAAAGACAGCTCTGCTGCTGTCACCGGCTTTAAAGTGTATCGTTCCGTAACCGATACGTCGAACTTTGTTCTGCAGACGACGATCACCGGAACCAGCTACACCGATACAGCGCTGTATGCGAACTCCGCCTACTTATATCGCATAATCGCGGTTGGAGCGGGTGGTAATTCAGCGCCTTCTGCTTATGTATCCGTAAAGACCCAGGACAACCTTCCTGTCATCTCCAAGCTGAGCAACATGCAGGTTCGTTATGGCATCACGACGACGCTGAGCCTGACGACCAGCCATCCCAGCGGTGGAACGCTGACTTATAGCGGTATCAACCTGCCGGCTTTTGCAAAACTGGTAGACAGCGGCAATGGTTCTGCCTCTCTGAGCCTGAGCCCGGCTGTTACCGATCAGAATACGTACAACAATCTTGAAGTTCTCGTAACCGATGCTGCGGGCGGTACCGATACGACGAAGTTCAATCTCGTGGTGAATAACAATTATGCGCCTGTTCTGGATACCGTCGTCAATTATATGATGAATGAAGGGGATACTCTCAGCGTTGCGTTGACTTCCCGTGAGAACAATGCGGCTGATACCCTGACTGTTCTTGTCAAGGGTGTCCCTGCAGGGTATACCCTGACGCCGGGGACGAATGGCAATGCGGTGCTGTTCCTGCATCCCAACTATGCTGCGGCCGGTGTCTATAATGCGACTGTTACCGTCAATGACAACAATGGTTTGTCTGCGGTCCGCCACTTCACCATCACGGTAAAAGACAAGAGTCCTAATACCAAGATCTTTACCCGGGTGGCTTACAATGACGCGAGTGCGCTGGGCCTCCCCTGGAATGCGCTGAACGGTACGACCAATAGCAATTTGTTGGATTCCAGCGGTAATGCAACGGGTGTTGGTCTTAATTTCAGTCCCAACACCTGGTGGACGCCTTTAAATAATGGTTCCACTACCGGTAACAACTCTGGTGTCTATCCCGATGTTGTATTGACGGATTGTATCTGGTGGGGTACTTATTATGGAGGTCCGGATCAGATGACGGCGCAGGTGACGGGTCTGGATACGACACAGCAGTATAGTCTGACCTTCTTTGCCAACAGCGTTTACAGCGGTTGGGGCGACAATGGTACGACGACCTATACAGTAGGTTCGCAGACCGTATCGCTGGAGGTGCAGAACAACAAATACAATACAGTTACGATCAGCAATATCAAACCGGCTGCCGATGGTTCGATCACTGCCACTCTTGGTAAGGTTTCTACGAATATCCTGGGTTGGCTGAACTCGATCGTCATCACCAAGCAGTTCGATGATGGTACGGCTCCTGCCGGCGCCAGTGGTCTGACGGGCCAGGCAGCTACGGGTAAAGTAAGCCTCAGCTGGCAGGATTCCGCTTACAATGCTACAGGCTATACCATCTGGCGTGCTCCGGTTTCCACAGGAACCTTTACCCAGATCGGATCCGTTGCCGGCAACACTGCCAATAGCTTTGTGGATAGCAATATCACCGGCAATACAAAATATCTCTATACCGTGCAGGCTTACAACGCGCATGGCGTATCCGGATACAGTGATACTGCTGTGTTGACGACGTTGAATCGTCTGCCCAAGGTGGCGGCGATCGCCGATACGTCGATGAAGAATAATGCTTCGATGTCGATCGTGGTTACGACTGTAGACGATCCGGGCGCAGAACTGGTGCTGACGGCTAAGAACCTGCCTAACTTCGCCACTTTTGTCGACAACGGCGATGGGACGGGTATCCTCACTTTCAACCCGACGGCCGGTACTGTGGGTGTCTATCCGAATATTACCGTTACTGCCGCTGATGCCCTCGATTCTATTGCAAGCGCCAGCTTCAATCTGTCGGTGACCGAGCCAAACGTAACATCGACCTATATCAACTTCACTGGCGGTCCAAGCAGTCCGAAGCCTTGGAATACTTTGCAGACTGCGCCTTTTGCGGGTACTGTGCTATCCAACCTGACGACCGACGCCGGGGTTGCTTCTGGCGTGTCGCTGACGATGACCGAAGGTTTCTACTGGTATTACAACACGGGTATGCAGCCCAACAACGGTACGACGGTTTATCCCCCTTCGGTTGTTCGCAACGGTGTCTACGAGCCGACAACGGCAGTCCGTCACCTGGTGATCAGTGGGCTGAGCCAGGCAAAACAATACAACTTTGTATTCTTTGGGAGCCAGGAAGATGGGACGAATGGCCTGACCCACTTTACGATCAACGGTCAGACTGTAACCCTTCAGGCTTCTTTCAATTCCAACAAGACCGTTCAGATAAATGGTATCCGGGCGAATGCCAGTGGTCAGGTAACGATTGCGGTTCAGAAGGATTCTGCAACAGCCAACAATGCTTATATCAGCAGCGTGGTGATCCAGGCTTACGATACCGCTTCGACCCTGGTGTTGAACCCGACCGATCTGCGTGTGCTCAAGGTGACTCAGACGACGGCAAATCTGCAATGGCAGGATCGTTCGGCCAACGAGACCAGCTTCCAGGTATGGCGTGCCGATAATTCCGGCGTGTATGCTCCGATAGCAACGCTTCCTGCAGGTACTACGGCCTACAGCGATACCAAACTGGCGAAGAATAGTTCCTACTACTATATCGTCCGTGCGATGAAGGATTCTACTGCTTCCGATTATAGCAATGTGGTGGCGGTGACGACCTACTCCGATGCCATTTATGTCAACGTGACGTCGACGAGCAATGGTTCTACGCCGTGGAATAACCTGGATCAGCTTCCGGCGACTGGCGTTACCTGGTCAAACTTCATGGACAGCACCGGTAAGACAACCAGCGTGGGTATGCAGTGTACGGGTGTTTGGGCTGGTCTTAACGCCCTGGGTTATACGACGGGTAACAACTCCGGTGTCTATCCCGATGCGGTTATCCTCCAGGATTACGTTGCTTTCCAGGGTCAGGTGGGCGGATTGCTGCTGACGGGTCTGAACTTGTCCAGGCAATATGACCTTACGTTCCTGGCCAGCTGTAATCAGTATGGCGATAACAACACAGCCTTTATCGTCAACGGCGACACTGTTCTGTCGGATGCGATGTATAACAATAGCAGCACTGTTACGATGTATGGCGTTTCGCCGGATGCTAATGGGCAGATCAGTCTGAGTGTGGCGCCTTATAAGACTACTTCGGGCGGCGGCTGGATCAACGCGATGGTTATCCAGGGTTATACCCCTTCTACTTCTACCGTGCCTGCTCCGCCGGTAACGATGGTGGCGGCTACGAACCGGGTGATGACGACGGCGACCCGGACTGCTGCTGTGTCTGCGACTTCGACGGCTGCATCGACGATAGATTCCGTCATCCGGGCGTATCCTAATCCGTTCCAGCAGTCCTTTACCCTGCAGGTCCCTGGATTCACGACGGGTGACAAGGTGGTGGTGACCATCTATAATATGGCTGGTCAGGAGGTTTACGCGAAGGAATTCGACGGATTGATCCAGGGAGAGAACTTCCTGTCGATCGCTGCCAACGGCAGCTTTGCCAACTCCGGTGTGTACTTTGTACGGGTTGCTTATCCAAGTGGACAGACTTCAAAGACCCTGAAGGTGTTGAAGAAGTAAAAATCAGGTGATATACACTATGATAGGGGAGCCCGCGCTAAAGCGCGGGCTCCCTGTTTCTGGGTATAGTTAAAAAAAGGTATATATACGCTTGACAGAGATTAAAAAAGTGTTTAAATTTGACCCAATCACCCTGATCCTATATCTAATCTCCCTCTGTAGAACCAATCAGTGCATTAACTACTACTACCACCACCTGAGAATTCCGTTTCTCTGAGACCTTGTAAGATTCCAATTCCTTTACTGCAATCGCGGTATGGAACTATTATGTTTACACCTTATCATTTTCCCATTATCCATTTTTGATCCTTGTGATCAAGTGATCCATCCATCCATCCATCCGGCGTAAAGACCCCCGAATAGTTTATAACACTGTTTGAATATACCTATTAATCAAGCTAACATGAAAAATTCTACCCGGATTTTCAGCCTTTCGTTGATCGTATTGCTTGCCTTCTTCGGGCATATTGTTCAGGCACAGAGTGTCCTGAATCCTACCGATTCCGTCTACACGTATAACTCTGCGGCTCCTCCGACTCAGCCAGCGTATGGCACCATCGGAAAGTGGGTAAGGACGAAGAAGCTCAGTTGGAACACCAATGGCTACAAGGCTTACATCTACAAGGGTAATCCATTCCGGCTTTACTTTCCCAAGTCTTATAATCCTACTGCCAATGACGGCAAGAAGTATCCGTTGCTGATCTTCTATCATGGGGTAGGGGAAGCGTACAGCACCATCTATGATAATGAAGAGCAGCTGTATCATGGCGGGCAGGTTTTTCAATCGGCGGTCGACAAAGGCACTTTTGACGGGTATGTATTGTGTATGCAGACGGCGGGCGGATGGGGGATCAATCAATATACTCCGCTGACGGAGTTGATCGATTATATGATCGCCAACAACAAGGTGGATCCTTTCCGGGTAACGAACAATGGTTTGTCGGGCGGCGGCGGAGGTACCTGGAATATGTACCTTACGTATCCGACCTATATTGCGGGGATCATCCCGATGTCTTCGGTGGATATCAATTATACTGCTTCGGCTACGACAAACCTGGTCAAGTATACTCCGATCTGGAATATCCACGGTGGTCTTGACGGGGCACCTGCGCCTTATACCGCTACACAGGTCGCCAATGCTATGGCGGCTGTCGGCGCTAACTATACCGATCTGGATATGACCACTCAGTCGCATGATACCTGGGACAGTACCTGGAGCATGCCTGCTTTCTGGCCTTTCCTGGTCAATGCTTATTCTTCGAACCCCTGGACCTTATTCGGACGGACACAGTTTTGTCCGGGTGATCCGATCAATGTAACGATAGGGGTGGTTACGGGGTTTCAGGCTTACCAGTGGCGTAAGAACGGAGTGGTCATTTCGGGGGCTACTGCCAACACGATCAGCGTAAAGGATACCGGGACCTATGATTGCCGGGTTGAGCGGAATGGCAACTGGTCCAGCTGGTCGCCCATTCCTGTTGTGATTGCGATCAAGAAGCCAACCATTACTCCGCCCATCACGGTGAGTGGAACAATGAGCAGAGTATTGTCTGCTCCGGATGGCAACAGCACCGTCAATTTGATGGTACCTGCTGGTTATGCTTCTTATTTGTGGCAGAAGGTCGGCAGTACGGCAACGATCGGTACCGCCAATGTATTGCCAAATGCGACACCAGGCAGTTATGTCGTACAGGTCACCGAACAATACGGCTGTAGCAGCAATTTCTCGCCTGCCTTTACGGTGGCCAGCGCCAGTGGTCCGAACAAACCGGATGCGGCTTCCGGGCTCAATGTTTCCGCTTTGTCTCCGACTTCGCTGCTGCTGAACTGGAGCCAGAACCCAACTCCGACCTATAATGAGACCGGGTTTGAAGTCTACCAGGGAACCCATACGGGAGGGCCTTACAAACTCGTTGGCATCACCAGGGCCGACGTGACGAAAGACACTCTTACCGGTCTTAGCTCCGGAACGACCTATTATTATATAGTACGCGCCGTCGACAGCACATCTGCGGCTGCAGCATCCAGTGAAGCCAGCGGAAAGACGATCGCTGACACGATCCCTCCGACGGCGCCTTCCAATCTTACGGTGACAGGATCAACGCGCAGTTCTGTCTCGCTGGGCTGGGGAACGTCTACCGACAATGTTGGCGTTACAGAGTACGATATCTATATAAATGGAGCAAAATCGTATGTTGTCGGGCCTGGTACGACCCAGTTCACCGTCTACAATCTGAACTTTGGCCAGTCTTACGCTTTTGTGGTCAAGGCGGCGGATCTGGCGGGCAATTCTTCTCCAGGGAGTGCGCAGGTATCGGCAGAGCCCCTGGCGGGCGGTCTCAGCTACAACTTCTACACGCTGGCTTCTACGCCGACGGCGCTGCCCAATATGAGCACGCTGTCTCCGGCGGTATCGGGTCAGGTGGCGAATATTTCTTTGACGCCTGCGACTCAGTCTACCAACTATGCTTTCCTTTATCAAGGTTATCTGCATATTACTACCGCGGGTACCTACAGTTTCCGTACGACTTCTGCCGATGGCAGCAAGCTGTATCTGGGAGCGCTGAACAGCACTGCATCCGCGTATAGTTATTCCGGAACAGCTGTTGTCAGCAATGACGGATCACGTAATAACACGGCGACCGTCACTTCTTCCAACATTACCTTGCAGAAGGGGATCTATCCGATCGCGGTCGCATTCTTTGAAGCGTCCGGAACGGCTTCACTCTCCGTCACCTGGAAGATACCCGGTTCTTCGAGCTATGTCGCGATCCCAAACAGCGCTTTTGTCGACACGGCAGTTGACAATGGAGATGCGCCTGCTGCTCCATCCAATGTTACTGCGGTTGCTAACTCCTATAATAAGATCGCCCTTGGCTGGACCGATAACAGCACCAATGAATCCGGTTTCGAAGTATGGCGTTCGACCAGTGCAACGACTGGTTTCAATCCCATCGGAACGACGGCTGCGGGCGCTACGAGCTTTGTCGATTCGGGTGTATCGGCCAGCACCCGTTACTATTACCAGGTAAGAGCGGTTAGTATTTATGGTCAGTCGCTTTTTGCCAGCAACTATACACAGGCAAGATGGCAGTTCAACAACAGTTATGTCGATAGCACCGGTAACGGCCGGACGGCTACGGCTGTTGGTACGCCTACTTTCGACGCTTCCAATAAGGCTGAGGGGGTCTATTCGATCAAGCTGAATGGTTCCAACCAGGCGGTGACCCTGCCCAATACCAGCAGCTTCCTGCAGGAGGCCTATAGTCAACGGACCATTTCGTTGTGGCTGAAATCCAACAGTACGACCGTTACCAACGGCGTCATCTTCGACATCGGCGGCAGCGACAATGGATTGGCGCTGATCCTGAACAAGACGACGCTGATCGCGGCTGTTGCCAGCGGCAGCACGAGGACGTCGATCTCTACGACCTATTCCAGCACGGCCTGGAATCATATTGCGGTCGTATATAATGGAGACTCGCTCTTGTTGTATGTCAATGGCGTACTGGCGGCTTCCAATACAAGCCTTTCCTTCCATACGCTGAGCACGACTACCAATGGCGCGCGTATCGGTCAGACCAATGGCACCAATGCTTATAACACGACCGGCACTTACTTTAATGGCTGGATCGATGACTTCGGGGTCTATAGCAATGCGTTCAGTGCTGCAACGATCAATGCAATAAAGAATTTTACGTATGTGCAATCCAATGCGACTACGGCGGCGCTGCCTGCGATCCCTGCTGTTCCGGCCAGCCTGAGGGCGGCTGCGGCCAGCTCTTCTTCGATCAATATGAGCTGGAACAACAATGCGACTACGGCTACGAGCATTCAGGTTTACCGTTCCGCTACAGACAACCAAAGCTATGTGTTGTGGGCGACCCTGCCGGCGGGCACGGTCAGCTTTTCCGACTCCGCATTGTTTGCAAACGCGAAGTACTACTATAAACTCAAGGCGGTCAATGCCGGCGGTTCTTCTGCCTACTCTACAGAAGTCAGTGCGACGACCCTGGATAATCTCCCCGTTATCACCGAGTTGGGAAGCCAGCAGGCCCGCTATGGTACGACGACGACTGTTGCCGTAAGCGCGACACATGTTGGCGGCGGTACGCTGATCTTTACAAGCGCCAATCTGCCTGCGTTTGCCAGCCTGACCGATAATCATGACGGTACTGCGGCGCTGAACTTTACGCCTGCCGTTGCCGATCAGAAAACGTATAGCAATCTGCAGGTGATCGTAACCGATGCTGCGGGCGGCGCCGATACGACGAAGTTCAGCCTGGTCGTCAATAATAATTATGCGCCCGTTATCGATACCGTCGCCAGCTATGTGATCCATGAAGGCGATACCCTCAGCATCCCGCTGACGTCTCACGAGAACAATGCGGCTGACACCCTGAAAGTTTCAGTAAGCGGCGCTCCTGCGGGTTACACCCTGACGCCGGGCACCAATGGTAATGCTGTTCTGTTCCTGCACCCGGGCTATGCTGCCTCCGGTGTATATAGCACGACTGTTACGGTCGATGACAACAACGGTTTGTCTGCCGTAAGAACCTTTACTATCACGGTTAAGGACAAGAGCCCCAATACAAAGATCTTTACGCGTGTCGCGTACAACGATCTGAATGCGATCGGCCTGCCCTGGAATGCGCTGCTGGGTACGACTAACAGCAACCTGCTGGACAGCTCCGGTAATACTACGACCGTTGGCCTGAACTTTACCCCGTCAAACTGGTGGACGCCATTCAACGGCGGTTCATCTACCGGCAACAACTCCGGCGTTTACCCCGATGCCGTTCTTCAGAATTATATGTGGTGGGGCAGCCTATATGGCGGTCCCGATGTGTTCAACGGCCAGTTGACGGGTCTTGATACTGCGCAGCAGTACAGCCTGACCTTCTATGCCAACAGTACTTACAATGGTTTTGCCGACAATGGCACTTCTACCTACACGGTAGGTTCTCAGACCGTCTCGCTGGCCGTACAGAATAACAGATACAACACGGCTACGATCAGCAATATCAAGCCTGCTGCCGATGGAACGATCTCTATTGCGATGGGCAAGACTTCGACGACACCGCTGGGTTACTTCAGTGCGATGGTCATCACCAGGCAGTACGACGATGGCCAGGCTCCTGCCGGCGCAAGCATGCTGAGCGGTCAGGCCGCTACGGGGAAGGTAAGTCTCAGCTGGCAGGATTCCGCTTACAATGCGTTGGGTTATCAGATCTGGCGTGCGCCGGCTTCGACGGGTGCGTTTGTGCAGGTTGGAACCGTTGCCGGTAATTCTGCCAATGCTTATGTCGATACTACCGTTGTTGGAAATACAAAGTATCTCTATGCAGTACGTGCTTATAATAATCGTGGCAACTCCGGCTTCAGCGATACCGTTACGTTGACGACGTTGAACCGTCTGCCCAAGGTAACTGCGATCGCCGATGTTTCGCTGAAGAACAACGAGTCGCAGACGATCAATGTGACGACGGTGGATGATCCCGGTGTCAGGCTGACGCTGACGGCGACAGGTCTGCCGACCTTTGCTACGTTTGTCGACAATGGCGACGGAACCGGAACGATCAATATCACTCCGTCTGCGGGTACGGTGGGTATTTATCCCAATATTACTGTTACGGCTGCCGATCCGCTGGATTCCGTCGGTACGGCAAGCTTTACGCTGGCAGTGACCGAGCCAAATGTGTCTTCCGTTTATGTAAACTTCACTGGCGGGCCAAGCAGTCCCAAGCCCTGGAATACCTTGCAGACACCGCCATTTGCGAATACGGTCATGTCGAACCTGTTGGATGACGGCGGCAACGCGACTAATATTTCGCTGACGATGACCGAAGGTTTCTATTGGTTCAGCAACTCCGGCCGTTTCACAGGTAATAACGATGGGGTATATCCTTCTGTGGTTCTCCGCAATGGCGTATATGAGCCGACGACGGCTACCCGTCACCTGGTGTTCTCCGGTCTTGACGCGACGAAGACGTATAACTTTGTCTTCTTTAACAGCCAGTGCGATGGCACCAATGGTCTGACCAACTTTACGATCAATGGCCAGACGGTGTCTCTGCAGGCTATGTTCAATATCAACAAGACCGTTCAGATCAACGGTATCGTGCCGGATGCCAGCGGAACGGTTACGATTGCCGTTTCGAAGGATGTGAGTGCTTCGAATGCTTATCTGAGCAGCATCGTCGTACAGGGTTATGCTACCAACAGCGCTGTGGTGCTGAATCCGACCGATCTGCGTTCGCTTGGTTATACACAGCATACCGTAACGCTGCAATGGCAGGATCGTGCGGCCAATGAGACCGGCTTCGAAGTATGGCGTGCAAGCAGCGCCGGGTCTTATGCCAAGGTCGTAAGCCTGCCTGCCGGAACGACTTCTTATACCGATGGAGGATTGACGGCCAACAGCAATTACTACTATATCGTTCGTGCGGTGATGGGTTCCACCACCTCCGACTACAGCAATGTGCTGGCGGTAACGACGGCGGCTGATCAGCTCTATATCAACGTTAACTCTACGAGTGCCGGTAATGCGCCCTGGAACAATCTGAACTCCGTTCCTGAAGTGGGTACGATCTGGAATAACTTCGCAGACAGCTCGGGCAATCTGACCAGTACCGGTATGAGTGTGACGCAGGAATGGGCGGGTCTGAATGCGCTTGGTAATGTGACCGGCAACAACGCCGGGGTTTATCCCGATGCCGTTATCAAGGAAGACTATGTTGCTTTCCAGGGTCAGGTGGGTGGTTTGCAGCTCTTTGGGCTGAACCTTTCCAAGACCTACGACATCACGTTCTTTGGCAGCGACAATCTGTTCGGCGATAACACATCGGCTTATATCATCAACGGCGATACCGTCTTCCTGAATGCGATGTTCAATACCAATGCAACGGTAACCATGCACGGCGTGAAACCCGATAACAGCGGTAAGCTGAATATCTATGTAGCGCCTTATGGCCAGGCATCCGGCGGCGGTTGGCTCAATGCCTTTGTGATCCAAGGATATACCGCGTCTACTTCGAATGCGCCGGCGCCTCCGGTGACGACGAATACGGCGTCTAATATCAGGGTAATGGCAACGGGCACCAATACTGCCGTTACCGCAGCTCAAACCCAGCAGACGATCTCGATGGATACTGTCGCGAAGGCCTATCCGAATCCGTTCGTGACCTTCTTTACGCTGCAGATCCCTGCCTTCAGCAATAACGAAAAGGCTAAGGTGAGTATCTTCAATGTGGCCGGGCAGCAGGTATATGCAAAGGAATTTGGCAACCTTGTACAGGGGGATAACTTCCTCCGTGTGGATGCCAACAGCAGTTTTACCAAGAGCGGCGTATACTTTGTGAGAGTGGTTTACGGGGATGCCAAGACTATTAAGACCTTCAAGCTCTTGAAGAATTAGAGTTTGTCAATCAATACCTTGTAAGAGGGCCGGGGATAATTATCCCCGGCCTTCTTGTATTATATGGTATAAAATTTGTATTTTGTACCCGAAATTGATCACCCCCCCACAACCCTTTAGCCGGTAGAGACAATCCCTCCCTGGTAACTGGCTGCTATCATCCTGCTATTATTCTATTATAGGCTGCCAGCGTCTTTACGCTGGTACGTTACCTATAATCATCTGTCATGCAAATTTCTACCCGGTTTGTCAACCTGTTGTTGTGCGTTCTTTTATTGCCCCTTGTGTCCCTCCGGGCTCAAAGTATACTGAACCCCACGGATACCGTAAAAACCTATAATTCCGCCTCACCACCTGCCCAGCCCCCTTATGGAACGATCGGGAAATGGGTACGGACGGTCAAACTGACCTGGAATACCACGGGTTATAAATGTTATATCTATAAGAACAATCCTTTCCGGCTTTATTTTCCCAAGAGTTATAACCCAACGGCCAACGACGGCAAGAAATACCCGATGCTGATCTTTTATCATGGGGTAGGAGAGGCGGGGGCGACGATCTATGACAATGAGCTTTCCCTTTATCATGGCGGTCAGTTCTTTGCGCAGTCCGTGGACAACGGAACTTTTGATGGTTATATACTGGTCATGCAGACCTCCGGCGGATGGGGCCCCAGTCAGTATGGTCCGATCAAGGAGCTGATCGATTATATGGTTGCCAATAACAAACTCGATCCTTTCCGGGTGATGAACAACGGGCTGTCTGGCGGCGGGGGCGGTACCTGGAATATGTTCCTTTCTTATCCTACCTATATTGCGGGGTTGATCCCGATGTCTTCCGTCGATGTGGCTTATACTGTCGACTCGATGGTACAAAAGCTGAAGTTTACGCCTATCTGGAATATACATGGCGGTCTGGATGGCAATCCGACGCCGTATACCGCTGCACAGGTAAACACGGCTTTGCAGGCTGCCGGGGCCAATTATGTCGATCTGAATATGACCACACAGGCGCATGATACCTGGGATAGCACCTGGAGTATGCCTGCCTTCTGGCCATTTATCAATAAAGCTTATTCTTCCAATCCCTGGGTTTTGTTTGGCCGGACGCAGTTTTGTCCTAACCAGGCTTTTAGCGTTACTATCGGGGTCGTGAAAGGCTTTGACGCCTATCAATGGCGAAAGGATGGGATCGTGATCCCCGGGGCTACTTCGAATACGATCACGGCGACGGCGTTGGGTTCTTATGATTGCAGGGTGGAGAGGAATGGGATATGGTCGAACTGGTCGCCTGTGCCGGTGGTCCTTTCTATCAAACAGCCAACGCAAACGCCGGCGATCACTGTCAACGGGCTGATGAGTAAGGTGGTGCCGGCGCCGGATGGGAATACCGGGGTCAGTCTGATGGAGCCGGCGGGGTATACATCTTACAGTTGGTTTAAGCAGCCGTCGACGGTGGTGATCGATACCATGAGTGTGCATAACAACGCGACTGCCGGTTATTATAGGGCGAGTGTAACAGAAAAATATGGCTGTAGTACGATCGCCTCTCCGCCGTTCAAGGTCATCGACGCGAATGGTCCTAATAAGCCTGATCCCGCTTCGGGGGTTAGCGTAACGCCTGTCTCGCTTACGTCGCTGCTGGTGAACTGGAGTCAGAATCCTTCTCCTGCGTTTAACGAAACCAATTTTGAAGTCTACCAGGCCACTCATTCCGGCGGTCCTTACAAACTTGTAACGATCACCGGTCCTGATGTGACCAAGGACTCGCTTACCGGGCTTACTCCTGGAACCAAATACTATTATATCGTCCGGGCCGTCGATACTTCGGGGGCGGCTGCGTCTTCTGCGGAGGCCAGCGGTTCTACGATTGCCGATACGATCCCGCCCACGGCTCCGGGCAATCTATCCGTTACCGGGACAACGCGTAGTTCCGTCTCGCTGGCCTGGACTGCGTCCAAGGATAATATCGGCGTGACCGAATACGATGTCTATGTCAACGGTGTGAAGCAATACGTCGTATCGAAGGATTCCGTCCGGTTTACCGTTTTTGGGCTGACCTACCAGCAGACCTATGCGTTTGTCGTAAAGGCTGTCGATTCTGCGGGTAACAACTCTGCGCCGAGCAACCAGGTCGTGGCACAGCCGATCAATGGCAATGTGACCTGGAAGTATTATCCTTATGCTGCGGCGCCTTCGCAGCTGCCAGACTTTTCGACGATGACGCCGACCCTTACCGGGATAGCGCCAAATATTACCCTTTCGCCGGCCACACAGGCGATCAATTACTCTTTCCTGTTTGAAGGCTATCTGCATGTCACGAAGGCTGGCGCGTACAGTTTCTCGACGACTTCCGATGATGGCAGCAAGCTGTATATCGGATCGCTGAATGCTACCGGTTCCGCTTATAGTTATACCGCTTTCCCGGTCGTCAATAATGACGGGCTGCATGGTACCAAGACCATTTATTCCGGCACGATGAATCTGCAGGTGGGGGTTTATCCTATAGCCGTGACTTATTTGCAGGGGACGGGAGCCGCTATTCTGAATGTGTCGTGGAAGATGCCTGGGGCTGCGGGGTATACGGCGCTGCCCGACAGTGTCTTCGGAGATCTGGCTATTCCTGGCGGCGTTGCGCCGGCGGCGCCTTCCAATGTGATGGCAACGGCTAATGCCTATAACCGTGTTACCCTTAACTGGACCGACAACAGCAGCAATGAGACGGGTTTTGAGATCTGGCGTTCTACGAGCGGAAGCACCGGTTTCAATACGATCGGCACGACTGGTCCGAATGTTACGAGCTTTGTCGATTCTACGGTGGCGGCGAGTACCCATTACTATTATAAGGTCAGGGCTATCGGTCAATATGGCGGATCTAACCTGGCCAGCAATTATACCGAAGCAGAATGGAAATTCAACAACAGTTTTGCGGACAGTACCGGCAACGGGCATCTGCTGACTGCGGTGGGCTCTCCCACATTCGATGCGGGTACAAAGGCGGAAGGTGCTTATTCCGTGAAGCTCAACGGGAGCAGCCAGGCGATGACGATCCCGCCGACGAATGGCTTCCTGCAGGAGAACTATACCCAGCGGACTGTCTCCCTTTGGCTGAAATCCAGCAGCACGGCGGGCGCAAACCGGGTCATCTTTGACATTGGCGGGGCGGACAATGGGCTGGGGCTTGTGTTGAACAATACTACGTTGATTGCTGCTGCGGCCAGTAATAGTGTGGTGGGCGTGACTTACACTACTTATAACAGCAGCGACTGGAATTTTATTACCGTGGTGTATAACGGCGATTCCCTTCAGCTTTATGTCAATGGCGTATTGGCGGCTTCCAATTACAACCTGCCTTTCCATTCGATCCTTACGACGACCGATCTGTCCAGTATCGGGGTGACGAATGGAGGTTATGCCTATACCAATGCGTACCATGATAATGGGCAGCGTTTTGGCGGCTGGATCGATGACTTTGGCGTTTACAGCACCGCTTTTGATGCGACGACGATCAATACGATAAAGAATTTTACCTATAAACAATCCAATGTTACGACACCGGCCTTGCCGGCCGTACCCGCTGTGCCTTCCGGTCTGAAGGCAACTGCGGTCAGCGCATCCCAGATCGATCTGTCCTGGTCGAACGCTGCGACGAACGCCGATAATATCCAGATCTACCGGTCGGCGGCAGACAGTAACAGCTATGTATTGTGGCGGGTATTACCGGCGACAGCGACGAGTTTTGTCGACTCCGGTCTTTTTGCCGATGCACTTTATTACTATAAGATAAGGGCGATCAATTCCGGCGGCAACTCCGCCTTTACGCCAGCGGTGAGTGCCAGGACGCTGGATAATCCGCCTGTCATCACCAAGCTCGGCAACCAGCAGGCCCGTTATGGAACGACCACGACGATTGCGCTTAGCGCGACACATGCCGGCGGCGGAACACTGACCTTCAGCGCCAGCAATCTTCCTGCTTTTGTGACGCTGACAGACAATGGGGACGGATCGGGTGCTTTGGTTGTCAGTCCGGCGGTATCCGATCAGGGAACCTATACCGGTCTGAAAGTAAAAGTGACCGATGTCTTTGGTATGTCCGATTCCACCAGTTTTAACCTGTTGGTCAATGATGCCTGGACGCCGACGATCGACAGTGTCGTCAACTATACCCTTCCCGAGGGGGATACCCTGAGCGTTAGGCTGAAGGCGCAGGAGCACAATACGGCGGACACCCTGAAGCTATCCGTCAGCGGGGCGCCGGCGGGGTCCGTGCTTACGGCTACGGGGAATGGATTGGCTACGCTGGCCTTGCACCCCGGTTTTTCGGCTGCGGGCGTTTATACCGTTCAGGTGACTGTCAACGATAACAACGGGCTTTCGGCGGTCAGGACCTTTACCGTCACCGTGACCAACAAGAGTCCCGATACAAAGATCTATGCGCGGATGGCGTACCAGGATTCCAGCGCGCTGGGGTTACCCTGGAATGCGTTGATGGGGACAACGACGACGGGTCTGAAAGATTCTTCGGGTACCTCTACGGCAGTAGGACTGGCCTTTAGCCCTTCTACCTGGTGGAATACCTTTAACGGCGGTTCTTCGACGGGGAATAATTCCGGTGTCTATCCCGATCACGTGCTGCAGGACTATCTATGGTGGGGCAGTATTTATGGTGGTCCCGATGTGTTGAACGGTACGTACAGCGGGCTGGATACCTCTTCGATGTATGATCTTACTTTCTTTGCGAACAGCGTTTACAATGGCGTGTCCGACAATGGTACGACGACTTATACCGTTGGAACGCAGACTGTCCAGTTGTATGTTCAGGATAACAAGACCAATACCGTGACCATTCCGAACATCAAGCCTGCTGCGGCGGGTACGATTGCCTTCTCTATGGGCAAGGCGGCGGGTACTGCGCTGGGTTATCTGAATGCGCTGGTCCTCACCAAACATTATGACGATGGTACAAGACCGGCGGGGCCAGGTTTGCTGACTGCGCAGGATGTTGCGGCTGGTGTGGGACTTAACTGGGCGGATTCCGCGTACAATGCGTTGGGGTATCAGATCTGGCGGGCTCCGGCTTCAACCGGCGTGTTCTCGATGATCGGGACGGTAGCGGGGAATGCGGCTAATGTTTATACCGACAGTTCCGTTGCCGGCAATACCAGATACCTGTATACCGTTCGGGCCTATAACAATCATGGCTATTCCGGGTATTCCGATACCGCGAATGTGATAACGGGGAATCATCCGCCGGTGGTCAATCCGATTGGCGATGTGACGATAAAGAACAACCAGGAAGATACCTTTACCGTAAGGACAACGGCGGCGCCGGGTACTCAATTGACGCTGACGGCAACCGGGTTACCGGCTTTTGCAACCTTTAATGACAATGGGGATGGCACAGGGCTGGTCACGATCGCGCCATCTGCGGGTACTGTCGGTTTCTATCCCAATATCACCATTACGGCTACAGATGCGATGGATTCCAGCGGGTCGGCGACCTTTAACCTGGCCGTTACCGAGCCCAATGTTACGTCCGTGTATGTCAACTTTACCGGTGGCGCTGCGACGCCAAAACCCTGGAACACGCTGCAGACGCCGCCGTATTCCGGAACTGCGATGACGGGATTAAAAGATGATGCGGGGAATGCCACGGCTCTTTCGCTGACGTTGACCGATGGGTTCTATTGGTTTGACAATTCCGGAAGGTATACCGGTAATTCCGATGGGCTTTATCCCGATGTTGTCATGCGCAATGGTCTTTATGAGCCGACGACGACCGTCCGGCATATCAAGGTGGCGGGGCTCAGCAAGGCTAAGAAATACAATTTTGTATTCTTCAACAGCCAGTCGGATGGGACCAACGGGTTGACGAAATTTACGATTGGCGACCAGACCGTAAGCCTGCAGGCCAGCTACAATATCAATAAGACCGTTTCGATCAACGGGCTTGTTCCCGATACGAGCGGGGCCTTTACGATCAGCGTGGCAAAGGATTCGGCGGCTGTCAATGCATATCTGGGGGCTGTTGTTATTCAGGCTTATGATACGGCGAAGGATCTTATCCTGAATCCGGCCGATCTGCGCGTTACCCAGCATTCGATGCATGCTGCCAGTCTGCAGTGGCAGGATCGGTCGGCCAATGAGAGCGCCTTTGAATTGTGGAGGTCCGATGTCTCCGGGCAGTTTACAAAGATTGCTACGCTGCCGGCGGGTACGACGACTTATTCCGATGCGGCGCTGTCGCCGAACAGCACCTACTATTATACCGTTCGCGCGTATGCCGGGGCTGATACGTCCGATTACAGCAATGTAGCCGCTGTCACGACCGCGGCGAATATGGTCTTTATCAATTTCAACGATGTCGATACCGCGCCTCGACCCTGGAACAACCTGAATGCGTTGCCGCAGAAGGGGCAGGTATGGAACAACTTTATGGATAGTACCGGAACGGGCACGAGCATCAGCATGACGCAGACTACGGACTTTGCGGGGTTGAACTCGCTGGGGTATGTGACGGGCAACAACTCGGGCGTCTATCCCGATGCCGTCATCGCGGAAGAATATGTCGCCTTCCAGGGAGATCCGGGCAGCTTGCAGTTTTCCGGTCTGAACCTGGGTCAGGCTTATGATCTGACCTTCTTTGGAAGCGAGAATCTTTATGGGGACAACACCTCTGCTTATGTGGTGAATGGAGATACCGTCTTCCTCAACGCGATGTACAATAGCAAGGGAACGGTTACGATGCATGGGGTCAGGCCGGATAACAATGGCAGGTTGAATCTGACCTTGCTGGCTTATGGCCAGGCGTCGGGCGGCGGCTGGCTGAACTCGGTCGTTCTTTCCGGTTATACCCCTTATACCGGGGCGGCGCCGACACCGCCGAACGCGTTGCCGGGCGGAAAGGATACATCGACGTCGTCGACGACACCGCCGCCAAACCAGACTGCGGCGCATGACAGTATCGTGATGGTTTATCCTAATCCGTTCAAACAAGCCTTTACCCTTCGTGTACCGTCATCGACATACGGGGCTAAGATGAAGGTGTCGATCGTAGATGCGCTGGGGCACCAGGTATATGTCAAGGAATTTGATAATCTTGTTGCGGGGGCCAATTATCTGCCGATAGAGGCGAATAACAACTTTACAAAGGCTGGGGTCTACTTCCTGCAGGTGACGAATAAGGATGGGCAGTTGATAAGGACCTTTACCATTTTGAAAGAATAGGGGGAGGTGCCGCCTCGGGGAGCCGGTCCGGGCAGTATTGCCCGGACCGGCCCCCGGCAAAGGGTCCTTTGCCGGACATAGACGAAAAAGCCGGTGGCTACTTTTGTTGGTAGACGCCGGCTTTTTTTACTATTTTTGGGCCACTATGCAGGATACGAAACCATCTGCCCACGAGCGTTTTATCACGATTGTGATCGCAGCGATAATGATCGCCGTATTTGTCAAGGTCGTACTCTTTTGATCCACCCTTTTTGACACCATCAAGTGAATAAACCAACCACGAATCAGAGAAGAAAGAACCAGCCCAAGGCAAGTTCTCCTATGCAGAGGATCTTTCTTCAGGCCAAGCTAAACAATTGGGTGGGGGTACTGATCGCCACGATCGTTGCCGTTGTGATGGGGTATTCGTTGGCGGCTAACATGATCCTTGGTCTTGGCGTGCTAGGGGCTATACTTGGACTGGGAGTGGTCATTACCTGTCTGTTGAGTCCGGAGACGGGCTTTTATATCAACCTGATTTATTGTTTTGTCGTCTACTATTTCAACCGGCTTATCTTTTCGGATAGTCTACAGGTAGGTATTGTCATCGACGTATTAACCGTCGGTATCCTGCTGGGTTTTTTTATAAAGGGCGTTGCGATCAAGAAAGGTTTTAACGAGTTTGCGCGGGCGACGATCACGCTGTTGATCGTCATCAACTTCCTGTATGGCGCGATGCAGGTCTTTAATCCGGAAGGCCATTCAATGACAGCGTGGACACAGGCTATCCGCCGGAGTATAGAAACGTTCATATTCCTGTTCATCACCTGGCTGATCGTGGGGGATAAGGGAGGGGTTCAGCGGTATATACGCGTGCTCTTCATCTGTTGTGTAGGCACGGCCTTGTATGGTTGTATCCAGCAGTGGCATGGTCTCTTCGACTATGAACGTACCTGGGTTATGGCCGATGACGTCCGTTATGGGCTGGTCTTTATCAACGGGGAGTTCCGAAAGTTTTCGACATTCAATGACCCGACGGCGTTTGGCGGGATGATGGCGGCTTGCAGCGTTTTCTTTACTGTACTGGCGATCAACGAAAAAGACAAGAAGAAACGGCGGCGGCAATTTTTGGGTGTGATCCTGATGTTGCTGGCGATGGCCTATTCTGGAACCCGAACGGCGAATGTCATGCTCCTGGCAGGTCTTGTGATGTTTGTGTTGTTGACGATCAACCGGAGAGGGACGCGGGCTTTTGCGATTGTCGGCGCGGTTGTGTTTCTGGGGATCCTGTATGCGCCGGTCTACAACAATAATACGATCAACCGTTTTCGGTCCAGTTTTTCGGGAACGCACGATGAGTCTTATAAGGTCCGGGAAGTGGCGCGGGCTTTTATAAGGCCTTATATGCAGTCTCATCCGTTTGGGGGCGGGTTAGGGACGACCGGCAACGCAGGGTTGACCCTTAATCCCGGCCACTTCCTCGCCGGTTTTCAGACGGACAGCGGTTATCTGCAGATGGCGCTTGAGATTGGATGGATTGGTCTGGGTTTGCTTTGTGTGTTATACTATGCGGTGCTTCGGCGTGGGGTATATGGGTATTTCAATTGTGCGGACGAAGAGATGCGGCCTGTGTTTGCGGCGGGAACCTGTGCGCTCTTTTGTTTTTATATCGGGATGTTTGCGCAAAACACTCTTGGAAATATAACGGATATGGCTTTTTACTATCCGATTATCGCTATATTTTTACGCGTCAACGATTACGGATCCCCAACCCCTCTCAATGAAAAAAACGCTTTCGCCTAGACTTGTAATGATCCTGACCCTGGCGGCGCTGGCGCTGCCGGTTTCCGTTATCGAGTATGCTGTTCTTAGGAAAACCAATGGCGCCTGGACTTATCCTCTCGACGATACGTTTATTCATATGGCGCTCGCGAAGAATCTGGCCTTTCATGGGACCTGGGGGATCAGTGCGCATGAATTTGCGTCGGCTTCTTCTTCTGTCCTTTATTCGGTGCTTCTTGCTGTCTTGTTCCGGGTGTTCAGCGTCCAGGTGATCATTCCTTTCCTGGTCAATTGCGTGGCCGGGGTTGTGCTGCTGCTGGCGGTTCAACGTTGGTTAAAGAAGGAGGGGATCAATGGCGGGCCGCAGCTTTGGATACTTTTATCACTGTTGTTCTTTACGCCGTTGCCGATCTTGTTGGTTTGCGGTATGGAGCATACCCTGCAGTGTCTTTTTTCCTTTCTTTTCATATTTGGGTTTGCCGGGTGGCTGGAGGTGCGGACTGCCGGCGGCGCCGTACCATTGTTCGGGTCGGGTTCTTCCGGCAGCGGATCAAAATGGACGATGCCCTGGGCTTTGCCGGTCTTTGGCATGCTGGTCACAGGCATTCGTTATGAAGGCATGTTCCTGGTTGGCGTAGCCTGTCTGCTACTGCTGTGGTATCGTCAGTTCTGGCTGGGTGTGCGGCTTGGTTTGTTGTCTTTGCTGCCTTTGATCCTGTTTGGTATTTACTCCGTTGCCAGGGGAAGTTATTTTTTACCGAACTCTGTGCTTTTGAAATCGGATAGTCTTCCCTTGTCGGTCAGCGGGATCATGCACTGGCTGGATAATATGCTTGTACAGCGGCTGACGGTGGTCAAGACCGATGGGATACCGGCGGGTACGCCTCGTCCGGGGATCAGTCTTTTGGCGACACAACGATTATTGATGTTGCTGCCATTGGTTTGGCTGGCATTTTACAAGTATATCAGACCTGCCTATGGTTATGTGTTGTTGTTGCTGACGATGGGCGTGTTGGCGCAGCTTTGTTTTGCTTCTACGGGTTGGTTGTATCGATATGAGGCTTCGCTTGTCTTTTGTTCGGTGCTGATCATCGGGGTGCTGGCTGTCCGTTATGGGAAGGCGCTGCTGGCGGAGAGACCGGCAGGTGTCTGCTGGATTGCGGGGATTGCATTGTTTGGGCTTTGTTTCCCTTTCTTTTTGAGGAGCAGTGCTGCCTTTACAAAGACGGGCACGGCATGTATCAATATCTATCAGCAGCAGTACCAGATGGGACAGTTCCTGCATACCTATTACGACACCGATGCTGTGGCGGCTAACGATATCGGGGCCATTTCATTTTTCACTTCCGGCAAGACGATCGATTTGTGGGGACTTGGGAACATCACCGTGGCAAGGAGCAGGAAGAAAGGCATATGGAGTCCGGCTTTCCTGGATAGTCTTTGTCGTAGAGAACAGGTAAAGACGGCGGTGTTTTATGAGAAGTGGTTTGGGGATAGTCTGACCCATAACTGGAGTAAGGTCGCAACCTGGGGGATACAGGATAACGTTATCTGCGGGGACGATACCGTGTCTTTCTTTTCGTTGAAGCCCGAAGATGCGCCGGTATTGAAGCAGCAGCTGATGGATTACCAGAGGCGGCTCCCGGCCGGGGTGAGCGTGAAGTATTATTAGTGCGGCTGTGGGGTTATACGGGTGCTGGCGGCAGCGTGGGCTGCGGGGTTATAGGTTCCCTTTCTTCAATTCATTTACTGCGAAATCACAGGCTCTTGCTGTGAGGGCCATATAGGTCAGCGATGGGTTTTGCGTAGCCGAAGATGTCATGCAGCTTCCATCGGTGACGAACACATTCTTTGCTTCGTGCAATTGATTATTGCCGTTGAGCACGGAGGTTTTTGGATCGCGTCCCATCCGGGCCGTTCCCATTTCATGTACGGCTGATCCGCCAGGCACGGCATGGCTATACGAGTGTATGTTCCTGAAGCCGGCTTTGTGCAGCATTTCTTCTGCGGAGGCGCGGATATCTTTTCTCATCGCAATTTCGTTGTCGTGGTAGTCAAAGGAGATCCTTAGGATGGGCAGTCCCCAGTTGTCTTTCTGATCCTTATCGAGTGTCACTTTATTGTCGTAATAGGGGAGGGTCTCGCCCCAGGCGCCCAGCCATAGCGACCAGGGGCCTGGTTGACTCAAATTCCTTTTATAGTCGGCTCCCCATCCGGGTGAGGAGGACAGTTCGGGCCATTCATACCGGCCGCCGCTGCCCTGGAAGCCGTAGCCACGGATAAAATCCTTACGTTTATTGGCGGGGCTGGTATTGCGGAAGCGGGGAATATAAATACCTACGGGTCTTCTGCCGGTGTAATATTTGTCTGCAAAGCCTTCGTATTGGGCGGTGGCACCTGTTCCGGTGAAATGGTCCATCAGGTTATGTCCTACCTGTCCGCTGGTGTTGCCTAGTCCATCGGGATGGGTGCGGGACGTAGAGTTGAGCAGGATGGCCGCGGTGGCGACGGTGGAGGCATTCAGGAAGATAATGCGGGCGTAGTAATCCGTCACCTCATGGGTATGTGCATCGATGACACGGACGCCGGTGACTTTGTGCTGCTGGTCGTCATAGATCACTTCCTGGACGATGCTGTCGGTCAGCAGGGTCATGTTGCCGGTGGCGGCAGCTGCGGGAAGCGTGGCGGCGTTGCTGCTGAAATAACCGCTGAAGGGGCAGCCACGGTCGCAAAGGTTGCGATACTGGCAGGGACCTCGTCCGTTATGGCCTTCGCTGAGGTTGGCTACCCGTCCGATGGTGGCGATACGATCCGTATATCGATGCTTCAGCTGGCCGGCGAAATAATCTTCGATACAGTTCATCTCCATGGGGGGCAGGAACTGGCCGTCGGGGAGATGGGGCAGGCCTTCGGGGCGGCCGCTGATGCCTACGAATTTCTCCACATAGTCATACCAGGGGGCGATATCCGCATAGCGTATGGGCCAGTCTACCGCAATCCCTTCTTTTGCGTTGGCTTCGAAGTCCAGATCGCTAAGGCGATAGCACTGACGGCCCCAGGTCAGGGAGCGGCCGCCTACCTGATAACCGCGTATCCAGTTAAAAGGCTTGTCCTGTATATAGGGATGTTCTTTGTCGCTGACATAGAATTGCCTGCTGCCTTCGTTATAGGCATTACTCTGGACCGGATCATCTTCCACGTTCTTCATGGTATTGTTCAGCCGGTGTGGGAATTGCCAGGGGTGTAAAAAGGCGGTTGTATAATCTTTGATATGTTCGACATTCCGACCCCTTTCTATTACCAGCGTTTTGAGGCCTTTTTCGCATAGCTCCTTTGCTGCCCAGCCTCCGCTGATACCAGACCCTACCACTATCGCGTCGTAACTATTGCCCTTTCTGGGGTCGCCCATAGTATTTCAATTTGAAATGTTTACGCATAAATATAGCGAATTCACGTTATTTTTACCCCTATAACCCAGCAAACCCAACAGCGGGTCCTGGACCTGAGCGATATACTGCCTGCCGGCGGCATGAGCGGCGGGGTGGAAAACGAACGAAAATGAAAGTTTATTTTAAGAACCTTGATGGAATTAGGTTTGTGGCGGCATTTATGGTGTTGGTGCACCATTCTTTCTTTTTTAAATACAATTATTCCCCATCCATCTCTTTTGTCGAAAAATGTTTTGAACATACCGGTCGTCTTGGCGTGAATCTGTTTTTTATTCTCAGCGGCTTTTTGATCAGTTATCTGCTGCTGGTGGAAAAAGACACGACGGGTACGATCAGCTATCGCAGCTTCTACATGCGTCGTGTTTTGCGGATCTGGCCGTTGTACCTGGGGTATGGGCTCGTGCTGACCTTTGCCGCCCCTTTTGTTACGCAAAAGCTGGGACTGGGTAATGGATCGGACCTGCCAACGATGCTGTTGAACTGCTTATTCCTGTTTCTTTTTGCTGTCAATTTTCAATTGGGATTTGTGGGTTGGAACCAGGGTATCTTCGAGGTGAGCTGGTCGGTTTGTATCGAAGAACAATTTTATCTTGTCTGGCCTCCTCTTGTCAATATTTTCCGCAAGAAGCTAAAATTTTTGCTGGCGGGGATGTTTTTGGTGAGTATCCTGATGCGCGTATTGCTTTACTATATCCTACCTGCGGTCCGTCCGCCTGTACCGTCGAATCAATATCTGAATATCAATTATCTGATGTTGTTCGATAAGCTTGATCTTTTCGGCGGCGGGTTGTTCGCCGCTATCCTGTTGTACGACTATCGTCAGGGACGTTACCAGGAGTTGTTCAAAAAACTGTTTCAGCCTGGTGTGCAGTGGATCATGACCTTGCTGGCGCTGGCGTTTACGATCTCGCTGGTCAACCCCGGTTCCGGAGAAGGCGTATATCTTACTTTCTTCGATCACTATGTCTGCGATATACTTTATGGATATGTGGTGCTGGCGGCTGTGGTGGATAATTCCGTTTACCGGCTGGAGCATCCTTTGTTAAAGACCCTTGGGAAGGTGACCTTTGGCGTCTATCTCTTTCATACGGCGATCTGTCAGCTGGTGCTGAAGGTATTTATGACAAAGATCGGGCATCCCGAGTCGCGTCTTTTGTATGATGTAGTTTACCCGGTGGTCAATGCTACGATCACCTGTACCGTTGCGTATCTGTCCTATAACTATTATGAGCGTTGGTTCCTGCTCAAAAAGAAAAAGTGGGAATTGGTCAAAACCAGAATCTAAACATGAAGGTCTACTTTAAAAATCTGGATGGGATACGGTTTATAGCGGCATTTCTGGTGCTGATGCAGCATTCCTATGACTTTAAGAAGGCTTATTCCGATGCTCCGCCCTTTCTGTATAATTTGTTTCATGAGACGGGCAAGATGGGCGTCAACCTTTTCTTTGTGCTCAGTGGTTTTTTGATCAGTTATCTGCTGTTGATGGAAAAGGATGCCAGTGGAACGGTCAGTTATCGCAACTTTTATCTCCGGCGTGTGCTGCGTATATGGCCGCTTTATCTTGGATACGGGCTTTTTCTGACCTTCTTCAGCCCTTACCTGGCGTCAAGGTTGGGATGGGTCAGCAATACCGATTTTCCGACGATGCTGCTGAATTTAGTTTTCCTGATCTTATTCTCGGTGAACATGCAGATCGCTTTTGTCGGGAGCAATCAAGGGATGTTCGAGGTGAGCTGGTCGGTTTGTATCGAAGAGCAATTTTATCTGGTCTGGCCGATCCTGATCAACAATTTTCGTCGACGGCTAAAAAGTTTGTTGGCGGGGATGTTCTTGTTAAGTATCCTGGTGCGTGTTTTTATCGTGTTCATACTTCCACATTTCTTCCCTGAATGGCCGCAGGCAAAGGTGGTATTGATGAACTATGTGTTGTTGACGGACAAGCTCGATCTGTTTGGCGGGGGGCTTATTGCCGCCTTGTTGTTCTATAACCGCGAGCGGTACGCCAGTTTTTTCAGAACTTTTTTCAAGCCCTGGATACAAGTAGTAATGACGTTGATGGCGCTGGCGTATGTGCTTTCGCTGATCGGTTCCGAGCAATTATGGTTTCAGTTATTCGTGGATCACTATATCTGTGATATCCTTTTTGGGTATGTCTTGCTGGCGGCTGTTGTCGACAACTCGATCTATCATCTGGAGATCCCCTTGTTGAAGACGCTGGGGCGGGTCTCCTTTGGTATTTATCTTTTTCATACCGCGATCTGTCAACTGGTGCTGAAGGTGTTTACGACAAAGATCGGGCATCCTGAGGCAAGGTGGTTGTACGACCTGGTGTATCCGCTGGTTTGTCTGGCGGCGGTGGGTTGTGTGGCGTGGTTGTCTTACAACTACTATGAGATGTGGTTCTTGAAGAAGAAGAAGAAGTTCGAGATGGTGTTGACAAGAGTTTAGCCGCGCTTTGGGGCGGTTGGCGGCTTGGAGGGGGCGGTTGGCGCTTGGGCGATGTGTGCGGGGTCTATCGTGTGGCCCAGCTTTTCTGGCCGGGCTGCAGCGGGATACAGCCTTGGAAGTGTCCGGGGATATAGAGATAGGACAGTCCTTTTGTAGCGCCCAGCTCAGAGGTGCAATAGCCTTCTACCGTCAGTTTCTTGAGGGTGGCGAAGAAGGGGGAACCCAGGTAAAGGCTTTCTGCTTTTCCAACGAGGGCATTGAAAGGCCGGGCCTTCTTTTCAAAATGATCCAGCACTTTATTCTTGTCGGCCAGGCTTAACTGTTCAAAAGGCTTGCTGTATTCCGAGTGGCAATAGTGTTCCAGTTCTTTCAGTCCGTCTACGAACTTATTGCCGGTCTTGCGGTCTATACAATCCCTGATCATGGCGATGATATACTCTTCTACCTTGGCTTCGCCAGCGCCGGGCGTGTCGGTAGGAGGGATGATCGTGTCGGCCAGTGAAGCCAGCAGGGGTTTGTGTTGGATGAGCCACGCCGAATCGGGCAATTTGTGCCAGTCGTACCACTTATAGCCGCCAAAAATAAAACCTCCGCCAATAGCGGTCAGGATGATCCTTCCGAGTGCTGTACGTCTGTTCATCATGAGGGTAAGCTGGTTTTTGCCGATGGGGAGCCCGTTTGTTTTTTGCGTTTTTTATACGAGAAAAGAAACCACAGCGGTCCGTCTACGATCAGGAGGTTATAGAATATGATCGGGATGGTGATACCAAAGAAGATCCCACCTGCCAGCAGGATAAAGGGGTTGTGGATATGTCCGAATTTAGTAAGCGCTACCCTGACGAGGGCGGCGACAAAGACATGGGTTACATAAATATACAGGGAGTGGTAGCCGATGATCCGCAGGAATTTCATTACTCCCCAGATCTGCATCCGCAAGGAAAGCACAAACATGCTGAAGCATCCGATCAGCGCAACGGCCATAAAGGGGGCTTCACCTGATTCCGTCACATGATCCATAAAGGGGTGGCTCAGGTAGCACCATTGCGTCAGGAAAAAGATCGGCGTAATGCAGAGCAGGGTGATCGGGCTCTTGAGGAAGTTTTGCGTTTTTTCCTGGAAGAAGTAGACCGAGATTATGTCACCCAGTGCGAAGAAGAAGTAAAATTCCATCCAGTCGGAGATCATGCTGATCCTATGGAAGTATTCCAGGTGAGAAAGGAAGTACAGGGCGAGACCCAGCAGGATCTGTCCCCAGGCAGGGGGCTTGAGGTAGTGTTTTACCAGCAGGTAGATGGCTGTGGTGTTGAATAATGCGGGCAGGTACCAGAACTGGTCGAGTGATCTTGGCTGATAGAGGATATAAGTATAGTCGATGAGGGATCTGTTGGAGTTCGTGTTGCTGCCGAGAATGATCTGGAGTGTGACCTGCAGGGTGACCCAGATGAAATAGGGGTACATGAGGTTCTCGAATTTTATACCCAGTATCTTGCCAAGGCTTCTTTTGGCGAGGCTGCCGCTGATAAAGATCCCTGAGAGGATAAAGAAGAGGGGCATGCGGAAGCTGAAAAAGATCATGTTGGCGGTCTCGAGGTATTCCGGGACGGGTGTAAGGCCGGCGCCGTGTTCGTTGGCGGCGGCAACACTGCGTTGGATGCCGATCAGTACGTGGCGGTAGACGACGAGCAGGATGGCAATGCCTTTTAGGTAGTCAACCCAGGCCAGGCGGCTGATATTGAGCAGCGGCAGGTTGAAGGCTTTCGAGAAAAGCCGGTAGAGGGCAGCAAGCGTGGAGTTGCCGGAGGTTGGCTGGGCTGCGACGGGTGTGGGCGCAGCGCCGGGTGAGCCTGCGGTGGCGCCGGAGTTGCTGGTCGGTTGCGGGATGGCGGCCGATCCGGCTGCTGCTGCTGTCGGGGTGGGGGGCGTGTTGCTCATACTATCTGATTACCGAGTCGAGGCTGGTACCGATCAGCGCTTCAATATCCAGTCGGATGAGATCCTGTTGGAGCTGAAGGTTCAGCATCTTTGCCTTTTCGTCGCTATAGCTGTGATTTTGTTTGTTGTAGTCGTCGAAGGAGCCGCCGTCTTTGAACTTCTTTTCTGCGGTGGCGAGCACTGTCTGCTGGTCGACGACGATCGTATTCTGTAAAAGGATCAGCTCTCCGTAATTCCTGTATTGCTTCCATTTTCCCAGGACTTCCGTACGGAGATTGCGGGCCAGGCTTTCCTGGTTGCTTTTATTGATCTCCATCGTTTCTTTGGCGGCTTTGATATCCGGGCCCATGGTAAAGAAGAGACCGATAGGGATGGTCAGGCCAAAGAAATATTTTGGATAGACATAACCTGTCTGGTTGAGTGTCGAGGGTTTTGCGAAGGACTGGTCGTTATAGTTGACCGAGACCGACAGCAGGTTCATCCAGGAGCGTTTTGCCTTTTGCAGGTTGGCGGCGGATACTTTCACCTGGTGGTTGGAGGCCGAGTATCTGGGGCCTTCCAGCGCCAGGGCGACAAGCCTGTTTTCGATCATCGAATCCGTTGGTGGTTCATGGCGGAAGACGGGGACGCTGTCCGTCTTTTTGCGGCCGCCTGCCAAGTGCTGTGCATGGGCGATGCTATGATGGATAATAAGAATAGCCAATAGGGAACACAGGGGGCGCATAATACGGACGCAAGAATCCATGGGGATTATTTTTTCTGTTTTTAGTTGTGTTTTACTCATAGCGGACTGGCGGACTAGCTGGCGGTATTGACGTCTTCGAGGTCTACCATGTTCAATACGGCGCCGACGAATTTTCCGTTGAGTTCATTGAAGAACATCATGGATTGTCTGTCGATCTGTTTGATGATATGGTTGGCCGAGAAGATGGCGATAACTCCATCCACATATTGTACCAGTTCCTTACTGTCCGTGAAATCGTTTAAGGGTGGTCCTTCGAGGAAGATATAGTCGAACTCAGCAGTCAGTGCCTGGAGGTGGTGCAGCAGGTTTTCCCTGGGCAGTACTTCGGAAGGCGTATAATCGCCTCCTTCGCTGCCGATGGCGAAAATATGGTCGCCGACCTTGGTGGCTGCGTCGCGGACTTGTTCTACGATACTGCGGCTATTGGTTTTATCGGGATGAATCTTTTCGAGGATAGGATCGGCGTTGAGTGCAGCGGTCAGATCAGGGTTACAGAAATTCGTATCGATGATCAGGATATTCTTTTTGCTCATGCTCAGGCTATAGCTAAGCGCCTGGATCAGCGTTGTTTTTCCTTCTCCTTTCTTGGTGCTGGCGAAGAGCAGGATCTTCTTGCCGCTGTGTTCGATCTCAAAGCGCAGCTTGCGGAGGGCTTCGCGGAATTGATTATGCCGCTTGTTATCAAAGGCGTCCACCGTGGTTTCCCGGGTAGTGACGATGGCTTTGAGGTCTTTTGCCTTCAGGTTCATGAAATTGATGAGACTGATCAGCTTGAGTCCAACCGTCTTGGAGAAGATGACGGGGGTCTTGATCGAAGAATCCAGGTAGGTCAGCAGTACGAGGACGAGGATGGTAATGATAAAGGCGGATGCGCCGGCCATACCGACGATAGCCAGTCTTTTCGAGGGTTCCGGATCGATTGCGGGTTGAGCGCCGATGATCAGCCGGAAATTATTGACTGAAGAGCTGGTGATGTCGACGGCGTCGCTATATTTCTGTTTGGCTGCCAGGTATTCCCGGTTGGCCAGTTCAGCATCTTTTATCAGTGTTTCTACCATGGCGCTTTTTGAGGCATCTTTTGACAGCGTTCCTTTTAGCGCATTGATCCTGCCCTGGATATCGTCGATGGTCTGGTTGGCTGCTTTCAGGTCGGCTTCAAGGTCTCCTTTCTTCAGCAGGAGCGCGGATCTTGTTTCTTCGTTTGTGCTGGAAGGGGTCGATGAGCCGATATTGGGTTGTGAAGAAGCAACTTTTGCCTGGTAGTCTGTTTTAAGATTTTCGTATTTTTTTTCGAGAGCGGCGTCGGTTTTACCAGAATTCAGCCAGGCCTGATAGGCGTCGTTCATATTCCGGCGAAGGATGACGAGCTCGTCGTTTATCGAATTGTCCGTTTTATTGGTAGCGGCGGGTCCTCCGGAAAGGTTGCTGATACGCTGGTTGACCTTTTGGAGGTCATAGGTGATCTGTGTTTGTCTGCTTTGCGCCTCGGTCAGGGATGAGATGAGGTTATTGACCGTTTCCCGGTTGCTGCTGTTCTCGTCGTTCATGTCGGCTGTTACCCCAGCGTCGACCAGCGCTTTATTCCTGGCGTCCAGCTCCTGTTTCTTTTTATCCATCAGGCTTTGCAGCGTATCGATGGATTCGTTGGACTTGCTGCTGCGGACGCCTTTGTAATAACGAAGGAATTGCGGGAACAGCGTATTGACGATGTATGCCGACAGATCAGGGTTTTCGCTGATGCAGTCGATCTCCATATAGTCCGTGTGCTGATAGCGTTGTACGAGGAGGATGCTGTTGAGAGACTTATAATCATAACCATAGAGGCTCAGAAATTCCAGCAGGTTCTTCTCGTCCGTATTAGAAGAGGCCAGCTGGGTCATATTGTTCAGCTTGTTCCTGTATATTTCGATAGCTTGTCTTTGGTTGACCTGGCGGTAGACCGGCGACTGAAGCTGTTTGGGGCTCAGGTGCTTAAAGGGAGAGGAACTTTGCAGGTCGTGCAGGATCAGGTTATAAGAAAGCAGACTGACCACGGAGGGAGAGGTCATCGTGGCAATGACGTTGTTGAACTTGACGTCGGCGGCAAAAATGTCCGCATTGTCATTGCCTATCTTTACTTCATCATTAATTGTAAAACCGGTTGAGAATTGGGCGTAGGAGCGGTATTTTTTGGGCTGTCCCATTGTAAGGACGTAGGCGATGACTGCGGCAGCCATACCAGCCCCTACGATGAGCCATTTTCTTTTTAGCAGTATCCTCAACAAATACAGGAAATCCATCAAAAATAAATTTTAAAGGGGACTGAAAGCGTGATCAACCCTTATTTAATAGAAATAATTAGTTGATTTTCAAGTATATGGATATGTTGGCTCGTACTAGCGACCGTGGTTTCAGCGGCCCAAATATAATACCATATCCGAAGGTTTGCAAGTTATCCTTGTAATTCCTATCTTTACGGCCTCCATCCTCTGGAATCTCCCCATTCATCCTTTGAATCCCGGTTTTTAGTTTACCTCCAATCTCCTCCCACACGCCTTTATTCTATCGATCTAACCTTAAAACTTCGTCAAACCGCACAAGATGAATAAACTTTACACTACCCTTTTGTCTCTTATCGCCGTATCTGTGCTGCATGCACAAAGCCCCGGAGGAGTCAATACCAATCTGTCCATGTGGATAAAGGCTGACGCCACATCCACTCTCGCCACTTCCGGAAGCAATCTCAATTCCTGGACTTACGCCAACAACCCTGCCAATGTCTTTACGACTATTTCGGGGACGCAGCCGACGGTTACTCCGAATGCGATCAATTTCCTGCCTGTTGTTACGTTTAATGGATTGCAGTTTATGACTGGTCCCAGCGGAGCAGGTGCGCCGATCGCTGCCGGCGCGCATGAGTACTCCATATTTGCCGTCTGGAATTCTACTGTTGGAGTAGGCGGCGCCAACCAGCGCGTTTGGTGTGAGCGTCCCAACAATGGGACGGCTGTTGACAATAACTTCGACGGAGCTGCTTTGTGGGTCTATGCCGGCGGCGCTACTTATGGCGATCAGCCTGAGATCTCTCCCTTTACTACGGGTGTTGCAGGACCAGGCGGGAATGTGCTGACTTATGCTCCAAACACCGTTTATGTTTCTCAGATCAATCTCACTGCTAACAATACCAACGACCTGACCCTGGTTGACCAGAGCAACCTTGCCTCCGGCGGGGGGACGATAAGCACCGATCCGAACGGTCAGGCTTTGACCAACCGGGTTTTAAACGATGGGCTGAATATCATTGGCGCCCGCAGTACTGCTGGCGACGAGCCTTTTTATGGAAGCCTGGCTGAACTGATCGTTTATAACGGTCCTGTTACTACAGCGGCCCGCAGCCAGATCTTCTCTTACCTGTCTTTAAAATATGGTATTGCAACGAAGGCCAATATTGTCAACTCTGCGGGTACGACTGTTTGGGACGCAACAGCGAATTCCGCTTATAACAATTTCGTTTTCGGTCTTGCACAGGATAATGCCGCCGGCTTGCTGACGACACAATCCAACAGCCTTTCTACGGCTGGTGTCAGCGGTGCTGGTAACCTGGTCCTGTCCGGTCCCGGTTCCCTGACAGATGGCGGCTATATGATCGTGGGCAGCAACAATGCCGGTTTCTCCGAAATTACCTCGAACCTGCCGTCTATGGCTTCCGGAAGCAAGCGCGTTTCTAATCAGTGGCTGGTTCAGAATACCGGTTCTGTAGGCGCTGTAACCGTAGCGTTCAATACAACGGGGCTTAGTCTGACCGGCACGACAGCCAGCGACTTCCGCCTGCTGGTAGACAATGACGGAGATGGAGACTTTACTACCGGTACGCAGAACATCAATGGAGCCGCAAGCTATGACGGTACAACAGTAACCTTTACCGGCGTAAACTTTACTGCAGCCCCCAAGACGGTTATGACCATTATCTCCGGCGCTTCCGCTTCTACGCCGCTGCCTGTGACCTGGGCCAGCTTTACGGGTGTGCTTTCCAACGGTAATGTGAATCTGAACTGGACGGTTGGCGCCAATGAGAACGCCAGCTACTATCAGGTTCAACGTTCTGCTGACGGAGCTAATTTCACGACCATCGGAAAGGTTTCGAATATTGCTGATGTGATTACGTATGGTTATGTTGACGAGAGCCCGCTGGATGGTGCTAACTACTATCGGATCCTGGAAACCGATCTGGATGGCAAGTCTATCTACAGCAAGGTGATCAGTGTAACCGTCAAGGGCGCTTTCACCGTAAACCTGCTGAACAATCCGATCCTGGCGAACAAGCAGGATGCTGAAGTGGAAATCGCGGCCTCTAACAGCGGTAATGCTTCCATCGAAGTATACAGTCTGTCTGGAACCCGGGTAGCTAGTCTGATGACGACGGTCAGCGCCAGCACGAACAGGATCAGCATTCCGCTGGCCAGTGCACCGGCTGGAGCTTATATCGTGAAGGTTCAGGTTGGGGATGTAACGAAAACGCTGAGAGTGGTAAAACTCTAAAAGTAGAATGGATAAAAAGAAATGCCGGTTCTTTCGAACCGGCATTTCTTTTTGGGAAGTGAGAACATCAGGCCATTTCAGCGCGTCGGGCTTTTTCCCAGACGGCGGATTGACCGCCTTTCAGATATCGGAAGAAGCCAAGTACTGCGCAATAGTTCATGAAGTAAAAGTAATAGGCCAGCCTGATGATCTTTGACTTCTTCTGCAGACCAGGGCGTGCGCCTGCGAGCACCGCTACGCCATAAAAGAGGCATTGGCCGGCAAAGAGTACTGTCCAGATGGTACCGGCGCCGCTGACGGCGAGCACGCCGTTGGCGATAAAGGCCAGGATCATACAAAAGGGGCTGACTGCCCAGCGCATTACCCGGTGAGAGATGTATAAGAAAGAAAGCCGGGGGTATTTCCAGAACCAGAACAGCGGTTTTAGCAAGCCGATAGCCTGAAATCCGCCGGCGGCGATGCGTACCTTCCTTTTCTTTTCGTCCTGGAGGGAAAAGGAGGGCAGTTCCATTGCATAGGCGTCGGGTTCGTATGCTACCCGGCAGCCGTGTTGTGTCACTCGCAGTGAGCTGACAAAGTCATCGAGAATGATATTATGCGGCAGGGCTTCATAAAGACTGCGGCGAAAGGAGAATAATTCGCCTGCGGCGCCGACGACCGAATAGAATCGGGCGTCTTCTTTCTTTAAAAAAGATTCATATTTCCAGTAAAGCCCTTCGCCTTCCCCTACCTGGTCTTTCCCGTTGGCGGCTGGCAGCACCTTCTTTTCGCCTGCCACACCTCCGGTTTTCGGGTCCGTATAGTGCCGGACGATATTGCGGATCGCCTCCTTGTTCAGGATGGTATTGGCGTCGCTGAAAATGAGGATGTCATTTTTTGCCAGCCCCACCGCCCTGTTCAATGCGGCTGACTTTCCCTGCCTTTCCGGCTGGTAAAGACTTTGTACGCCGTCGGACCCGCGGATAATGGCTTCCGTCTGGTCGGTGGAGCCATCACTGATAAACAGGAATTCCACCTTTTCCCGGGGGTAGTCCTGTTCCAGGGAATTGGCGATCTTCCGGGCGATACAGTACTCTTCGTTATAGGCGGCGACGATAAAAGAAACCGTGGGCAGCTGCTGGTCTTGTATCCTGGGGAAGTCCCGCTTTTTTTTACCGGCGCGATTGGCTAAGACCACGAGGATCGCATACCCGGCATAATTGTAAAAGATTAAGAAACAACATACTGCGAATAGGTACAGCCAGAAGTGCATGAGGGGAAATTATAGGCTTAAAAATAAAGATTAAAATCAACTTGAATGTTTAATTTCGGCGCAGGCAAGCAAAAGCCAGGAATTGGGCCTGACGGATCGCGAATCGCTAAAAGAACCGGGCTGATAAATAGGGATTCGATAATAGAACCCGGCACAATAATAGGGCTTCCAAATTGTTATTTCAATATGTTCTTCCATAAAATAATATATCTTCTTTTTCTCCTCTGTTTTGGATACTGTGCGCTTTCGGTGGGTTATCTGTTTCTGTTTTCCCTTTCCGGAAGACTTTTTTTCCGGAAGAGGAAGGATCCCCAGGTTCCCGACGCCCAAAAGCGGAGCTTTGCCGTGCTGGTTCCAGCCTACCGGGAAGACGGCATCATCCTCTCTACAGCAAAGAATCTTCTCCAGCAGGATTATCCTGCCGACAAATACCGTGTATTTATCATTGCCGATTCCTTTAAGCCGGAGACGATTGTCGAGCTGAAGCAGCTGCCGTTGACGGTGCTGGAAGTAGCGTTCGACAAGAGTACGAAGACGAAATCCCTAAACGAGGCCTTCAGCCGGATCCCCGACCGGTACGATATCGCTTTGATCTGTGATGCGGACAATATGATGGCGCCGAACTTTCTGCGGCTGGTCGATGCGGCCTTTGCTGGCGGGGCTCGGGCGGTGCAGGGCAGAAGAGTTGCCAAGAATCTCGATACCTCTTTTGCGATCCTGGATGCCTGCAGCGAGGCGATCAACAATCATATCTTCCGTAAGGGCCCATATGCGCTAGGGCTTTCTTCTTCGGTGATCGGTTCGGGGATGAGCTTTGAATACGACCGGATAAAAAAGATATTGAGCGAGATCTCTGCGGTGGGTGGTTTTGACAAGATCCTGCAGCTGCAGGTGGTTGGTTCTGGTGTTCGCATCCACTACCTGGAAGACGCGCTTGTCTTTGACGAAAAGGTGGATTCTTCCGAGGCTTTCCAGCAGCAGCGGAAACGCTGGGTGTCGAGCCAGTTCATTTATCTGAAACGGTTCTTTTTGCCGGCCTTTGGGAAGTTGTTCCGGGGAAATCTCTCTTATTTTAACCTGGCGGTGGCCAGCAACCTGGTTCTTCCGCGTGCGTTCCTCTTTGTACTGCTGCCTTTGCTGGTGGCCGGCGGTTTCCTTTTTAGTCTGAGCTGGGGGCTGATCGCGCTTGGCCTCGGATTGCTTTACTTTATCACGTTGTTGCTGGGTGTCCCATCGCAGTTGTTCAACAAGGATCTGCTGGTTGCCATCGGAAGACTGCCAAAGGCGATCTTTGTGATGGTCGGCGCTTTGTTCCAGATCAAGAAGTCGAATCAAACCTTTATCCATACCGTTCATACAAAGACGGAAGTGAGCAATACCCTGTATAAAGATTCAACAAAACAATAACCCCGTTGCTTTCACGGCATTAGCGAATCGGGGGTGATCACCAAAAACTCGAACCCATGCGGATTGGTTGTCTGATCCTTGCTCATAAGAATCCCGAACAAGTGGAGCGGCTGCTCCGGGCGATGGATCATCCTGCTTTTGACCTTTATCTTCATATCGACGGCAAATCCGATCAGGCGCCGTTCGAATACCTGGCTGAACGGCCCCGGGTGTTCCTGGTTCGTAACCGGGTAAAGGTTTTCTGGGGGAAATATAGCCTGGTTCAGGCGACGCTGGATGGTATCGCAGAGGTGATGGATCGGGGCAAATACGAATATATCCACGTGATGTCGGCCCAGGACTTTCCGATCAAACCAATGGAGGAGATCTACCAGTATCTGGTGGCTAATAAGGGGACCGAGTTTATCACTTGTCTCCGTGAATCCGATGGGCATGAATGGTGGAAGGACGCGGCTTTACATACCTGGAAGTACAATTTTCACAACCTGAGCATTCCAGGAAAATATCGGCTGGAGGCGCTGGTCAATAAGATCATGCCTCGCCGTAAATACCCTGTTGCCGGGCACGAGGTGGTAGGGCATTCCAATTGGTTTACGATCACGTCGGAAAGCGCAGCGTTTATGCTGGACTATCTGAAGCGGCATCCCGAGGTGGTGCGGTTCTTCAAATACGTATGGGGCGCCGATGAACTGATCTTTTCTACGATTATTTATAACCATCCCGCATATCGCGACAAGGTGCAGGAACACCTGGTTTATATCGACTGGTCGGAGCATGTCGCCAATCCCAAGTTGCTGACGATGGCTGATCTGCCTGCATTACTGGCGACGGATAAATTATTTGCCCGGAAGTTCGACACCGAAAAGGATGCGGAAGTGGTTGCCCGATTGGAGGAAAGAGTGAGGGTGCAGCGTTGAGTACTTACTCGACTGGAAGATCGGATGTCGGGTGGGAGATAGGTTCTGAGGGGTGATCGGGTAAGACGGGCATGTTGCCGGGTCCGCCCGTGTTGTTTTCCGGCGTGCCGCCCGTATTGCCGCGGCGGAGCAGTTTTATCGCAAAGCCGTACATCATCATATAGGACTCCAGCATGTACTTCCAGATATTCTTTCCTTCAAATCCAATCAGCTTGCGCATAAGGATCCACCAGGCGATCAATGCGACCGAATAGCTGAGTGTGCTGCCGACGGCTGCGCCATAAAAGCCGATGGTGCGCATGCAGGCGTAGTTGATCAGCAGATTAAGCACAAGTGCTGCGGTATTCATCCAGAAACATATCGCTTGTTTGCCGATGGAATTGAGGAGGTTGGCCGACTGATTCTGCATGGGGCGGATCAGGCCGGTGATCATATACAGTTGCAGGATAGGAGCGGCGGAGATATACTGGCTGCCGACGATGATATAGATGATCGGTTTGGCGAACAGGATGATAAAAAGGGCGATGGGAGCGCTAAAGGCCAGCAGGATGCCAACCATTCTTTCGAAGAGGTAGCGTACTTTGCCTTCTTCCTGTTCCATGGATGCGCGTGCACTTTTTGGAAAGAGGATATCTGCGGCTGCATAGGAAGGGACGTCCAGCAGACTGTTGATCCGAAGGGCCGCATTGTAGGGAGCGACCATGCTGGTATCCTTGAACTTTCCCGTCATCATCTGGTCCAGATTGGTGAACATCTGGGAGATGGTACCGGATGCAAAGATGTATTTGCCGTATTGGACGATCTGAATGACGCCGCTTTTGGTGGGGATGAATTTATAATGGAGATAAGCCCGGCTATAGTACCAGATCGCGATCGTTCCGCAGAGAAAGCCTGCTGACTGATAAATAACGACATTACGCAGCGTATACGGAATGTGAAGCAGCCAGCTGCCTCCGAGAAATACAAAGAAGACGATCTGTCGTACAAAATAACCGGCGAATACCCCTTTGAAATCCAGGAAAGATTGTTGGATGGCTTCCAGGTGGGAGAACAGCACCATGATGATGAGTCCCGGGATAAACCATTGGAACATCGATCCGAGTTCATTCTCCGAATGAAATATGGCGCCGACCCAGTTGGAGAAAAGAGCGATCAGTACGATAAATATCAGTGTAATGGCTGCATTGATAAGAAAGGAAGAAGAAGCGATGACCACCTTTTCGTGTTCGTCGTCGCTGCTGCTGACATAACGGATATGTGCGTTCTTGAGGAGACCGACCTTTGACTGTTCGAAGATTGTCGTGATAGCCAGAAAGAGCGACCATATACCAACCTGTGACCTGGAAAGCGAGTGGTTCCTGTAGAGGATGACCATATTGACAAATCCGAAGAAAGTAACGGAGAAGCGCTGCAGCAGGGAAAAGAATGCAGAACGGATCCAGTATGATGAAAAGACTTTCTTCAACGGCCTAAGAATTTATAAGGAATGGTGCAGGGGCGCTCAAACATACGATAAAAAGTCGGTACGAGAACGGCTAATCGCTTGTGAGATTGCTTTTTGCAAAGGGATTCCCGATTAAAAAAATTAAGAATAGCGTAATGAACAAGAACCGGGAAAAGTAAAGCGCTCCGATGATATGCGGCCAGCGGTCCAGCAGCCCCGGATGGTTGTATACCGGGATAAGCAAAAGCGGGGCCAGCACGATGGTCAATATCCTGGTCAGCGGTATGTTCAGGTCGGGGTCATTCCACTGGGCGAAGGCGGCCAGCCATAAGGGGAGGCAAAAGACAAAGGTGTGACCCCAGCCTAAAGGGGAAAATACCGCGCAGGCGGCCAAAATGATGATGCCGCTCAGGAAAAAGCTCTGTTTGACCTTGATAATGGACTTTATGAGGACGAGCAGCAATAATGCATAATTGAATATCTTAATTGCTCTTGGTATCCAGTAAACGCTGGGCCAGGAAAAGCCGTTCTGCCAGGGCAGCATGATCCGCATGCTGAACCCCGTAAAGGACTGATTGATGATATTGGCGGCCGTATATTGCGAGAGGGCTGCCAGGGTCCGGGCGAAATCCAGGTATTGATGAAAGGAAAGTATGGGCAGGCACAGCAGGGGGACGAGGATTCCGGCGAGGATGGTCCAGGCGAAGGCTTTTCGGCCTGGGGCGTAGAAAAGTGCCGGGGCCAGCAGCAGGACAGGATAGACCTTGATCCAGATGGCGCAGGCCAGGCAGGCGCCTGCCAGTACAGGTCTGCGTTTATACCAATAGAGATAACTGATGGAAAGCAGCAGCACGAGGGCGTTGATCTGCCCGAGCAGCATCTGGTGGTAAACCGGCGCGGAGGCCAGCGCAAAGAATAGCAGGTAGACGCGGTTGGCCGGGGTTGTCTTTACCATGGCCAGGGCAATCCATAATGCCGTCATCAGGCATCCGTACATCAGGATATCGAAGACCAGCCAGGCCGTTCTTTCCCGGAAATGGTGAAAGAACCGGAAGATCAGGATACAGGGCGGGGGATAGAGGTATTGGTCAAAGGAAGTGGTTGAAGTAGAATACAGGGGGGTGGCCTTATCGAAGGAACCGGCTGCGTGATAATAGATATCAAAATCCGTCGCGGCTCCTGGTTGAACCAGGGCCGTTCTCCATTGAAACAGCAGGAGCAGAGCACTTAGCAGGGCAATGGGGAGGAGGGGATTTCTTAAATAACGCATGGTCAGTAAATGGGCTTAAAGATAGCTTCCTTTTTCTTACTTTGCGTATATTCCTGAAATGACCATATGAACCGCATCGCCTTCCTTTTTACATCGTTTATCCTTTGTAATCTTTTACACGCGCAGGCTCCGGCGGGTACGAGCGTCTTGTCCGGTTCATCCGGCCCGGGGTCTTCTTCGGGTGGGCGTTCCCCTAAATATATCGTCGGTCTGGGCGAATACCAATGTTTTATACTGAATACCGAGAGTGGCAAGTTATATGGGATCAGCAGTGCGCTGGTCACGGCGGGGGTGGCCTGGGATGCCGGGACGCCGGGGCTTCCCATACGGGTCGGTGTGCCGGAGGAGGTCCGGTTTGTGGATGTGGCTTCGGGGCTTCACAACAGTCTGGGGGCCGACAGAGAGGGGAATGTCTGGACCTGGGGCGGCAACGGCTCGGGGGAATCAGGGACGGGCACGACAGAGGACATTGGTTATCAACCAGTGAAGATCAAAAAAGACAGCGCCGGCAATCCTTTTACCGGGGTGGTCAAGGTCGTTTGCTGGTCCAGCGGGGGCAGCAACGGCAATATCGCGCTCAAGTCGGACGGGACCGTCTGGATATGGGGGTTGACGACAGAGGGGATGCGGGGGAATGGACAAAAGGGGCAGCTGAACACACGACCTGTGCAGGTGGATATACCAAAGGGGAAGAAGATCGTCAAGGTCGTAGCCGGATCTATAATAATAGCGTTGGCCAGTGATGGCACTGTCTGGACCTGGGGCGGCAACAACCGCAAGGAATTACTGGGGACTAACACGACCGACTACACGCATCCGCATCAGCTGCCGCTGCCGCAAAAGGCAAAGGATATCGCCGGGGGCGGCTTCTTTTCTTATGCGTTGGGCATTAATGGAACCCTTTATGGTTGGGGATATCTAACGTCTTACCTGTGTATCGGTAATGGCGGCTGGGCGCATCAGGCGCCTGCGCCGTTGACGCCAAAGGACCTGACGACCGATCTGCGGCTTCCCCATCCCGTTGCATCCGTCACTACCAATAGCGTTTCTACTCACGTCATCCTTACCGACGGTACTCTCTGGGGTTGGGGCGATAATGCCTGCGGTTGTGTCGGTAATGGCGAAGAGCTCGATTATGCCAAACACAATCCTCCTTATGCCTGGGACTGGAGTCCTGGTCAAAAACTGGTCGAAAAACCCGTGCGGTTAGCGCCTGGAGTTAAAGACTTTATATGCGTGTATGGCGGCGGCTGTGCCGTATTTTACAGTTATGCGCTGACGGCGTCAGGTCAGCTTTATTCCTGGGGTCGTAATAAGGGCTCCGTATTGGGTAATGGCATCGTTGGCGCGAGCAACGATATTCTGGCTACCTATCCCAATTCCTGGGATGTAACAAAGGTGACGGCTGTGGACCCGTTCTCATTAAAAGAAAACAAACTGGTGACTTCTCCTTATTGTCTGCTTCATCCGGATGGTACTCCGTGCAACCAATATAAAGTGTCTGCTAAAATGCCTTCTGAGCATTAGTTGAAGGTTCGCTCCGGTGTTGATAAAAATATATCCTTCTCCATACAATTTCCGAATGCTCCCCGGGGGCTGGTCTGACGGCTGAAAAGACTATCGCCCGAGCGTTTCCGGCTATCTGCGAATTGCGAAATTTCTACAAATAGGGAAATTACTTGCCGGCTCTAAGTAATTAACTCATTATGAAAAATTCTATATAGATTATTAATCAGCTACTTAAAAAAGTGTGGATTTTAAACTACAAAATTCATACCTCCAAGCCCCTATTTGGTATAGTGTTTGATATTTTCCCCGGTACATTAAAATCCTTTTAATCCGATATCCAGACAATGTCCAACATTCGACCTAATATCCAATATAGTAGACTAACGGTTGTTGCTAAAATTGCTAATATCCAAACTAAAAGCTTAATGTTTAACAGCACATTCCGGCTTCATTCAATATCCTAAATAATCCAACTATGAAACCATTTTTACTGTCACTGCTGGCTCTTTGTGGCATCACGTTTTCTGCTCTTGCGCAGTCGACCGCAAAATACTCGATAGGTAGCGGCGAGTACCAAAACTTCATCCTGGATAATACTACTCACACCCTGTATGGGCTGGGTACAGGAGGGAATGGCGAAGGTAATAATACAGGGGTGATGGGATACCCAATAAAATGTCAATTTCCCAGCGCAAATACTCAAATCAAGTTTGTAGCATCTGGTCTTCATACGGCGACTGCTATCGATATGTCCGGCAACGTTTATTTTGCTGGTCCTAACGAGGATGGTTCGATGGGTAATGGCACTACATCCGGTACGGCCAAAGCCTTTCAGGCGATCCCGACCGATAGCGCCGGTAACGCGTTCACCAATGTGACGATGACGAAGATGGCCTCTTCGATCTTTACGGGTGGGGCTGGTTATGGCGCCATCATCTATGCGATCAAATCAGACGGCACGTTGTGGGTATGGGGTAATACGCAGGGCGGTTACCGCGGCGACGGTACTTATGGCCGTGTCAATACAAGACCTGTACAGGTTCCTTTCCCTGCCGGAACGGTGATCACGAAGGTCATGGTGCAGAATATCGCCATTGCATTGGACTCCAAGGGTAATGTATGGACCTGGGGCGGCAATGGCGGGAACAACGTGTTGCTCGGTAATGTGGCTCAGGCTGACTATAAAAGTCCGCATATCCTTCCGCTGCCGGGCGCTGCAAAAGACATCGCTGGCGGTGGTCTTTATTCTTATGCGCTGCTGACTGACGGCTCTCTTTATGGATGGGGACTTTACCTTGGTTATATGGGTGTTGGTTCTGCTGCTACGGCAGGTTATGCGACGCCAGCAACACCGGTACTGCTCAATTCCGATCTGAACTTACCTGCAGCGATCTCTAAGATCTCTACCAACCAGACGACTACCTATGCGATCCTTACCGATGGCACTCTTTGGGCCTGGGGCGGTTCCGAATGCGGTCAGGCTGGTAACGGTTCTCATATCGACTATTCAAAATATACCGTCAACCCGGCTCCTTATGGCGGTACGACTTATGCTTACTATGCGTGGAACTGGGATATGAGTACGGCGCAGTGTCAGCAGCATAAACCCGTTAACATCGCACCGGGTATCAATAATTTCGTTGAGTTGTCGGAAGGGGTTCAGGCTGTATTCTACAAATTCGCGGTAGACGCCAACGGTCAGCTATATTCCTGGGGTCGTAACAAGTATGGCGTACTGGCCAATGGGGTCATGGACGCGAATTATATCGACGGAACGATCGGCGCGACTTATCCCAACTCTTTTGACGTTCCTTATATCACGGCGATCAATCCTTTTGCTTCTACCAATACAAAGACGATACAGTCTACGTCTCCTTATTGTATCTCTCATCCAACGGCTACGGCCTGCCCGATCTATGCGATCCCGTCCAATACCGCTCCCAAGGCTGTGCCTGGTTCCAACCAGACGGTCAGCGGCACGACGGCAACGCTGGATGGATCCGGCTCTACGGATAACGTAGCTATCGTTTATTATTTGTGGACACAGGTTTCCGGTCCCAGCACTGCGACGATCAGCATTCCTTCCGGGAAAAAGGTGAATCTCAGCGGACTGAAAACCGGTACGTATAAATTTCAGCTGAAGGTCACTGACAACGGCTGGCTTTCAGATAGCGCAACGGTGACGGTTACAGTGGGTACAGCGCTTAAACCCGTGGCTAATGCAGGTGCGGATCAGACGATCACGCTGCCTACGAACAGCACTACGCTGGCAGGCTCCGGTTCTGAGACCGGTGGCACCATTTCTTCCTATAAATGGGTAATGGTGACTGGTCCTTCTACGCCTACGATTGCGGCTGCTACCTCTGCTTCGACTGCTGTCAGCAGCCTGGTGCAGGGTACCTATAAATTTGCGCTGACCGTGACTGATGCGGCCGGTACAACCGCTTCCGATACGATGCTGGTTACGGTAAAACCTGCGGCTGTCTCGAATCTCGTTGCCAACGCGGGCGCCGACCAGACGATCACCCTGCCGACCAGCAGCACAACCCTGACGGGTTCCGGCAGTGAGACCAACGGCACGATCGCTTCTTATGCCTGGAAGCTGGTGAGCGGTCCTGCCAGCGCTACTATTGCTTCTCCGACGGCAGCTACGACTGCGGTAAGCGCGATGACGGCCTTTGGTACTTATGTCTTCCAATTGACCGTAACAGATAAACTGGGTAATACAGCAACTGACCAGGTCAACGTATTGGTCAATCCGGCTGCTGTTGTAGTGGGACCTCCCACCGCCAATGCCGGCAGTGATGTGACGATCACCCTGCCTGCCAGCAGCACTACGCTGACGGGCAGCGGTACAGAGAGCAACGGGTCTATCAGTTCCTATGCCTGGAAACAAACCAGCGGACCTTCTACGGCTACCATCGGTACGGCAACGGCTGCATCGACTACCGTAAGCAATCTGGTGCAGGGCTCCTATGTGTTCACGTTGACTGTTACCGATAAGCAAGGCAAGACTGGTACGGACCAGGTGACCGTTACGGTCAATGCTGCAGCTGCCGGAGCGCCTTCTGCCAGTGCAGGTTCCGCGCAGACGATCACCCTGCCAACCAACAGCATTGCGCTTTATGGTTCCGGCTCCGAGACCAATGGCTCTATTGTTTCCTATGCGTGGAGCCAGTCAAGCGGCCCTAATACAGCCTATATCGTTACGCCAGCAGCCGCCTACTGTACGATGAGCGGTCTGGTACAAGGCGCCTATGTCTTCAAGCTGACGGTAACCGACAAGCTGGGTAAAACCGCGTCTGCTACCGTGACGGTTACGGTCAATGCGGCTCCGCCGACACCCGTCGCCAATGCCGGCGCTGACGTAAGCATCGTGCTGCCGGTCAACAGCGTAACGCTTGACGGACTTGGTTCCGAGAAGGGCGGATCGATCGCGGCTTATTCCTGGTCGCAGGTGAGCGGTCCCGCTTCTGCTTTCATCATGTCTCCCTCCTCCGGCTATTGCACGATGGCGGGTCTGGTAGCGGGTACTTATGTGTTTAAGTTTACCGTAAAAGATAAGAATGGCGTAACTGCTTCCGATAATATAAACATCAACGTCCGGTCTACGGCTGTTGCCTCATCGAGTTATCCATCGGCTAACGCCGGTAATAACCAAACGATCATCCTGCCGACGAGCAGCGCGACCCTTGCGGGCAGCGGCAGTGAGACCGGTGGTTCGATCGTCAGCTACGGCTGGTTACAGGTAAGTGGTCCTTCTGCTGCTGTCGTCAGCGCGCCTGATGCCAACAGCACAACGGTCAGCAGCCTGGTTGAAGGGACTTATGTCTTCCAGCTGCTGGCTACAGACGCCTCCGGTCAGGCTGGCGCCGACCAGGTTACTGTTACCGTATCCAAGCCCAGCACGTCGCTGGTTGCGAATGCGGGTCCTGACCAGGATGTCAGCCAGTCTGTTGCCTATGTATCTTTGAATGGCACAGGTTCTACGGATGCCGGTGGTACGATCACCAGCTATCAGTGGATACAAGTATCGGGTGCTGCAGGGGTTACGATCACCAACTCATTGACGGCGACTCCGGACGTATATGGTATGCAGCCCGGAAGCTATGTCTTCGAACTGAAGGTTACCGATAACACCGGCGCAACGGCCACCGACCAGGTAATGATCACGGTTACTCCTGACGGTACGTTGATTGCCAATGCCGGTAAGAGCGACACGGTAAGTCTGCCTATTAATGCAGTGACCCTCGACGGTTCCGCTTCCAGTGATGGCAGCGGCGCCATCACCAGCTACGAATGGACGGAGGTAAGCGGTCCTTCTACTGCGACGCTGGCTTCTCCTGACCAGGTTACGACCAGTGCTTCGGGGCTTGTCGCAGGGGTTTACCTATTCGAACTGAAGGTAAAGGACGGCTCCGGACAGAGCGCTATCTCCGAAGTGCAGATCGTGGTGACGAACAGCGAACAGCGTTATACCAATGCAGTGAAGCTGTATCCAAACCCTGCTATCGATGTGCTGAACATTTGGTATCAGTCTTCTGCTGACGAGAAACTCAACATCCAGATATTCAATGCTGCGGGGGTGAATGTGATGACGACAGAATACACAAAGAGTGCAGGACCGGTCAATTATACGCTGAATGTTTCCGGTCTGGGCCGCGGGGTCTATGTGTTGAAGATCAACAGTGCAAGCACCGGACGCACGGTTAAGATGTTTGTAAAACAGTAATTGTTGCCTATCATAGCTATAACTAAAGGGCTGCTTCTTCGTGAAGCGGCCCTTTTTTATTGGGCCTTGCTGGCTGATGCGTCAGATCCTGGTCGGACAAAGACGAAGGCGGCGAGCAGAAGGAGGAAGGGTTCTACGGGGTAAGTATAGCGAGGCATCGCGAAAAGCATCGTATGAAGGATGGTCACGATAACAAAGGGAAGAATGAGGAGAGCGACATTAAAATTACGGCGCTGCATCCACCAGCCGGTCAGGCCAAAGGCGAGGAGGAAGAGGTTTCCGGCGCCGAGCAGCAGGCGTGAGCCGATGCCGCGGCCGCCGTTGGCGGAGGATGCGAAGAAGCCCCAGAGCTCCCAGTAATTGGCGAGCTTTTGTTTGATAAAACCAGTGGGATCGGCCTTGGCATGTTCGATGTACAAATGAACGGCTTTGCCGGTCGTGTTGATGCCGGGCATCTTATCGGCCAGACCAAAGTCGATGTAGGAACCCGAAGCCGTTACGGCATACAGGATGTTGATCTGGTTATTTCCGGCGGTCGAGAACTTTCCCGTCTTGTTTTGGCAATAAAAACCGATTGCCAGCAGGGGCAGGAGGGTGGCGCCGATCAGCTTCAGCGGGATACGCTGCAACAAAGGTTCGCGGCGATAATGGATGAAATGGGCGATGAAGAGCAGCAGGAATACCGGCGAGACATTACTTCTTACCAGCGTCGCATATCCGAGGAAAAGGCCTGCCCAGCTATATTGTTTTCTGAGATAAAAGAAGAAGCCGCCGAACAGGAAAAAGGCGGTCGGTACTTCTGTCGTCAGCCAGCGTACATAATTGATCTGAGATGGAAAGATTGCCAGAAGGGCTGCTGCGATAAGTCCCGTCTTTACGTTGCCGGAGAGACGGGCTCCCATGTCGTAGGCAAACCAGATCGTTGCAGCCGACATGGCGATTTGTACCAGCAGCAGTGCGCCGATCGTATGAGCCGGCGTGAGGGCTTTTACCGCGGCGATCATGAGTGGATAGCCATTGGGGAAGAAATCAGTATAGCCTCCTGCCAGTAAGGTGTCTGCCTGTTTGAAGTACTCGAAGGAGTCATGGTGCATAACGGGCAGGTGGGCAAAGAAGCAAATGCCGATACGAAGCAGCGCGCCGAGGGCGATGATGCCCATCAGCAGCTTGCGTTGCCGGCTGTCGGCCAAAGGTCGGGACAGGCTTTCGGTCGGTCGCATGCGGCCGTGTAATCCCGATTGTGACGGCTCGCCGGCCGGGGCTGTCTTATTCATGTATGAACTTTCCAATGATAGTATATAGTTCGTTGACACAGTTTTCCCAGGTATGATTTCTGGCGAAGCGGATATGGGCTTCGATGGTCTCCGGCGATGGAGGGGTCAGCGCTTTTTCGATCAGGGCCGGGTATTCCTCCGGTTTATCGGCCAGCCAGGTATGATCTTCGAACAGTTTCATCGTTGGCGTCCGGGTTGCAACCACCGGTTTTCCCATGGCCAGGTATTCGTCGATCTTCAGCGGGTAGTTGCCTTTGGTGGCGATATTGACCAGCTGGGGGTTGATGCAGACGTCGAAATGCGCTACAAAGGCGGGCAGGGAGGTCATCGGTTTCCTGCCTGTCCAGTGAATATTGGGCAGTTGGTGAAGGTCGCTTGCCTGGAAAGGTGCGTCTTCGGGGCCTACCATTACGATGGTCCAGTCGGGGTGTTGGGTGGCGATGATCTTTATTATCTGCGGGTCGAGCCGCGTACTGTCGATCGCTCCGACATAACCGATGATGGGGCCCTTTAGTCCTTCCAGTTCGGCGGGTTTTGGCTGTTGCGTCTCCGTGTTGAAGAGATCAAAATTGCAGCCCTGGCCGATATAAAAAGATTGCGGGTTGCGTTCCTTGCAATAGTCCGTATAAAAAAGAGAATTGGCGACGGCTACGTCGGCTTTTGCGATCAGCTTTGGTTCCAGAACGGTGGTATGTCGTTTCCAGTAGCCAAAGCCCTGCAGGAAGTCGCGCATATAATAGATATAGAGTGCGGGTTTGAGCAGTTCCTTTAGAAAATAGCCGTTGTAGATATCGTTGTCGTTGAACAGGATGATATTTTTGAATCCCAGCGTATCGCAGGCTTTGCGGATATCTCTTGCAAAGCGTTTGTTGTTGAAGTAATTGATGGCGCTGAAGATCGGGGTGATAGGGATCGCGTTGATGGATTCGACGATGGTGGGGGGATACAATTCCCACATGCCGGGCGCGGGGAAGGGATTGCCGGAACTGGTTCCAGATGGGGTAGGGATGCCTGTTTCTGCGCTGCGGGCTGCCAATGCCGGTCCGCTGATCGGGCGCAGCGTTTCCCCTTTGCCCTTTATTACCGCGACGTGTTCCTGTATACCGGGGGATTGATCTTTTGACAGATAAGTTTTACGGTTGACGGGTAGATTGACGTACAGTACCCGGTGGTGACGTGCCAGCTGCAGCGCAATATTGCGGCAGTTGCTTCCTATCTCGTAATACCAGGGCTGTAAGCCAACGATGACGATATCCATATACCTAGCGGAAGGGTTTGAAAAATGAGGCTGTTCCAAGCGCAAGCATCGGTTTGTCGCCGGATGTGTCTCCGTATGCATAGATCTCCGTATGTCCGGACAGGTCGTAGACCGCGCGGATACGCCGGACCTTTTCTTCGCCGTAGCAGTTGTGTCCGTCGATCTTGCCGGTCAGGCAGATGCGGCCTTTGTATTCGCGGGTTTCGAGTCGGGTGCCGAGCAGGTTGGCGCCGATCCGGGCTGCCCAGGGGGCGATCCAGGGTTCCGGCGAAGCAGAAACGATTACGACGTCGAAGCCTTTTTCCTGCAGTGTTTTTATCTCGGGGATCGCTTTGGGGCGGATCAGTGCGGGTAATTCCGTTGCTGCGAATTCATTGCACTTAGCCAGGAAGTCGTCCAGCGGCATATTCTTATACAGGAAGGAGAGTACCTTTTCCTTTGCGGTCTGGTTGGGGATCAGTTTTAGTTTATAGGCTACCAGCCAGGGGCTGTTCAGTGCAAAAGCGGCGTAAAAGGCGGCCTTCCCTTTGCTGAACCGGATGAACTCCAGCAGTGTATCCTTTGTGGTGATGGTGCCGTCGAAATCGAAAAAGGCGATCTTTTGACTCATAACTTCATCTTCTTGAATTGAAATTCAGGGATTGACTTGATGATCAGCATGATCCAGCGCCAGAACCACTTGACATAAAGGACGTTCTTTTTCTTTTCGATGGCTTTGAAGATGGCGTTGGCGACCCCTTCCGGTGTGGCTGTCAGCAGGGGAGGCGTATTCATGTTCTCCGTCATGCGGGTTGCTACGAATCCCGGGTTAACTGTCAGTACGTGCACCTTTTTATGGAAGAGGCGATTTCTCAAACCAGATAAATAAGCGGTGAAACCGGCTTTTGCGCTGCCGTAGAAGTAATTGCTTTGCCGTCCGCGTTCGCCGGCTACAGAGCTGATGCCTACGATGAGGCCGCTTTCCGTTGCTGCGTAGGCCTCTGCTGCGGCGTTGAGGATCGATACCGCGCCGACGTAATTGACCTGCAGAATGCGGTGACATTCCTTCCAGTCCGACTCTGCCTTTTCCTGATCTCCGAGGTAGCCAAAGACGCTGATGGTAATATCGGGTCTTACTGGCAGACCTGCAAAGAAGGCGGCGTGTCCTTCCGGTTTTTCCGCATCGAATTCATGAACGGTGGTCGTTACATTATACCGGATAGCACAATCCGACTGCAGCGCTTGCAAACGTTGTGCATTGCGGGCTGCCAGCTGCAGCGAATAACCAGAGGAAGCAAACTTACGGGCCAATGCGACGGCTATATCCGAGCCGGCGCCCAAGATCAGAACAGTAGGCATAATTTAATGCGTTATAGGGTTAAAGCCGACCGATCGAGGGTCCTTGCTTAACAGGCTAATTGAATATGGTTACATCTTTTATGTATAACAGGATGATATAACTGGCTATCCAAAGGAGTAATGTGATCTGTATAAAACGGTCTTTGTAAAGGATCTTAGTTGGCGAGCCGGAATCCGAAGAGACGTAAATGATCTGCAAATATCTCATAATTCCGCATAAAACAAAAACGCTGGTGTAATAAAGTCTGGCTGATCCCGTATAGGCGATGGTGATGGGCGACATCGTGTACATAAGATAGGAAACGATAATGACGGCGCAGACGAGGGCCAGCATGATATTTAGAAAATCCAGGTTATATCCTTTTATGGACTTACGCATGTCCATGCCGGAGCTTAATTTTAGCAGGACGTCGTCGCGGCGCTTGCCGATGGCCATAAAGACGGCCAGCAGGAAGACCATGATGACGATCCATTCTGACAGGGGGACATAAGAGATGACCGATCCTCCTTTTATACGCAGTACAAAGCCTGCGGCCAGCAGCATGAGATCGAGGATGGCGATGGATTTGAGGCCCATCGAGTACCCCAGGTTGATCAGGAAGTAGATGATCAGCACTGTCAGGAACTTGTAATGGCGCAATCCGGACAAGGGCGAGCCCGCGTTGGGGGTTGTGAGGTTTCCGATCAGGATAGCAAGACTAAAGCCGGCAATGAGTAATATTCCGCAGATCACCAGGGCTGTCGACGGCGATACCGCGCCGGATGCCAGCGGGCGTTTGCACTTTACCGGATGTTTTGCATCGTCTTCACGGTCCTTGTAGTCATTGATGATATAGATGCTGCTGGCGATAAAACTGAATGCAATAAAGCCGAGCGACACATTGATCAACTTGCTGATATTGAAAATCTCACGCCCGAAAAACAAAGGAATAAAGAGGAACAGATTTTTTGCCCAATCTTTGGGTCTCAAGAGTTTAAGATACGCCACAACATTAAATTATCGCGACAAAGTACAAACAAAAAGACAAAATCTATAATATTGCCAGGAAATATTAATAAGTTAACCCTATCGCCCATGACCCGTCAGTTGGCAGCTACACTGGAAGTCCTGATCATCGTTCTGTTTGCTTGTGTGCCGTTGTTTATCCATCTGCCCTATCGGGTGAATATCTTCCTATCCTGGGAGGGCGCCTATCGTATCAGTGAAGGTCAACTGCCCTTCAGGGACTTTGGGGTTCCTTTAGGCGGTATGTACTGGGTGATCCCGGCCTTTTTCTTCAAGGTCTTTGGCGCGAAGATGGTGTCCCTGATAAAGGCGCAGGTATTTATTAATATCGTGGCCGGGCTGGCTTTCCGCAGTATTCTTGTCAGTCTCGATACACCGAAGGGTATTCGTATGGCTTCGGTGTTATTATTCGTCTTGTCTTATTCCTTCTTTAACTTCTGGCCCTGGTATAATCATTCTGTGATCGTCTATGAGATAATAGGACTGGCTTTTCTGTTCAGGTGGGTAAGAGCCGAAGAAGGTATAAAAGCGCGTTTCTCCTGGGGCTGGCTGGTTACTGCAGGGTTTTTTACCGCCTGTTCTTTTATGACGAAGCAGGATGGCGGCGGGCTGGCCTTCTTTCTGAGTGCAGCCTTGCTGGTCGTCTATGCGTTATTGAAAAAGAAACTGCTGCCGGCGGCGATCTATGTTGCGAGTTTCTTTGGTTCCTTTTTGTTATTGATCGCGCCATATCTATCGCATGGATTTGGATACTGGTTTAATCATGGGCAAGCGCCGCATTCATCGCGCGTCAGTCCCTTCGATATTGCGGCGGAGTTTTTTGGGGCATCGCAGTGGATCAAATTCTATTGCTTTGTCATCGTATTGCTGGTGGTTGCCCGCTGGCGCGGTACGGGTATGGCTGGCTTCTGGCAGCAGCTGAAAGGGGAGCCGAAGACGACGCTGTTTATCGTGCTTGGGCTTGGAATGCTTGCGGAGGCCGCGGTCCTGCAGGTGACGAGCTATACGCCGCCCGATAACAATATCTTCTTTCACAGCTTTGCCTTTGCTGTCATTTTTACCCTGTTGGCGCCTATGCTGCCGATAAAGACGGAGCGTCCTGCTATCGCGGCGCTTTTGATGGCGGGTATCCTGTTGTGGTGGAGCGGCGTGTGGTGGAAGTATACCCAGCGGCTGACGGGGCCTTTTCTTTCGAGGATCTCCAATGCTTCGCCGACGGGGGAGAATGTGATCAACAAGGACACGTATATGATCAATCATGACTCGACTACCGATATACCAACAGAATACTGGGTACAGTGCGATCTGCCGACCTTTCACAAGATCACGATGCCTGCGCCTACTGTAGAAGGGATTCACCGGCTGTTGAATTTGGATCTGATCAGGAAGTACAGGGCGGATCGTCAGCCGGGGCAGGCGCCTGGCGATCTGAAAGTATTGAATATGTCCGAGCTGACGCCGCTGGCGGCTGAGGTGCCCTTTTCGCTGGAGAAGAACGGGCAGCTGCCGTTGTGGTATCACCTGGGGGTCGGGATGTTCAACCGGCAGGCGGACACCTTTGAGACGCGGATTCGTAATAAATACTATGACCTCGTGCTTTTTGAATACATTCCCAACCTGAATAACTTTTATCCTTTCAGGACACGCGACGTGCTCCATCAGAACTATATGCAGGTGGATTCCTTTATGGCGCCACGGCGCGGGCCCGAGTCGCAGGGAGTGATAGAGGTCTTCGTAAAACCATTAAATTTGCCGAAACCGATCGATTCATCCAACGTACCGCATCAATATTAAGCAGTCCCATCGAATATCTTAAAGGCGTTGGTCCGCTCCGGGCGGAACTCCTTAAGAAAGAGCTTAGTATCTATACCTTTCAGGATCTCCTGGAGCTATTTCCGTATCGTCATATCGACCGGACGAAGGTCAATCTTATCCGGGAGATCGTGCCGGGTGTCGAGTTTGCGCAGGTCGCGGGTCGGATCACCAGCGTCAACGTGTTGGGTGATAAAAGGACGCGGCGGCTGGTGGCTGAGTTGAAAGATGCTTCGGGTACGCTGGAGCTGGTCTGGTTTCAGGGGATCAATGGGATACAGAAGCTGGTACAGGTCGGGTCTGAGTTCCTGGTGTACGGCCGGGTCGGCTTTTTTCAGGGGAGTCCACAGATCAGTCATCCGGAAATAGAGTCGCTGACGAGTCAGAAGGCGGAGGGGCAGGGTAGTCTCGAGCCCGTGTATGGTACTACAGAAAAATTGAAAGTCAGGGGTTTAGGTGGCCGTCAGATCGGGAAGCTGACCCAGGCGCTGTTTGTCCAGCTAAAGGAGAAAGATCTGCCGGAAAATCTGCCCGAATCCGTGATGGAATATACAGATCCTGCGACGGGGCAGACAAAGCGTTGGATGGGGCGTTTTGCTGCGTATAAGCAGGCGCATTTTCCCACTGGTCCGGAGCTTTACCGGGAGGCGGTGGCTCGTCTCAAATTCGAAGAATTCTTCATTGCCCAGCTGAGGCTGGGGTTGATAAAGATCAGGCGTCACCGGACGTCGACGGGCGTGGTCTTTTCCCAGGTAGGGGATACGTTCAACCAGTTCTATACCTCATATCTGCCGTTTGAGTTGACGGGCGCTCAGAAAAGAGTGCTTAAGGAGATCCGGCGGGATACAGGCAGTGGAAGACAGATGAACCGGCTGGTCCAGGGGGATGTGGGCAGCGGAAAGACGATCGTTGCGTTGCTGGCGATGTTGCTGGCTGTGGACAATGGTTACCAGGCCTGTATGATGGCGCCGACCGAGATCCTGTCCCGGCAGCATTTCGAAGGGATTTCGGCGCTTTTGAAAGAAATGAAGCTGGAGGTGAGACTGCTGACGGGTTCCTCCAAATCGAAGGTGAGAAAGGAAGCGTTGGAGGGTGTGAAGGAGGGGCGGGTTCATATATTGATCGGTACACATGCGATCCTGGAAGATACCGTGCAGTTTCAGCGGCTGGGGCTGGCGATCGTGGATGAGCAGCATCGGTTTGGCGTTGCGCAGCGGGCCAGGCTTTGGAAAAAGGCCGAGATTCCCCCCCATGTGCTGGTCATGACGGCGACCCCGATACCAAGGACATTGGCGATGACGGCTTACGGCGACCTGGACTATAGCGTGATCGACGAATTGCCGCCGGGAAGGCAACCAATATCAACCGTTCATCGTTTCGAGGACAGAAGGCCCCAGGTGATGGATTTTATCCGTCACGAGCTGGCGAAGGGACGGCAAGCCTATATTATCTTTCCACTGATCGAAGAGTCCGAAAAGCTGGATTACGAAAATCTGATGAAGGGGTATGAGAATGTAAAGGCCTGGTTTCCCGAGCCTAAATATTGGATCAGTATGGTTCATGGGCGTCAGACCAATGAGGTGAGGGATACCAATATGCAGCGTTTTCTGGCTGCCGAGACACAAATAATGGTGGCGACGACTGTTATCGAAGTAGGGGTTAATGTACCTAATGCGACGGTGATGGTGATCGAAAGCGCCGAGAAATTCGGTCTTTCCCAGTTGCACCAGCTAAGGGGGAGGGTTGGCCGGGGATCCGATAAGAGCTTTTGCATCTTATTAACAAGCCCAAAGCTTGGCAAGGAGGCCAGGGAAAGGATGAACATTCTTACAGAGACCAATAATGGCTTCAAAATTGCGGAAAAGGACCTGGAAATCCGGGGACCAGGGGATATTGAGGGGACAAGACAGAGTGGTTTATTAAACTTTAAGCTGGCTAATATTGTTCAGGACAGGGAGCTGTTGGAATTGGCCAGGGAAAGTGCGATACTGGTATTGGATCAGGACCAGGAATTAGAAAAGGAAGAAAACCAGGTTTTAAAAGCGTATCTGCAAGCACAGCACGGCAAAACAGCCTGGAGTAAGATATCCTGACCAGCCCGTTGATTTGTATACCCTCCGGCGTTGGGGTCCCGGAAGGACGGGGTGGTTGGACCTATTTAACCTGAAACTCAGTAACTTGGGAAGAATATGCCTTATTATCGCCTGTCTGGTGTTTTCTGTCTTTCGTCTCAGCGCGCAATACTCTACCAATCTTGAGTTTGTTGAGAACAAGGGGCAGTGGGATACCAGTCTGATCAAATTCAAGGCGAGCATGTCTACGGGTGCTTTATTCATGCAGCAGCATGGGTTTACCGTATTGTTGAATGATACCAACGATATTGTCCGGATAGGCAAGATCATGCATGGCGACCGGCAATTAAAATCCTCCGCCGTCTCCGGCAGTTCGGTCCGGTCTTCTTCCTCTCCAACGGTTACGGTCACCGCTACTTCATCGGGAGCTGCGGGTAAAGCGGATGGCCATGGCGGTTCGGGCGGCGGCTCGGGCGGAGGAAGTTCCGGCGGTGCTACGAAGGGCGGGGGCGGTTCCGGTGATACTTCGACCAATCCCCTGTTGATGCACTCCCATTCCTACAGGGTCACGTTTGAAAATGCCAACTCCAATGTAGTTCTCACTCCCGATAAGCCGCTTGGCTCCTTCAACAACTATTTTATCGGTGATCAAAAGAACTGGGCTACTCACTGTCAGTTATATCTCGGATTGCTTTATCAGAATATGTATGATGGTATCGACGTCCACTATTATACCGACATGGGTTTTGTGAAATATGATATTGTCGTTCATCCGGGGGCTGACGAGAATAAGATCGTGATGAAATACGAAGGGCAGGACAAGCTCTTTATAAAGAAGAACAAACTGTATGTACAGACGACGGTAGGGACGGTACAGGAACTGGAGCCGCATTCCTATGAGCTGAGCGGTGCGGGCAGAACGCCTGTCGAATGCAGTTATGTGCTGCTGTCCGGCAATCGCGTTCAGTTCAAGGTGAAGAATCATACGCCGGGCACCACGCTGGTGATCGATCCTCCGGTTGTGTATTGTTCGTTCACCGGCAGTAGATCCGACAACTGGGGATATACTGCTACCTATGACAATGGCGGTAACTTTTATGCGGGCGGTATCGTATTGAACGAAGATATTTTGCCGGGGAATGGATACCTGGTTTCGCCCGGCGCTTATCAGACCTCTTACCAGGGTGGGGATGGCAGTGAGGGCTGGGACTATGATATCGGTATCATGAAGTTCGGATCGAGTCTTTCTACCCGTCTATATGCTACTTACCTGGGCGGTTCCGGCGACGAGCAGCCGCATAGCATGGTTGTCGATGCCGGCGGAAACCTGATCGTGACAGGGAGAACCAGCTCTACCAACTATCCTGTGCTGAATGGAGCGACTTTTGGGCCTACCGGCGGGTTTGATATTTTTATCACCAAATTCAACTCCGATGGGACGGGCTTGCTTGGGAGCCTGAAGATCGGAGGAACCGGATCGGATGGGGTGAACTATTATCCCAAATATGCGGCGCCGCCGGCGGGTCAGGGAGATACGTATAATAAGGGGGCTCATGACCTGCGGCTCAATTATGGCGATGACGGCAGGGGAGAAGTCATCCTGGATGCCAGCAATAATATCTATGTCGCTACCTGTACCCAATCCTCCGATTTTTATACCGTCAATGCTTTTCAAGCGAGCAGCGGTGGGGGGCAGGACGGGGTTTTTATAAAAACGAATCCCAATGCATCGGCTGTTCTCTCCTCCGGTTATATCGGCGGGGCCGGTGCTGATGCCGCCTTTGTTCTGGACATCAATCCTACGGACAATACCGTATGGCTGGCGGGCGGAACGATGAGCAACAATTTCCCGGGCACCAATTCGACCGTCTATCAGCCCAGCTGGGGCGGCTTACAGGATGGATTTGTTTCCCAGATCAGCAATGACGGCAAGACCCTTCTCAAGAGTTCCTACTTCGGCACTGCCTCAACCGATCTGATCTATGGGCTCGAATTTGACGCCAAGGGTTATCCTTATATCACCGGGACGACGAACGGGCTTATCCCGATCGTCAATTCCCCATGGAACTCTACTGCTACAGATGGAATAAACCAGGCTAAGGGCAAGCAGTTTATTACCAAGTTAAAACCCGACCTGACGGGGATCGTTTATTCGGCCAATTTTGGACCTGGCAATACTACTTTCCCGAATATATCGCCGACGGCCTTCCTGGTAGACCGGTGCGAAAACGTCTATGTCGCGGGATGGGGCGGCTATGCCGATCTCTATGCCAATGAGGGTTATTACAATAGCGGAACTACTGGCCTGACGCCTACGGGCGACGCGACCCAGAGTACTACCGATGGGGCCGATTTTTATTTCTTTGTATTGCAAAAGAATGCGTCCAGCCAGTTGTACGGTTCTTTCTTTGGACAGGTCAACGGAGTGTTTGGGGATCATGTGGATGGGGGCACCAGCCGGTTTGACAAGCAGGGAGCGATCTATGAGGCGATCTGTGCCAACTGTTACGGCGGCGCCAATTTCCCGACCAGCACCAGCGCCTGGCAGCGTACCAATGGCACGGGTTCCAAAGGGTGTAATGAAGCGGCAGTCAAGATCAAATTTACGTTCGCGGGCGTATCGGCTGGTTTGAAGGTCATCACCCATGGCCGTGGGGATAGCGTTGGTTGTGTGCCGTTGACGGTGACGATCGAGGACACCATCCGGAATGCCAGGAGTTATATCTGGACCTTTGGGGATGGGTCTCCGTCGCAGACTACGAGCAGTACGACGTATCAGCTGGAGCATACCTATACCAGCGTCGGTACCTATCGGGTCTCGCTGGTCGCTATCGATTCCAACAGCTGTAACGTTGCCGATACCGCTTACTGGGACGTGTATGTCAAAAACAACCCCGCTGACCTGGACTTCCGGTATGATAAAGAGGGACCCTGTACGTCGCTGAATTACCTTTTTACAAATCTTTCTTCTCATGCTTCCGGGGCGCCGGATTTTACCGATACCTCGTTTACCTGGAACTTTGGCGATAATTCCGGGACGATCGTTGCGGGTCCCGATCCCGTGACCCATTCCTATGCGTCGCCTGGTCCTTACAATGTGGTGCTTTCGCTGATAGACACCAATTATTGCAACTATCCGACCGATACCCTCAAGCTGGTCTATGTCGCGCAGAACGTCAAGGCTGCCTTTACCACGGCGCCGTTGGGTTGTGCGCCTTATACAGCGATCTTTACCAACATGTCTATCGCCGGTCAGCAATTCTCCTGGAACTTTGGGGATGGAAGTCCGATCGATCATTCCGTCAATCCAACCCATCTTTACGTAGATACCGGAACGTATACGATCACGTTGACGGCGGTCGACTCCACGACCTGTAATATCGTAGACGATACGACCTTTACGATAGAAGTGAAGTCCAAGCCAACGGCAGATTTCACCTTTGCTCCAACGCCGCCGCAGCCGCCGAATACGCCGACTGTCTTTACCGATGCTTCAACGCCGGCCATCAAATACGTATGGCAATTCGGCGATGGCACTTCGGAAACGAGGAGTACGCCGGATACCGTTGTCCATCAATTCATAAAAACCGATACTTACACGGTCTGTGAGATCGTCACAAATGAGGCGGGGTGTTCGGACACCGCCTGCCATCCCGTTGCCGTTGTGGTCAATCCCCTGTTGGATGTGCCGAATGCCTTTACGCCGGGCCGGTTCGGGGAGAACAGCATCATAAAAGTGGCCGGATTCGGCATCACCCATATGGATTGGCGGATCTACAATCGCTGGGGGCAGCTGGTCTTTGAAAGCAACACCCCATACATTGGCTGGGATGGCACTTATAAGGGCACGCTTCAGCCGATGGATGTTTATACCTATACGCTGGATGCACAATTCTCGGATGGGAACCATGTCGTGAAAAAAGGAGATATTACGTTGATCCGTTAAGCTTTCTGTTGACATAGGCCTCGTTGGGTAATGGCGAAAACTTTTCGTAAATTGTATAATGAGCGGATTGATGCGCGGATCTTATATTCTCCTGTTTCTGATTGTTGCTGCCCTTGACTGTCACGCCCAGGCGGGTTCGGGTAATATAGAGTTCATAGAGAACAAGGGACAATGGGATGCCCGCGTAAAATTCAAAGGAGATATTGGGATCGGCTCGCTTTTCCTGGAAAAGAATGGTTTTTCCGTTGTGCTGCATCATCCGGATGATCTGGCGGCGCTTACCGATAGTCATCATGGGGGTAGCCGGAAGGCTCTGTCTGGGGCGGTAAATGGCTCCGGCGGTGGTGCGGAGAAGGGGGGAGGAGGAGGGTCCGCGAAGAAGGAGGCTCTTGCTACGGCTTCGATCGGAGGGGGGACCACCGGCGGAGGAAGCGGCCCGGGCGCGGTGGGACCACCGCTGCGGTCACATGCCTATCGCGTTTCTTTTGAGGGGAGCAGCGAGGAGGTGACGATCGAACCTGAGAAGCCTTTGCCCGGATACAATAATTACCTGATCGGCAACGACAGTTCCAAATGGGCGAATCACTGTAAGGTCTACCAGAGCATTACCTATAAGAATATTTATTCGCATATTGATATTCGTTATTACACTTACAACGGGCAGTTGAAATACGATATGATCGTTCATCCTGGCGGGGACATCAGCAAGGTTCGGATGGTATACGAGGGGGTCAACAAGTTAAGCGTAAAAAAGGGGCAGCTGTTGACGGCTACCTCGGTAACAACGGTGACACAGCCTGCTCCCTATTCTTATGTTTTTGATCCCAATAAAGGCCGGTCGAATATTGATTGCCGATATATGGTGAGCGACGGCAATACCCTGACTTTTCAGACTGCAGAATACGATACCAGCGCCACGCTTATTGTTGATCCTTCCATTATCTTCTGTTCCTTCACCGGCAGCAAGGCAAGCAATTGGGGGTTTACGGCAACCCCAGGTCCAAGCGGAACCTTTTTTGCCGGGGGGATCGTCTTTGGCGATGGTTTTCCTTATACGACCGGGATGCTGCAGAATACATTTGGCGGTGGGCAGTTTGATGTAGGTATCATGAAATTCAGCACGACGGGCGCTACAAAAGTATACGCGACTTTTATCGGCGGCAATGATGCCGAGACGCCGCATAGTATGATCGCCGATGCGCAGGGGGACCTTGTTCTTCTGGGAAGGACCTATTCTGCCAACTTTCCGAGAAAGGCGAGGGTGGGGCCTGGCGGCGGGGCCGATATGTTTGTGCTGAAGCTGGACCCATCCGGCGGCAGTCTGCTGGGCGGACTATTGATCGGCGGCACAGCCGACGACTGTGTCAACATGGAGGATCAGCTACGAAGCAGGAACGAAAAAGCAGATTCGCTGATCCGCAACTATGGGGATGATTCCCGCAGCGAGGTCATCTTTGACGGGTCGGGCAATATCCTGGTGGCTGCGAGCACCCAATCCGCGGCTTCTTTTCCGATCATCGGGACTGTTTTTCAGCCTGCTTATGGAGGCGGGCGGCAGGATGCGGTGATCGTTAAGATCGATGCGGCCTGTGCCAACGTGCTTTGGAGTTCCTTCTTCGGGGGCGGCTCCTTGGATGCCGCTTTTGCAATCAAGGTCAGCCCGGCTACAGGCGATATTTATTTTGCCGGGGCCACGAGCAGCATGAATCTACCGGGTAATAAATCCAGGGTGATCCAGTCCGGGTATAGCGGGGGGACCTGTGATGGTTTTATCGCGCAGATCTCCGGGGATGGTTCTACGCTGAAAAAGGTGAGTTACCTGGGAACGGCGGTACAGGATGCGATCTATGGGCTGCAAATCGATAAGGAGGGGTATCCCTATGTGATGGGGACGACCAATGGGCAGTGGCCGGTCCTCAATGCGCCCTACAATTGTAAGGCTGCGAAGCAGTTTGTGTCCAAATTAAAGACCGATCTTTCCGCCTACATCTTCTCTACGACTTTTGGCGATCTTGCTGCCAAACCGATCGGGCTGCCGAATATTTCTCCCGTTGCTTTCCTGGTGGATCGCTGCGGCAACATGTATGTGTCGGGCTGGGGCGGCTGGATACTGGCGGGAGGAGATCCCTATGGACTGGCGGGAACGCTTGGGATGCCGGTGACGGGGGATGCGGCTAAGGGATTTACCGATAACCGGGACTTTTATTTCATCGTGATACAAAGAAATGCAACGGCGCTTTTATACGGAACTTTTTTCGGGCAGGATGATAATTCGAGCAGCATCAGCGAACATGTCGACGGCGGCACCAGCCGCTATGACGATCAGGGGGTGATCTATCAGGCGATCTGCGCCAATTGCAATGGAGGGGCCAGCAGCAGGTTTCCTACAACGTTTGGGGTCTGGGGACCCGTCAATGGGGCAGGCAACGGCTGCAATGAGGCTGCGTTGAAAATTGCGTTTCACTTTGCCGGCGTTTCGGGCGGGCTGAGGGCATCCGTCAATGGGCGTCCTAACGATACGTCGGGTTGTATCCCGATGGATACCGATCTTCAGGATACTATCCGCAATGCCAGGAGTTATATCTGGGACTTTGGCGATGGCAGTCCGCAGCTGGTGACGACGGCTTATGACGTTCAGCATACCTACCCCAATCCCGGTAAGTACACCGTTATGATGGTCGCCATCGACAGCAGCAGCTGTAATGTGGCGGATACCTCTTATAGACAGGTGATTGCGCGTACCGACAAAGCGCCCGTCGACTTCGTCTTTCTGAAGGACCCTGCTGCGCCCTGTACTTCTCTTGACTACGACTTTACCAATACTTCGACGTCGCCTGCGGGAAAGCCCTTTGGTCCCAATTCCTTTATCTGGGACTTTGGTGATAACAGCGGCCGGATAACGACCGGTTTTGGTCCGTTGGCGCATAGTTATGCCAGTGCGGGTACGTATAATGTTACGCTGGTGATGGATGATACCGCTTACTGCAATTATCCGGACAGCATCACTCATTCTTTGAGAGTTTCGCCGACAGCGAAAGCTCAATTTATCACACCTGCGACGGGTTGTGCGCCATACAGCGCTTACTTCAACAATACTTCGCTGGGCGGGCTCCAGTTCACCTGGGATTTTGGAGATGGTACTCCGCCGTCCAATGATGTCAACCCCACCCATGTCTATCAGAATCCAGGGGCCTATACCGTCACGCTGCTGGAAGTGGATCCCACTACCTGCAACAAGCAGGATCAGACCCAGCAGACCATTACCGTGAACACCCGGCCTAAGGCGGCTTTCAGCTATGAGCCCGATCCTCCGACCGCTAATACGCCCGATATCTTCAGCAATGGATCGATTGGCGGTGTCAGCTATGTCTGGTCTTTTGGGGATGGGGATACGGTGAGGACGTCCAGTATGGATACCGTGATACATCAATACATACAGACCGATTCTTTCTATGCTTGTCTGTTGACGACGAACGAGTATGGGTGTACCGATACCGCTTGCCAGGTCATACAGGTGCTGGTCAATCCCTTGTTGGATGTGCCGAATGCCTTTACGCCGGGGCGGTTCGGGCAGAACGGCATTGTAAAGGTAGTTGGGTTCGGGATCATACATATGGATTTTAAGATATATAATCGATGGGGGAAGGTGGTTTTTGCTACCGATAACCCGAATATTGGATGGGATGGTACTTATATGGGGGTGTTACAGCCAATGGACGTGTATACTTATACTTTGGAGGCGAATTTTTCCGATGGGAAGCATGTAAGTAAGAAAGGAGACATAACTTTGATCCGGTAGACAATTGGGTGATCGGTGGATTTGTGACCGTGGGATGTGGGTGGCGGATTTGTGCCGGTAGACAATTTGATTGGGCAGACAACCAAAATGAGTGAACGCTCGTTAATAAAAAAAAATGGGGGTCATGAAGACAATAACCGTAATGATCTGCTTTATTCTGTCATTTTATGCAGGGTATAGCCAGGATCTTCATTTCTCCCAGTGGTTCAACTCCCCTTTGCTGACCAATCCCGCCAATACCGGTTTTATTCCCGATGCCGACTACCGGCTTGGCGCCAATTACCGCAATCAATGGTCGGCTGTGATGTCTGCGCCTTACCGGACGATGAGTATCTGGGGGGATGCGCAGGTATTCCGGAACAGGATCGAGAATGGCTGGATGGGGCTTGGCGGGGTAATCCTGCGGGACGATGCAGGAACCAGTACGCTCACTTCTACCCAGGCTTATGCGTCGGTTGCTTATCACCAGATGCTGGGGTATGCCAGTCTGTTGACGCTGGGGTTCAATGCCGGCTGGGTTAACAAAAGGATCAACACCGCCAATCTGAAATTCCCCGATCAGTTCGACGGTAAATTCTTTGATAATACGCTGCCGACCAGCGTTGTAATCGATCATCCAGCCGACAACTACTTCGATATGCAAATCGGGATGAACTACGCATACTTCCCTACCAGTAACATTTATCTGAATGCCGGCTTTTCGGTCCAGCATATCAACCGGCCAAAAGAATCATTTTTCAACACTGATCCTACGGGTTATGACGATAAGATCGCACCCAGATATATTGGTTTTTTGAATGCCAGTATCAAGGCAAATGACCAGGTTATTCTAAACCCGATGGGGTATTATACCAGGATGGCTTCTTCCTCTGAAACCGTTTTTGGGCTGAACGCTCAGTATAATTTACAGGACCAGGGCGATCAGCAGGTGATCGGCGGTCTTTATATGCGGCCGGGGGATGCCATCATCCCGATGATCGGGTTTATCTACAAGAATATCCGGCTGATGTTTACCTATGATATTACGACTTCGGGGCTTAAGAACTATGACAACGGGTATGGGGCATGGGAATTTGCGTTGATCAACCAGGGATTTTACAGCCAGTACAACGGAGACAGACGGCAATCCCTTTGTCCAACCTTTAAACCTTGATAGAAGCTCCAATTTTAACAACAATCAACGGCGTAAATGGCTAACTTGCCACAGTTAATTTAACTTAAACCATGATAAGAAAGGTTTTATCCACTCTTTGTTTGTCTACCATGGTCACTTTTGGCGTTATGGCGCAGGGGCATATGTCCGGTCAGGTCAACACCTATTCCGATGAAGGAGATGGTACCGGGTTCAAAAAGCAAAACTTATTTGTAGGCGGCGGTCTCGGTCTGGGATTTGGCTCCTATAACTTCAATGTCGGTATAAATCCGGAGGTAGGTTATTCTCTCAATCACTGGCTGGATGTGGGGGTGCTGACCAACTTTACTTATGAGTCGGAGAAGGCCGATCCTGATTACATTATAAATCCAGATACGAGGACGCATGAGTTTGTGTATGGCGGCGGGGCATTTGCGCGGGCCTGGTTTCTGCCTTTTCTTTTTGCGACCGTTCAGCCCGAGTTCAACTGGACGAGTGTCAACGAGACATTTCCGGATGGAGAGGTCTATAAATACAATGCCAATGCGCCAAGTGTGATCGTGGGGCTGGGCTATGGCCAAAGGAATGTCGGCCAGGGTTCCTTTTATCTCATGGTAGGGCTGGATGTATGCCGCAGTAAGAATTCCCCTTATAACGACTATAACGGCAATCCGATGCCTGTCATCCGCGCCGGTTTCGACGTGTTTGTGCACAAGCGTTGATCGCGGGCTGCGTGTTAGCCGGCGGGGCTTCCGCCGGTTGAGGAACCGAAGTGCATGCCCTAAGCCTGCGAAGGACAGGGAGATGCGGGGGGTTGGGGATGAAGCCCAAGCCTGCGAGAGACGGGGATATGCGGGTGCGACGAGCCGATGCAGGTCTCAAGCCTGCGAGAGACGGGGATGTGCGGGTGCGACGAGCCGATGCAGGTCTCAAGACCACGAGGGGTGTGGAGGCTGGCGGAACGTCAGTTAGCGCAGGTGCTCGAACAGTTCTGCTGGCGTTGAACAAAAAGTGATCCGTTCTTCGATGGGGTCGTAAAGAAATCCTTCCTTTTCAAGGTGGCGCAGGTGTTCCAGCAGGTGGTTATAGAATCCTCCGCTGTTGAGGACGAATACCCGTTTGTTGTGGATCTTCAGCTGGTTCCAGGTCAGGATCTCGAATAGTTCGTCGAGGGTGCCCATTCCCCCGGGCAGGATGATGGCGGCGTCTGCGTGTTGGTACATCAGTTTTTTACGCGTGTGCATGTCAGCGACGACCGTCAATTCGGTGATGCCCTGGTGGTCGTGTTCCCATTTTTTCAATAACTCCGGGATAAAGCCGACAACAGAGGAGCCGTGGGTCAGCGCGGTATTGGCGACCAGTCCCATAAGGCCTGTGCTGCCGCCGCCATAGATCATTTTTAACCCATGTTCCCCGATGAATCTGCCCAGCTGGGCGGTGTGTTCGGCATACAATGGGTTGTTGCCGTTCTTGCTGCCGCAGAAGACGGCTATTGATTGAATTTGCATAGTTGGAAGCAAAATTAAAATTCAGGTATTATCTCAGTATTTCCTAATTTAGGTGATGTCTTCGTTCCTTCTTTTTGCCTTTGTGCTGGCCTATTTTCTTTTGCTGCTGGTGGTGGCCTGGCGAACTTCCCGTCATTCCAATAACGAGTCCTTTTTCATCGGGAATCGTAACTCGAACTGGATGCTGGTTGCTTTTGGAATGATCGGCACCTCCTTGTCCGGTGTTACTTTTGTCTCGGTTCCGGGGACGGTGGGAGACTTTGCCGGCACCGGCTATAAGGCCTGGGCTTATATGCAGGTGATCATTGGCTATTGGATCGGCTATTTCGTTATCGCCTTTGTGCTGATCCCCTTGTACTACCGGCTTCATCTCACCTCGATCTATAATTATCTTCATGGTCGTCTTGGCCAGATAGCTTATCGTACCGGCGCTTTGTTTTTTCTGATCTCCCGTACTGTCGGGGCAACGGCCCGGCTTTACCTGGTGATCAATGTACTGCATTTTTTTATCCTCAAAGATCTGGGCGTGCCCTTTGGTGTTACGACCTTTGTGATCCTGCTGATGATCCTGCTGTATACCTTTGAAGGAGGCGTAAAGACCATCGTCTATACCGATACGCTGCAGACAACATTTATGTTGCTGGGGCTTGGAGTGTGTACTGTCTATATCCTGCATCATCTTGGTCTTTCATTGGGAGATGCCGTGAGTACGATGGAAGCCAAGGGGTATACGAAGATGCTGAATACCGATATTAAAAGTAAAGGGTTTTTCCTGAAACAGATCCTCGGGGGAATGTTTATTTCTATTTCCATGACGGGTTTGGATCAGGAGATGATGCAGAAGAATATCAGTGTGAAAAATGTCCGGGACTCGAAAAAGAATGTGGTTGTATTCAGCTTCGTGATGGCCCTGGTGAGTTTCCTTTTTCTGTTCCTTGGCGGTTTATTGTATCTCTATGCGTCAAGCCGGGGAGCGCAATATCAGGGGCATACGCTGGCGCTTAACGGGCAAAATATCATCGGCGACGATCTCTTCCCGACGTTGGCGCTGCACTATCTTCCAACGGCTGTCTCCATCATCTTTATCATCGGTCTGATCTCGGCGTTGTTCCCCAGCGCTGACGGTGCGTTGACGGCGCTGACCTCTTCGTTTTGTATAGACCAGCTGGATCTGAACAACAGGGCTGGCTGGGATGAAAAGAAGAAGCGAAAGGTTCGTCAGACGGTACACATCAGCTTTGCGCTTCTCTTCCTGGTATGTATCCTGGTCTTCAAATGGGTGAACAGCAAGTCTACGGTCAATATTATTTTGGATCTGGCGGGATATACGTATGGGCCTTTGCTTGGGCTGTTCGCTTTTGGCATCTTTACGAAGCGGACTATTCCAAACGACTGGCGGGTCATCGCGTTATGTTTGCTGGCTCCCGTATGTTGTTATTTTTTGAGCCGCTTTTCCGGAGATTGGTTCGGGGGGTATCAGATCGGGATCGAGTTGTTGTTCATCAATGGGCTGTTGACCTTCCTGGGGTGTTGGCTGCTGTCGCGTAAGCCGGCAGGAGTGTAGGGGCGGGGCTGCGGCGTCGTGGGGATGCGAGGAGGAGGCTGGTTGCTGCGATGGCCGGCGAAAGTGGGGGTATTGCGGCCGGTCTGCGGTTGATGGCGGCGGTTGGCGGTCCGGGGCTGGCCTGAACGGCAGGAGATCATCGAGGCTTATACGGCCCGGGGTTGGCCCACAATTAGCTATATTTGCGGAAATCTTACTTTGGTATGGACATTGTCAATCCGCTGGCGCAAGCCTATGCAGAGCGCTACTCTTCACAGCCTGGCCAATTGTTGCAGGACGTTGAGTCTTATACAATGACAAACCACGCCCATCCGCATATGCTGAGCGGCTCGCTGCAGGGCAAATTCCTGGAAATGATGAGTTGGATCGTCCGACCGAGGCGGGTGTTGGAGGTCGGGACCTTTATGGGCTACAGTGCGATCTGCCTGGCTGCCGGTCTGACCGAAGATGGTCTGGTACACACGCTGGAGCTGCGGGACGAGGATGCCGATATCTCGGAAGAAAATTTTCGCCGGGCAAAGCTGCAGGACCGGATAATATTGCACCGGGGAAATGCGTTAGCGGTCATCCCGACGCTGGAAGAGGTTTGGGACCTGGTTTTCATCGATGCAGACAAGGTAAATTATACAGAATACTATAAATTAGTACTCCCCCGGGTAAGACCCGGCGGTTTGATCATCGCCGATAATGTGCTCTTTCATGGTCAGGTGCTGGAAGAAAGCATTTCTGGCAAGAGTGCAAAGGCGATACATACGTTTAACGAAACGATTGCAGCGGATGAATCAGTCGATAAAGTAATGGTCACGCTCCGCGATGGGCTTTTTCTCATCCGGAAAAAATAAATTCGGTTCCTGATGAAGGGTAAACATAGTATAATCGGATTGGTATTCTTGCTTTTTGCAGGCAAGGGGCTGGCACAGATCAGCGCGAATGGCGTCATCTATGTCAACACGTATAAGCAGCTGGCCATCGCCGAGGAGCAAAAATCGGGCGTTCCGGCTGCCATCACGCTTGCGCAGGGGCTGCATGAGTCCGAGGCAGGGACCAGCGAACTGGTGAAGCGTTCTAATAATCACTTTGGCATCAAGTGTAAGGAAGACTGGAAAGGAGATGTGGTCTATCATGACGACGACAGCCGTGGGGAGTGTTTTCGCAGCTATCCTACCGCCGAAGAGTCATACCGCGATCATTCCGAATTCCTGCGTCGCAGCAACCGCTATGCTTTTCTCTTCGACCTCGATCCCTCCGACTATGAGGGCTGGGCTTATGGGTTGAAGAAAGCGGGTTATGCCACCAATATCAAGTATTCCCAGATCCTAATAAAACTGGTGAAGGACTACAATCTCAACCAGTATACGCTGATTGCGATGGGCAAACTGTCGCCGTCGGATGAAGTTGCGTTGAGTATGCCCGGTGTACCAGCCGTTACTCCGGCGCCCGTTACCGATAATCGAACCGAGTCGGGGGGCAGCAGACCGGACAGGACCAATCCTGTCGCGGCGACCAACGGTACGAATATTGTACAACCCGAAGTTGCTTATCCCGAGGGCGAATTTACCATTAACCGAACCAAGGTTGTGTATGCGCAGGCGGGTATTTCTCTGCTGGCGATAGCCAATCAATATAACGTGTCTCTGGGACGGCTGCTCGAATTCAACGACATGGACCAGGAGGACGTGCTGGTAAAGGCGCAGTTGATCTTTTTGCAGCGAAAAAGACGCACGGGGTCTATTGAATTTCATGTGGTGCGTGCGGGGGAGAGTCTGTATGATATTTCCCAGTCAGAAGGGATCAGGCTGCAGGATCTGCTGGAGCTGAATCAGCTTGGCGCCAATGACCAGCCTGTTGCGGGTGAACGAATCTATTTACAACGGTCCGCGCCCGGAAGGCCGGCAACTGTCAAAAATCAAAAATAATTCAACAGCATGTCGATCATCCGTGTGCACGACAAAGACTTCAAGCCTTATATTTCCGCGGAAGCCATCCATGAGAAGATCGGGGGCATGGCTGAGCAGATGAACAAGGATTATGCGGACAAGAATCCCCTTTTCATACCGATCCTCAACGGGTCGTTTATGTTTGCTGCCGACCTGTTCAAGGCTATCACGATCGAAGCCGAGATCAACTTTATCAAGCTGGCTTCTTACAAGGGGACCAAGTCTTCGGGACAGGTGATCACTGCGATCGGGCTGGATACCGATCTGATCGGCCGTCATATTGTGATCGTGGAAGATATCGTCGATACCGGCAAGACCCTCAGCGAGTTTTTACCGCAGTTGCAGCATCAGCAGCCGGCTTCCTTAAAGATCGCGGCGCTGCTGCATAAGCCGGAGGCCACGGTATATCCGATAAGCGTCGATTACCTGGGTTTTTCGGTCCCTAATAAGTTTCTTTTAGGATATGGTCTTGATTATGATGGATTAGGGCGCAATATTCCTTCCATTTATCAGTTGGTAGAGTAGGAGGGGCCGAAAAGCGGTCTAAAATGACTGTTCTTTCCTTGACAAAAAGGAAAGAACGTATTAATTTGAATCAAAATATCCAATTGAAACCAATTTTCGCCTTGCTGTTGCTGGGCTCTCTCTGCCTTAACTCCGCGAGTGCGCAATTCTATCTGCGCGGAGAGGTTAAAGACGAGAACAACGGTCTCTTGCCAAATGTGAATATTCTGCTTCATTCGAGCGGCTATCTTTACCATTCCGGTAGTTCAGGAGACTTTGGGATACCTGTGCCTGCCTCTTCAGACACCCTCACCGTATATGCTCAAGGTTATCAAACCCTTGTTCTTCCTGTAGACGTTACCAAATATCAAAATATCCAGCTTCGTTCAAACCTGGTGACGCCTGCCGTGCCGTCCCGGAAGAAGTTATTGTCGTTGACGAAGGATCTGCGGCCGGCCGATCGTAAGGGTTGGACTGTAGGCGGCGAGACCTATAGTTCCTTGGTTGAAAATGATTTTATTCCTGCGCAGCGTTTTCCGGAGACGGGTTTTGCTGTGACGATCGACAAAGCCTCTTATAGCAATGTGCGTCGGTTTTTAAATATGGGGAGTACGATCCCTCCCGATGCTATCCGTATAGAAGAATTGCTTAATTACTTCAATTTCGGTTATACGGCGCCGCCAGCCGACAGCTGTTTCCGGATGCAATCCGATCTTTCGCAGTGTCCCTGGAATCCCGGTAACCGCCTATTGTTCGTAAAGGTTTGCGCGCGAAAGCTCGACCCGGAGAAAATTCCGCCGGCCAACCTGGTCTTTCTGGTGGATGTATCCGGATCGATGGACCTGCCGAACAAGCTGCCCTTGCTCAAATCGGCGTTTAGTCTGCTGGTCAACAATCTGCGGGCGATCGACACCGTCTCGATCGTAACGTATGGCGCTGCGGTCAGCGTTGCATTGAATCCTACTTCGGGGGCTGAGAAGGGCCGGATCCTGCAGGCCATCGAATCTCTTACCCCGGGAGGTGCTACTCCTGGCGAGGCGGGTATCCGGGCTGCTTACCGGGTGGCTAAAAGCCAGTTGATCAAAGGCGGGAACAACCGTGTGATCCTTGCTACCGATGGCGACTTTAACGAGGGGGAGACTTCGGAAGACGAGTTGGAAAAGCTGGTGGTTCAATACAAGGATTGGGGGGTATATCTGACCTGTCTTGGCGTAGGGATGGGCAATTATAAAGACTCCAAGCTGGAGGTGCTGGCGAAGAAAGGCAATGGCAACTTTGCTTATCTGGATGACGAGCGGGAGGCCGAGAAAGTCCTGGTAACCGAATTTACCCAAACCGTCTATGCGGTGGCGGACGACGCCTGGCTGAACATTACGTTTAACCCTGCGCTGGTAAAAGACTACCGGCTGATCGGGTTTGACAATAAAGAAAAAGTACTGGCTGATTCTACGAGTGAGATACAGGGTGGGGAAGTAGGATCCGGGCATTCCCTGCTGGCCTTGTTTGAGGTGATCCCGGCGAATGCCGGCGATTCAGAGTCGAGCAGCGTGGTCGAGAAAGCCGGACCGCATACGGCGGCGTCGACGGGGCGATGGGCGGGTGAGTTGGCTCGGATCCAGCTCAGTTACCGGCTACCGCGGGACTCCACTATCCGGTGGGATACCTATACCTGCAGCAGCCGGGCCGTTGCTTTTGGAGAATTGCCTTCCTGTTACCGCTTTGCGTCGTCGATCGCACTCTTTGGCGGGTTATTAAAACGATCGCCTTATATGAAGCAGGCCGATTGGAAGGATGCACTTCAACTGGCGCAGCAATCCTGTGATCCTACCGATGGGATACAACAGGAGTTTATAAGCCTGATTGAAAAAGCAAAAAAGATCTACGGTAAAACGCACCATCGGTCCGTTAACTAAACATCTCTCTTACTTTGTCGAAGAAGCTGCGTTCGTTCTTATCGGGCTTAGGCTGAAAGTTTGGTGATCCGTTAAGTTTTTCCAGCATTGTCTTTTCTTCCGCTGTTACATTCTGGGGGGTCCAGACGCTGACGTGGATCAGCTGGTCGCCTTTCTCGTAAGAATTGACGCCAGGGAAGCCTTTGCCTTTCAGACGGAAGATCTTACCGCTTTGCGTGCCTGCAGGGATCTTGATCTTTGCTTTTCCATCGATGGTGGGCACTTCTGCCTGGATGCCAAAGACGGCGTCTGTAAAGGAAATATATAATTCGTAGGCGACATTGAGACCGTCGCGATGTAATTCAGGATGTTGTTCTTCCTCGACGAGGATGATCAGATCACCGGGAGCGCCTCCTCTTTCACCTGCGTTGCCTCTGCCGCCGACGCTCAGCTGCATGCCTTCCTGTACGCCTGCAGGGATGTCGATGGTGACTGTTTCTTCGCCATAGACACGGCCTTCGCCCTTACAAACCGTACATTTTGCCGTTACGATAGAACCTTCTCCGTTACAGGTGGGGCAGGTCGTGACCGTCTGCATCTGTCCGAGGAAAGTATTGCTGACGCGACGTACCTGACCGCTGCCGCCGCAGGTGCTGCAGGTCTGTACGCTGCCTTTATCCTTTGCGCCGGTGCCGCTGCAGGTGGTACAGCCGACGTATTTCTTTACTTTGATATTTTTGGTGACGCCTTTGGCGATCTCTTCATAGTTGAGTTTGATCTTTACCCGCAGGTTACTGCCTCTTACGCCGCGTGAACGACCGCCGCCTCCTCCTCCTCTGCGTCCGCCAAAGAAGCTGCCGAAGAGGTCATCGCCGAAGATATCGCCGAACTGGCTGAAGATATCATCCATATTCATGTTCCCGCCGCTGCCAAATCCGCTGCGGCCGGCGCCGGAAAGACCGGCATGACCATATCGGTCATAGGCGGCTTTCTTATTCTCGTCGCTGAGTACTTCATAGGCTTCTGCGGCTTCTTTGAACTTTTCTTCAGCGGCTTTGTCTCCAGGGTTGCGGTCGGGGTGGTATTGCATAGCAACCTTACGATACGCCTTCTTTATCTCGTCGGCGGATGAAGTTTTGGACACCCCTAGAATTTCATAATAATCTCTCTTTGACATAATCTTAGAACAAAATCAGGGGTAAGCCAGGCCGTCCCCGAATCGCTTTTAACAGTTAATGGAAATCAACTTTTTTTATTTGCCAACAACAACCTTGGCGTGCCGGATGATCTTATCGTTGAGATAATAGCCTTTTTGAACTTCGTCGATCACTTTTCCTTTCTGCGGATCGGGTACCGGTATTTCCGTGATCGCTTCCTGCGTTTCCACGTCAAAATCCGTATTGATGCTGTTCATGGCTTTCAGGCCTTTGCCCTGTAATACCGAGCGGAGCTTTGAAAAGACCAGCTGCACGCCTTCTCTGATCTGGGCCAGATTTTCGGTCGTTTGGAGCTGCTTTTCGGCGCGGTCGCAGTCGTCCAGTACGTCGAGCAGTGAAATGATGACCTCTTTTCCGGCGGTCTGACGCAGTTCGAGGTTTTCTCTTGCGCTGCGCTTGCGGAAATTGTCGAATTCGGCGAACAGTCTCAGGTATTTGTCCTTTTGTTCCTGTATTTCTGCCTTCAGCTTTTCCATTTCTTCTTCCTGCTCATTGACTTCCCCCAATGGTGAAGAACCTGCAATATTTTCATCTGTATTCAGATTGTCCATCGCTGCGGGATCAAATTCCCCTTTATTATTCGTATTCATATCTGTCATAGTGATAAAATTGGCACAAAGGTACGATTGTCAATATTCCTGCCAATGCGAGAATAAGGACAAAATGTCTTAAAAAAACGCGGGGTCTGCCAATCCTCTACAATCGGTTGCGGTAATTTTTGGCGGAATGCCCCTTGTATAGCCTACTTTTGCATTCTGCCCCGGCCTGATTGCGCCACGCAGTATTGCTACTACATGGAAATCAATTCGTTAAATACAAAACCGTTGGAAGAATGGTGGACTCGTACCCTTGCCGGTGATACTGCTGCTTTTCGCCTGATCCACCTGGAGTTGTTTGACGGTCTCTTTCAATATGCTGCGCGATTGCTTCAGGACAATGAGTTGGCGGGCGATGTTATCCAGGAGTTGTTTGTTAAGGTCTGGGTTCGTCGTGAAAGCATCGGCCAGTTGAATAAGGTCAAGTCCTATTTTTTTACCGCTCTTCGCCGTCAGGTCCTCAATCAATTGCGTAATCTTCATTTGCGTGAATTAAAGATCAGCGCACTATCCGGTCCAGATATAGAATTTTCTCCCGAAGAGATTGTAGTCCGGGGCGAAGAAGAAGAGACTTTACGGACTAAGATAGCGATATTACTTAATGAATTGCCGGCGCGGCAGAAAGAAGCGATCTATCTGCATTATTTTGAAGGAATGGACTATACCCAAATTGCAGGTATTATGGGAATCAATTACCAATCCGTTCTCAACCTCACTCAAAAGGCGTTGCAGCGGTTGCGTTCTGCCAATCTGATAACGCTGTTTATTGCGCTGGTTGCTTTATACCACGAGCGTTGAAGAGGTCCTTCGAGGCCTTATTTTACCACTTTTGTCTGTCGCTAAAAAAAATTATCAAAGAAAGAGTATATCTTTTTGATCTGCGTGTCTTATGCATAAAGCCCCTTTATGGAGGACAAAAATCCGAATGACGATCTTCCGTTTGAATTTCGCCGCCGGCCGGTGAACGACAATGAAAGAGAGGCCAGCTGGAGAGCGATCGAGGCCACTCTTTCCGGGAAGGCGTTGCCAGCCGGGGGCCGGGTGCGCAGTATCCGTTGGGGGAAAGCGTTTGCCGTTGCTGCCTGCTTTTTCCTGGTTGGCGTTGGTTTCTGGTATATCGGAACGCGCACGGGGCATGCCGAGATTGTCGAATTCCGGACTGGTTATGGCGAGATCAAAAATATTACGTTGCCCGATGGGACGGTCGTTGTCCTTAATGCCAACTCTTCGGTCCGTATTCCCCAGCGTGGGCCGGAAAAGGAGAGCCGGCAGGTCTGGCTGGAAGGAGAAGCCTGGTTTCAGGTGAGTAAGACGCCGCCGGGCGGAACCCAGTTTGTTGTCCATACCCGTCAGGTGGATGTAGAAGTGTTGGGTACAAAGTTCAATGTCAATACCCGTCGTGCCCGTTCGATCGTATCGTTAGAAGAGGGGAAGGTAAGATTGTCGGTCCACGGAGAAACTTCCAGGATCATGGAGAAAAAAGCCACCTTGATCCTTCGGCCTGGTCAGGTCGCTATGATAGCCGATACTTCCCTGGTAAAAGAAGACAAAGATAAGAATGTCGCCAATCTTTCTGGCTGGACAAGACATGAATTCCATTTCGATAATACCCGTTTCAGAGATATTTGTCAACTGATAGAAGATACCTATGGATATGAGACCCATGTCGATGATACCACACTGTTAAATGAGCACATCTCCGGTGACGTGCGCATTTCCAATGTGCAGGATCTGCTTAAAGTATTGGAAGTGTCATCTGGCTACGGCATAAAAATAAAAGACAAAACCATCTATATAACCGCTCACTAAAAAAAACAATCCATTCTCAATTCCTGGACTTAACCGTTCAAAACTAAAGACTAAAATACGCCATATGAGAAAAAATGCCTTCGCAGGTAAGCTGCTTCTTATTGCCCTTTTGTTCCTGGGCCAAAGCAGTTGGATCAGTGCCTGGTCTCAAACCAGTGCCTGGCTTACCTCCACCAAAGTAATCAATACGACTGCCACGTCTGCAGTCTACGAACAACCCACACAAGCTCGCGCAATCCCGCTTCTTCTCGCCGAAGCACGGAGGACATTTGATGTAGACTTTATTTACGAGTCGAAGATCCTTCCCGGAGTCAGGCTGGTCATGAACGTAGATCAATACAAAACCGTGGAAGACTTTTTGGATGAGCTTCTAAAGCCTTACAGCCTGCACTATAAAAAAGTGTTGACGCGGGCTTATGTTATCTATTCCAGCAACGGCGAGTTGAAAAAGCTGATCTCTTCGATCTCCCGGCAGGATGGAGTAGTACCTGAAGAGTTGTTGCATAATAACGTAACTGCGAAGACGATACCCATCACAGGGCATATATTGGAGCAGGGAAAGAACAGCCCGCTGGAAGGCGTCAGCATTACTGTCAAGGGGACCGAAAAGGGGACGCTGACAGATAAGAATGGTTACTTCAAGCTCGAGGTAGATGATGCCAATGCCGTACTCGTGATTTCCCTGGTTGGCTATCAGACACAGGAGATACCAGTGGGGCACCGAACCGAGTTTCAGTTGTCGCTGACTTCTCAGTCGCAGGGGCTGAATGAGGTCATTGTCGTTGGGTATGGTACACAAAAGAAAAGTGTTGTTACCGGTTCGATCTCCAGCGTCAAGTCTTCTGATCTCGAAGACCAGCCCATTTACCGTCTGGAGCAGGCAATACAGGGACGTACCTCCGGCGTGACTATTATGGCGGGCTCGGGTCAGCCGGGTTCTTCGGCGACGGTGAGGATTCGTGGTACAACCACCATCAACAACAGCGATCCCTTATATGTCGTAGATGGCGTTCCTTTGGATGGCGGCGGTCTGGACTATCTGAATCAGTCCGATATCGAGTCGATCGAAGTTCTGAAGGATGCCGCTTCTGCCGCTATCTATGGCGCACGGGCTGCCAGCGGCGTTATCCTTGTAACCACCAAAAAAGGGAAGGATGGTATGATGCGTGTAAGCTACAATGGATACTATGGTTCCCAGGCACCTGCCCGAAAGCTGCATTTGCTTGACGGGACAGAATATGCCACGCTGCGGAATGAATCCATCGTTGCCGGGGGAGGCAGTGTGTTGTTCTCCAATCCTTCTTCTTTTGGAAAAGGGACGGATTGGCAAAGCACGATCTTCAACAACAGTGCAAAGATTATGAATCACGAGCTGAGCTTTAGCGGGGGCTCCGACAAGTCGACCTACTATACCTCATTCGGTTATTTTGACCAGGATGGGATCGTTGCGACTCCGATCTCCTATTATAAGCGTCTTACGGCCCGGTTCAATGGAGAGCATAAAATGAAATCCTGGCTGACTTTTGGAGAGAATATCGGTTATTCTTATATCAAGAATCAGGGCTTGGGTAATACCAACAGCGAATTTGGCGGGCCGCTGAGTTCTGCTATCAATCTCGATCCCCTTACGCCTACGGTGATCACTGATCCCAATGTGCTGAATACAAGTCCCTACAACAACGAGCCTGTCGTAAAGGATGCGCAAGGGCATCCCTATGGCATTTCCAACTATGTGCAGCAGGAGATCACCAATCCGCTGGCCTATATAAAGATTCACCAGGGATACAACTGGTCGCACAACGTAATAGGAGATGCTTATCTTTCTATCAGCCCGATAAGAGGTCTTGTTTTAAAATCCACCATCGGTACGAAGCTGGCATTTTACGGTAACAACGGTTTTACGCCGATCTATTATCTCAACGCTTCCTCTTCCAACAGCATTACAGACTATTACCGGGAGTCTGACCAAGTTTTTATTTATGACTGGGAGAATACCGCTGCTTATACCCATACTATCGGTCTGCACAATTTTACCGTGCTTGCGGGGACCGGCGCATGGAAACAGACAGGTTCTGGTCTGAATGGGTCCTGGCAGTATATGCCGGTGACGACCTTTGGGGATGCTACGCCCAACTATAGCCTACCCAATTCCGACAAGGTCGCCAATGGTTACGACAATGTTGCGCATACCGTCAGTTCTGAGTTTGCGCGTCTAAACTATGCCTACGACGATAAATATCTGTTGACCGGTGTCATTCGTCGTGACGGTTCGTCCCGTTTCGGAAGCAATCATAAATATGGCTATTTCCCATCGGCTTCGGTGGGCTGGGTTGCGAGCCGGGAGGACTTCTGGCCAAGAAATATTCCTGTCAGCTTTTTGAAAGTACGCGGATCTTATGGTATCACGGGTAACGACAACATTGGGGACTTTATGTATGTCTCTACTGTGAGCGGCGGCCGCAACTATACTTTCGGGAATGGGTACACTGTCGGTTACAGCACAAATGCACCTGCCAACCCGGATCTGAAGTGGGAGCAGACTACAATGACCGATCTTGGTTTTGACGCTGTCGTTGCGGGGAATGTCAGTGTCGCTTTTGATCTGTTCAATAAAAAGACTACGGGTATGCTGATGTCGGAGCAGCTGCCGGCTTATGTGGGCGCGAGCGGCGCTCCCAGCGGCAACGTAGGGGATATGTCCAATAAAGGTGTCGAGCTGGAGTTGGGGTATAACCGCAAGATCGGCGAGGTCAATATCGGGTTGAAGGCCAACGGTTCTTTGCTTAGAAACCGGGTGACTTATCTTGGCACGACCCAATACCTGACGGGCGCTACGCTGCAATCGAGTGCTTACGAGTTGACCCGAACGATGGTTGGGCATGCGATCGGATCGTTTTATGGTTTTAAGACCCTGGGTATTTTCCAGACGCAAGCTGACGTCGCCAATTATGTTGGCAAGAGCGGTCAGCCTATACAGCCCAATGCCAAGCCCGGAGATTTCAAATGGGCGGACCTCGATGGGGATGGCGTCATCAGTGCCAACGACCGGACCTTTATTGGCGATCCTACGCCGAAGTATGGCTATGGCTTTACTGCCACTGCCTCCTATAAAGGGTTTGACCTGATGCTCTTTGGACAGGGGGCGGGAGGCAATAAGATCTACCAGGGGCTGCGCCGGCTGGACATCTATTCTGCCAACTATACAACGGCGGCGCTCCGGCGCTGGACTGGTCCGGGCACGAGCAATGACTATCCCCGTCTGGTAGACAACGACCCCAATGCCAATTTCTCTAATCCTTCTCCTTTCCACCTGGAGAGCGGCTCTTATTTCCGGATCAAAACTTTGCAGTTGGGTTATACCTTGCCTGCAAGTCTTTTGAATCGGTATACCATTCAGAAGGTGCGTCTCTTTGTCAGTGCTTTCAACCTGGCCACGTTTACAAAGTATACCGGTTATGATCCCGAGATCGGCGGCAGCAGTCTTGGTATCGACCGCGGCTACTATCCGCAGGCCCGTTCCTGGCAGGCAGGTTTAAGTGTTGGATTCTAACGATTAAATAAAGACATCATGAAAAAGTCATTTTTATTATATTCTCTGATCATTACGGGCTGTCTTGCCGGCAGCTCCTGTAAAAAAAGCTTCCTGGCTGTCAGTCCGGAAGGCACGCAGCTGGAATCCAATTATTACCAGACTCCCGACGAAGCATTTTCCGGGTTGGTCTCGGCCTATAACCCATTGTCCTGGACGGTTGTCAGTTCTTATGCGCCAAAGATGCTGTTGTTATCTGTTGCGGCTGACGAAGTCTATGCGGGTGGAGGTTCCAACTCCGATAATCCCGGGATACAGGCCTGGAATACCTATACGCTGAGCCCTGCTACGCCTAATGTCCCCAATGACTTGTGGTCCCGCAATTTTACGGGTGTAGACCGGGCCAATACTATGCTCGAGAAGATCGGCAATGTGCCTGGTCTTTCCGATGATCTGAAGGCGCGTTATACTGCCGAAATGAAGTTCCTGCGTGCTTACTATTATTTCGACCTGGTTCGTGAGTTTGGCAACGTCCCGCTGATCACTCACGTTCTGACGCAGTCCGAGTGGTTTACGCAGGTACAGGCAAAACCTGCGGAGGTCTATACCCAGATAGAAAAGGATCTCAATGACGCTATCCCGGACCTGCCGGCAACTGTGGCAGCGGCAGAGAATGGGCGGGTAACCAAGGGTGCTGCACAGGCTATGCTGGGCAAAGTAATCATATACGAGAACAATACCTCTCGTATGCAGGAGGCTGCCAATGACCTGGAGCAGGTCAATTCCTCTCCCAATTATCACCTGCTGGCCAATTACGCTGATATTTTCGATCCCGGGAATAAGTTCAATGCCGAGTCCATTTTTGAGATCGTCCATACGGCGGATGCCGGAAAGGGCTGGGGCAGCTGGCCGAATTTCGATGGCAATGTAGGCGTTCAGATGGTTGGACCGCGTAACTATTCCGGTCCTGTGTATGAATCCGCTACCGCGGGTTATGGGTTTGGTGTCGTTATGATGGACCTGGTCAACGATCTGAAGAACGATCCCCGTTATAGTGCTACGATCATCAACATGGATAGTCTGCAGGCTGCGGGGTACTGTACCTACCAGAAAAGCTATCAGAATACAGGATTCTTTATCCGCAAGTTTGCGCCTCTTGCTGCTTACCAGGGTACGGTCGGCGATATCCCGCTGAACTGGCCGAATGATGAGATAGAGATCCGGCTTGCCGATACTTATTTGCTCGAAGCCGAAGCGCTGGTGCGTGGCGGGGGAGATCAAAGCAAGGCCCAGGCTTACCTGGATGCGGTGAGGGCAAGGGTTGGTCTGCCTTCCGTAACAGCGACGCTCGACAATATCTACAAAGAGCGCCGGCTGGAACTCGCGACAGAAGGGCATCGTTTCTTTGATCTCGTCCGTACTAACCAAGCTGCTTCTGTGCTTGCTGAAAAAGGGTTCACCGCCGGCAAGAATGGGGTATTACCCATTCCCCTGACCGAGTTGAACAATACCAAACTTATACAAAACCCCGGGTACAATTAATATTTACCAAAAACTCAATGCCATATGCGTTTACTCAATTATACCATAGGATTGTTTGCCGCGGCGTTCTTCAGCGGCTGCACGCCCGATAAAGGTCCCGGCGGACTGGGTGCTAAGCCAGATGCAAAGTTTACCGTAGCTTCTCTTAGCGGAAAGATCAATCAATACGTCGTCACTGCTTCCGATGCAAAGGCTGTCTTTTATTGGGACAAAGGGGATGGTTCTTCGCGGGTCCTGGGCAGCGGCACCGATACCTTTTATTACAAACATGCCGGTAATTACCGGATTACGATGCTGATGATGAATAGCGGTGGATATGACACTGCTACGCAGGTTGTACAAGTTACAGCCGAAGACCCCGGCGTCAATATTCTGCAGGGCAGCGATATGACCGATGGCAGCTACTGGACTACGTTGAATACCGGCGGCCCTCAGACCACGTTCAGCTTGGACGGCCAGGGGCTTAATATATCCAATTCAGCCAATACAAATGGTGCAGTATACCAGGCAGTAAAGGTGAATGCAGGTGTTCCTTATACCTTTTCGGCGATGATCAATGGACAGGGAGCGAAGGACAGCTGGGTAGAATTTTATATCGGTACGACTGCTCCTGTACAGGGCTCTGATTATACCGATAATAAACTTTGGTCAATTAATACCTGGTCGTCCTGCGGGCTGAGTTCTTTCAACGGTGACGTTGTAAAGATCGGCTGCAGCGGGTCCGGCGATGCCTTAGGCGATTTTGTGCCTGCAAAGGATGAGATGGTCTATATCGTAATAAAGGCCGGTTCTTCCAGCGGTACAGGCGGGACCCTGGGGGCAGGCGGCGTCAATGTTACCAGCGTTACTTTGAATAAGCCAAGTAATTAATATGAAAACAACTCCTCTTCTGACGGCCATCCTTGTTATTGCAGGGATGGCCGCCTGTTCAAAAGGTAATAACGGGGGTGGCGCCAGCGGGGCTCAGCCTTCCATCAAAGTGAACGATGTGATCCAGCCGCGTCAGATTGTGTCGTCGGCGTTCCGGTTTTATGTCGACCTGAGTGCAGCTTCTAAAAGCGATATAAAGGTCGATTATACGACCGTAGATGGAACGGCGAAGTCAGGGACTGACTATACCGCTATGTCTGGTACACTGACGATCGCTGCGGGGCAAAAAGAAGGGTTTGTCGATGTTATCGTCAGCGGCGACAGTCTTCGTCGATCCAACCAGCAATTTAATCTGAAGCTGAGTAATCCGGTCAATGCGACAATGGGGACTGCGACGGCAACGGCCACCATCCAGAATACCGACCTGCTGTACCTGCCTACCGATACAACAGGCTATACAACGCCTGCCGTTTATGCTGGAAAGACTCTTGTCTGGAGTGATGAATTTAATGGAAGTACGATCAATACGAACAATTGGAATTTCGAGACGGGTAACGGGAGCGATGGATGGGGTAACCAGGAATTAGAGTACTATACAAGCCGGACCCAGAACGTCTTTGTTTCGGAGGGCCACCTCGTCATCGAAGCCCGGCAGGAGTCCTATAGTGGGTTTAACTATACTTCCGCCAGGATGAATTCTTCAGGAAAGCAGCAATTCACCAGCGGTCGTATCGATATGCGGGCAAAGCTTCCTGTAGCAAAAGGAATGTGGCCGGCTTTGTGGATGCTGGGGGCCAATTATGCTACGGCCGGATGGCCGGGCTGCGGGGAGACCGATATTATGGAACTGGTCGGAAGCAACCCGAGCCAGGTGGTTGGCAGTCTTCACTGGAAACAGGGGGATGGTACGGAAGGGACCTTTAATAATGCCTACACTTTATCGCAGGGGAAAGATTTTTCTCAACAGTTCCATGTCTTTAGTCTCCTTTGGACGGACTCGACGCTGCAATTCTTTGTAGATGACCAGCTATATGTGGATGGAGGAAAGCAGAAGGTGACCAGTGGTACTTATCCCTTCAATGATCCTTTCTTCTTTATTTTTAACGTTGCTGTAGGCGGAAATTGGCCGGGTTCACCCGATAATACCACCGGTTTTCCGCAACGGATGTTTGTCGACTATGTTCGGGTTTTTCAATAATGAAAATCATTCAATATGAAAACGCATCGTTTATTGTGGTTTATCTGCATCGCTATCCTGGCTGCCTGTAGTAAAAAAAGCGGCGGTGGCGGGACAGGCGGTGGAGGTACACAGACCAGTACTTCGACGGCTCCCGTGGCTACGGATGTAGCGCTCTGGCTTACGAATCCCGACAAGAGCGCTTTGCTTGCCAGGCAGAATATCGCCTTGAACTGGTCGACAGGGCCTGCGGTACAGCCCGTGATCACCGTCGACTCGACGACGACGTATCAGCCCATCGATGGATTTGGCTATGCCCTGACAGGGGGAAGCGCCCAACTGATCTATTCATTGCCGGAAGCGCAAAGAGCGGCGCTGCTCAACGAATTATTTCTGACCGATACCGATCATATCGGCGTCAGCTATCTTCGGGTGAGCATCGGCGCTTCGGACATGAGTGCACGTGTCTTCTCCTATGATGACAATGCCAGCCCTTCCCAGCCCGATCTGACGTTGGCAAATTTTGATCTTTCAGATGATAAGACTTATCTCGTTCCGCTTCTTCAGGAGATCTTAAAGCTGAATCCTTCTATAAAGATACTGGCTTGTCCCTGGTCGGCTCCGCTGTGGATGAAAGACAACGATGCTGCGATGGCCGGTTCGCTGCAGACGCAATACTATGATGTCTATGCACAATATTTCGTCAAGTACATCAATGCTATGAAAGCCAATGGGATCACCATCGATGCGATCACTCCGCAAAACGAGCCGCTCAATGCCAACAACACGCCCAGTATGGTCATGCAGGCAACCGATGAAGAAGAGTTTGTGAAAAACCATCTGGGGCCTGCCTTACAGGCTGCAGGATTGACAACAAAGATCATCGTATGGGATCACAACTGTGATGTTGCTTCCTATCCCGAAACGATCCTTGCCGATCCCGATGCTGCAAAATATGTGGACGGCTCCGGCTTTCATCTGTATGCGGGGGATATCTCTGCTTTGACGACGGTCCATAATGCTTATCCGGCAAAGAATATCTACTTCACCGAACAATATGTCGGAGGACCTGGCAATTTTTCGAGCGATCTGCAGTGGGCGATAAAAAATCTGATCATCGGGGCGCCTCGCAACTGGAGCCGCAATGTACTCGAATGGAATATGGCTGCAGACGCCAATTACGGACCGCATACCAATGGCGGCTGTTCGAACTGCCAGGGGGCGTTTACGATCCAGGGAACGTCCGTTTCGCGAAATACTTCGTACTATATTATTGCGCATGCATCCAAGTTTGTCCGGCCCGGATCGACGCGAATCGATTCCAATATTCCTGGGTCGTTGCAAAATGTAGCTTTCGTTACGGCTGACGGGAAAAAGGTGCTGATCGTGTTGAATGGAGGTAATGATGCGACTTTTACCGTTCAGTTCAATGGCCGCAATTTTTCGACTTTTCTGAAAGCCGGCGCTGTAGGGACTTATGTTTGGCCATAGGGCTGCCGTATGCTTGCTGGCGCTGCTCGGCCAGCGATGGGTTGTTGCTGGATAAATGCCCGCGGGAGCGTACCTTTGCGGCCATGATAAATGTTTATTTGAAAAGAAAGATCAGCAGACGCGTGGAGAGCGGTCACCCTTGGATATTTGCAAATGAAGTTGATAAGGTGGAGGGGGAGGCCTTGGGCGGGGAGATCGTGAACGTCTTTTTTCATGATAAAAAATTTGTCGGCCAGGGGTATGTCAATCCCAAATCCCAGATCCTGGTTCGGCTGTTGACCCGGGACAGGGAGGAGGCGATCGATGAGAATTTCTTTTACAACCGGCTGAAAGAGGCCTGGAGCTATCGTCAGCGGATCGGGTACACCGAGAATTGCCGGCTTATCTTTGGCGAGGCGGATTACCTGCCGGCGCTGATCATCGACAAATTCAACGACTATTTTGTACTGCAGACGCTGGCATTGGGCATCGATCGCTGGAAGCCGGCGATTGTCAGCGCGCTGGAGAGAATATTCCAACCCAAGGGGATCTACGAACGCAATGACGTTCCTGTCCGGGAACTGGAGGGGCTGCCTCAGCAAAAAGGTTTCCTTTCCGCCCCCTTCGACACCAATATCGTTATCAACGAGAATGGATTGAAGATGCATGTAGACATCGAAAACGGGCAGAAGACGGGTTACTTCCTCGATCAGCACGATAACCGTCGGGCTATCCAGCATATCGTAAAAGGGGCGGATGTCCTTGGAGCTTTTTGTTATACCGGCAGCTTCGAGACCCATGCCGGATTTTATGGGGCAAAGTCGGTCCTGGGGCTTGACATTTCTGAGAACGCGGTGGCTCAGTCCCGACGGAATGCTACGCTCAATGGGCTGGACAATATTTGCAAGTATGAGGCGGTCAACGCGTTCGATGCGCTCAAACAGTGGAGTAAGGATGGTCGTCAGTACGACGTGGTCATGCTTGACCCGCCTGCTTTTACGAAAAGCCGCGAAACCATTCAAAAGGCGATTACCGGTTACAAGGAGATCAATCTCCGGGGTATGAAGCTGGTAAAGAAGGGTGGGTTCCTGGTGACGTCTTCCTGTACGAACCTTGTGCAGCCCGAGCTGTTCCTCGAAACGATCAATATGGCTGCCAAAGATGCGCGCCGCCGGCTGCGGCAGGTGACATTTCAGGCACAGGCAAGCGATCATCCGATCATCGAAGGATGGGAAAATACAAACTACCTTAAATTTTTGATCGTTCAGGTTCTGTAAAGGCCCGGATGTTCGCGGCTGGGGCTGTCCGGCCGTTATTTATTAACCTGGAACATACCGGAGTCGGTGATCCGGCCTCCTTCGTCTTTTAGCTGAAAGGTATAGAGTCCGCGGTTAAAGTCGCCGACATTTACTGTTGTCTTTTCCGAGACGTCGGGCACATTCTTGACCATTTTGCCAAGAAAGCTATAGATCTGCAGTGTGTAGGTCTTGCTGGGTTCTTTAACGAGTTCGAAAGTGATGTAGGAAATAGCGGGGTTGGGGTAGAATTTGACAACCTTGTGGTCATTATCAGGCAATGGCCCTCTGGCCTGGCTTTTTGCCTGGAAGGATGTCATAAGAATAATGGATAACAAAATGTAAAAAATCCTCATACGCGGACGTTCGTTACAATTGATTCCAAAATATAGGTTTTCACTCAAAGATACAATAAGAGAAGCAAATATATTAACAAAAAACAGGCCAATACTCGATCGACCTGTTTTTAATTGGTTGACAACTAATTAGTTGAGTTGCTGAAGCGTTTTTTGGATCGCTTCGAAATCGGGTAGATCGCCAGCATTTTCCAGCACTTCAGCATAGCGGATCACGCCGTCTTTGTCAATGACGAAGGCGCTGCGCTTGGAAACTCCCTTCATATCGAAAACGAAGCTATCGTAAAGCGAGCCGTAGGCTGCAGAGGTCTCCTTATTGAAATCGCTCAGCAGCGGGAAGTTCAGTTGCTGGTCTTCTTTGTATTTGGCCAGCGTGAAGATAGAGTCTACGCTGATTCCAAGTACCTGGGCGTTGGCCTGGTTGTAGAGGGCGATATTGTCGCGGGTGCTGCACAATTCCTTTGTACAGGTACCGGTAAAAGCCTGGGGGAAGAACAGGATCAATACATTCTTGCCTTTGAAGTCGGCGAGGGACACTTTTTGTTTATCCGAATCATAAAGAGAAAAAGCAGGCGCCTGTTGACCAACCTGGATGGTATTGGAACTCATAGTTGATTGTTTTAGAGTGACAAATGTAGGCGGTCCTATTCGAAAACCAAGCTAAAACTTCGGAGGGACGCATTGCCGGCGCCGGTTGCTGGCAGGATCAGAATTTTGGGCAGAGGAGTCTGAAGCGGGCTGCTTCCTTGTCGAGGAATCCTCTGAAGGATATCGACAGTTCGAAACCGCCGACGCCCTGGCTGGCGGTCTTCAATTCAGATACATTGGCGTCATAGCTGATGGCTACCGAGAGTTGCTGCATGTCCAGCTGGAGGATCGGGATGGCGGCATCTTTCCACCGGAGGAAGCCTCCGAGGCTGAGCGTATAATCAGCGTTTTCCGGGTCGTCGCCCAGTTTATACGAAAAGAGCACCCCGGCGATAGTTTCCGTTGAAGGGCCTTGTTTACTATAGTCGCCTTGTAAAGAAAAGTAAGCGAATTCGTCGATAACACTTTTTACGCCGGCGGAAACGACATATTTCGGGTCAAGCTCGATGGTCGGATCCTTGTAAAACGAGTTCTTTGGCCGATGGAGATGCTGGTAGGAAAAGCCCGTGTACAGCGTGTTTTGGTTGTCTGCCCCAAAAGTCGTGTTGAAGCTGAGCCCGAGACTGCCATCGAGATAATGAACATTGGGAGAGAGAATGGTTTCGCCGTTGGGCAAGGCCGGATCGTAAGCTGTCCCATTGTATTGGCTGTTGGTAGTGACCTTCGACATATCGAGTGTCTTTTCTACCAGGCCGCCCATGAATCCCAGCGAAAGGTACATGGGTTTATCGTTGCTAAGCGATTTGTGGTAAGTCAGGGCTGGCAGCAGCTCCGTTGTGTTCAGCGCGGCGCTGCCCGCTTTATCATAGAGGATTTCCAGTCCTGTCGTTAAAAAATCCGCCCCCTTTCCTACCGCCCATTTGTATTCTCCGCTGAGCGAACCTGTCTTATAGGCATTGGAGATGCTTGTCCACTGGTCGCGGAAGATGGCGTTGACCCGATAGTCTCCTGTAAAGATCCCTGCCAGTGCCGGATTTCGTAAAAGCGGCGTCTGGAAGAATTGCGAAAAATGAATATCCTGTGCCCTGGCCGTGGAGGCCGACAACAGGATAAATAATATAGGAACGATTCGTCTCAATTCTTCTTCATTACGTTTTAGCGGACAAGCGTGATGTCTCCCTTTAATACCACTACCTGGGAATTATCACAAAGCACCTGTACGAAATAGACATAGGCGTCGGACGGAGCCGGGCGGCCATTGAAGGTTCCGTCCCATCCCATATTGGCGGCGTTGGCTGGAAAGTCCCGCCGTTCGAATACTTTCTGTCCCCAGCGATTGAATACCTGCATGGATTGGATATTATACAGGTTGGATCCGCGGGGATAGAAAAAATCATTTACGCCATCTCCGTTTGGAGAGAACGTATTGGGCAGAAAATAATTTTTGTCGTTGCAGATCGTCCTGATCAGTATCGTATCTGTGTTGGCGCAGCTATTGGCATCCAGGACAGTTACCTGGTAGCGTTCACTATTGATCAATGTTGCCTTTGGATCGGCGCAATCCGTACAGTTGAGGTGTTCGGCCGGGGTCCAGGTATAGCTGACGATATTGTCGCTATAGGTAAATGGTATGTCGGCAGGCACTCCGACGGGTGTTGTAATTTCCCGGGGACCGATGATCGAAGGGAGCGGGAAAACGGTCAGGTTGAAGGTTGTGTCATCACTACAGCCAAGGCTGACCGAAGTCTTCAGCTGGACCGTATAATTTCCAGGAGCGAAGTTGGAAAAAGTCTGCTGGCCGGCGCCTGTCTGTCCATTGCCAAAGGTCCAGTTCCAGTAGATCGTGTCCACCTGTGGGTCGGTAAGGCTGCCTTCAAACTGTATCAGGCCTGTGCAAAGCAAGCCTTTAGTTTGGATGACAGGATGAGGTGTCTGGTAAATGGCTATCGTGTCCGTATAGGCCGCCTTACATCCGGTGTTGGTTATGACCTGTAAGGTGGCTGGCCAGAAGCCCGGTGTTGTATAATCGTGCTGCGTGTTGAAGTCGGCGATGCCATCCGACTGCGTGACGATGGGAGAGGCGTCTCCGAAGTTGTAGATCTCCTGGGCGACCCCGTCGTTGGTGATGGAATAGTCTGCAAAGTTGACGACACCCTGATCACAGAATGCGCTCTTATTGACGGTAAAGAAGGGGACGGCGCCCAATACCGTGACGTTGCCGCTTTGTCCCGATACCTGGACGATACAACCCGTCGGGTCCGTTATATACATAGATGGCCCATAGCTTTTAGGCGTCCGGTACATGTGAGCAGGGTTGAGGATCATGGTTGAGTCGGCGGCGCCATCGTCAAAATAAAGCGTCCATTTTGTCCATGGAAGAGGAACGATGTTAAATGTTACCAGGATGGAATCGCACTGTCGCAAAGGAGAGTAGGTGAATACCGTAGACTGAGGGTTGAGGACCATTACCTTTCTGTTTGTCGACGCCATACAGCCGCCGGGGCCTTGTACATAAAGCGTTGCGGTAAAGGTGTTCAACGAATTATAGAAGTGTGAGGTGGTCGGCAGGGTGGATGTTGTTCCGTCTCCAAAGTCCCAGTAGAGAGAATCGTAGTATTGCGCGTGCGGCGTGAAATAGGTCTCCAGCGGGGTGCAGATCGCTGTTGTATCCGATATATCGAAGGCTGCGACAGGAGACTGTATCCTGACCGTATCGGTTGCCGATGCGGTACAGCCGTATTGGTCTGTAACGTTCAGCACCACAGTGTAAGTCTGGTTAGCCGGACCAAAAGTATGCGTTGGTGCAGCGGATGAAGCGCCATCGCCCCAGGACCAGTTTTCGGATATGCCATATCCTTGAGAACGATCTTTAAGTGTTAGCAATTCCTGTGGACAATAGAAGCTATCCGGCCCGGAAAAAAGGGCCTGCGGGGCGGTTGCCTGGAAGGCCCTGGGAATATTATAGGTCGAAGCGCATCCGTTGGCATCCTTCACCGTTAAGTAGACGACATAATAGCCAGTATCTTTAAAGACGTGCGTTACCGCTGTATTCGTATAACTGAGCGTATCCGACCCATCTCCATAATTCCAATACCAGCTGACGATCGGCTGGGTACTTTCGAATACCGTAGAAGCGTCAGTAAAGGTGATCAGTTTATCGACGCATCCTCCCGCGGGATCGGGCGCGATGAACTTGCCTATGGGACCCGAAATCGTGATAGGCTGAGTAACCGAACTGCTGCAGCCATAGATATCCGTCACCGTGAGTGTTACGGTATGGTTACCCGGTGAGAAATAAGAGATGGTCCAGGACGGCAATGAATCCGTATGTGTCTTTCCATCATCTGTTGTCCAGTTGTAGTTTGTGATCAGGGATGGGTTTGAGCTGTTAGAAGTCAGCGTGAAAAGTTTATTCTCGCAATAGGAGGGCGCCGGCGTAAAGGCTGCTGTTGTGGGTCCAAGCGTGATGGGGTTGCTCACCGTATCCGAACAGGAGCCGTTAATCACGATCAGCGTGACGATATAGGTTGCCGTATCGGTTCCCTTGTTTGTAAAAATGTGTTCGGGGTCTGCGCCGGAGGCCGTATTGTTGGCGCCGCTGGCAGGGTCTCCAAAATTCCAGAGATAAGTTACCGGCTGCTTCGTATCGAGTAAGGAGCCGTCTTTGAAGGCTACGTCAAAACCATTGGGGCATCCGGTTTTGAAGGAGAAGCTGGCGATGGGCGGGTTGACGGTGATGGTTTTTACAGTCGTCTGTGCACAGCCCTGGTTGACCAGTGTCAGCGTAACCGAATTATCCCCTGTGCTTTTATAGCGATGGCTGACCGAAGGTACGGTGGTTACCGTGTCTGATCCATCGCCGAAAAACCAGTTCCAGTGATCCGCCGGGGTGGTGTTGTCGGAAAAAGTAACCGGTTGTTTTCCGCAGACCGGATTGGGTATGGCTGTGATGGAGGGAGTGGTCGGTGTTCCGATCTGGACTGCGTTGTTTGCGGTCAGGCTGGCTCCGCAACCGCCAGCCGTCATTATCGACAAGGATATCGTATAAATGCCCGGGCTGGAAAATTGAAATCCCGGATTTGATGCTGCTGAAGTGGAGGGGCTGGCGCCGGGAGCTATCCAGGAATAGGATACTACGGGATCGATAGAAGAGATCTGCGCCAGCGGATAGAGCGTATTGTTGGTGGGAGTACTGCTGACGCAGGCGCCCAGGGTACTTGCATTGAAGGTGATCGTCGGCTGCCGGATGATGATGAAGCCGGTCTTTGTCGTCGAATTGCTGCAGCCGGCGGAAGTGCCTACGGTTAGAGTTACGTTGTAGGTGTTTGTCGACGTATAGGTATGGACGGGGTTCTGATCCGTGGATGTCGTGCCGTCTCCAAAATCCCATGACCAGCTGTTGGCTGCTGGAGAGGTCTTATCCGTAAAATGGACGGTCAGCGGAGCTTTACAGGAGCTGGTCACCTCTGCGGTAAAATCGACGGTGGGCTGGGTGACGACGGTTATCGTTTCCGTCGTCGAATCTATGCAGGAAGCGTAGGTGTTGATCAGCTTTAGCTGGTGAGTTCCCGGACTGGCAAACGTATTGCTGACATTCGATCCTGTGGTTGGCGCGCCGTTGTCGAATACCCATGCGGCGGAAGAAGGAGTGGGAGAGGAGCCGTTTGTAAAGGTTGCCGGCGTATTGATACAGATCTGTGTCGGGCCGGTGATCGCGGCAGTATTATTACTCAGTGAGACGGGCTGCTGGATCTGGGCGCTGCAGCCCAGGTCGCTGGTCACCTGTAAAATGACCGTATAGGTTCCTCCGGTATTGTATACTATTCCTGCAGGGTTGGCGGCTGTCGAAGAGGAGGGGGTTGCACCGCCGCCCAGGGACCAGTTATAAGTGAGGTTGCCGGGGCCGGCTGCCTGGTTACGGTATTGCAGCGTATAGGGGGCTGAGCAGTCTGCAGAGGTCTGATCCCAGTCGAAGTTGGGTTGGATGCCATCTACCAGTCGCAGATAACGGGTCAGATTATAACTGTTGGAGCAGCCTCCCGAATTGGTAACCTTTAATCCGACAGTATAATAGCCCGTCTGCGTGTACGTATGAGTGGGGTTTGTTTCCGAAGAGGAGGTTCCGTCACCGAAATTCCAGTTCCAGCTGGTGATCGTTCCGGCGCCTGCAACCGACTTGTCCGTAAACTGGATTGCGGCTGGTACGCAGGCCAGGGTAAGATTGGCGGAGATGGCCGGGATAGGGTAGGCAAATACGGTGATGTAATCCGTTTGCCGCATAACGTCGGCGCCGCTGCTATTCTTTACGATCAGTGTTACCGTATAGGTGCCCGGATTGAGATAGGTAAAAGAAGGGCTTTGTTGAGTGGAGGTCGATCCATTACCAAAATCCCAGTTCCAGGAGGTCGGCGTATTGGAAGAATGATCGGTGAATTTGACAGACAGAGGACCACAGCCCGATGTGACATTGGCAGAGAAACTGGCTACGGGAGCCTGTGCAAATCCTTGCAAGGTCCCTAGCAGACATAGGAGACTGATGACAATAAATATTTTTCTTCTCAACGAAGCGGCTCGTTTAGGTAATTAGAATAGCGTCGTTTTCACAGCCCATGGGGCTGACAGCCATAGACAGGATGATAGGGTGGTCCTTCAGGGAAGGCGGATCATTGCTTTTTCAACTGTAGGATGTCGGTTGCGTTGGTTGTTGGATCAGTTGTTATTGCAGAAACGCTGTCGTCGTAACTATCGTGTATTTTCCAGACTTCATTTAACAACTTTAATGTGTCGCCGCCTGAAGCCGGGAAATTTGCCGTGATCGTCCGGGCATTTATATCGACAGACCATTGTCCTGCCGATGAAAAGCTGCCTTTTGTACCGGTTACCGTATAATTGTCGTCAAATTTAAAAAGGAATCCTGAGAATGAAGCGGTTATATCACTATCATTCTGCTTATACCCACTTACATACCAGTGTCCGTTAGTCATGATGGATAAAGCAGCCTGTTGCTCTTTTTTTTCGATGAACTTTTTGCAGGAGCATAGGGTGAGCAGAATAAGGAGGATTGGAGAACGAAGGCGCTTCATAGTCTGGATTTACCTCAAAAGTTGTAAATATTAGCGTATTTGTCAAGTAAATAGCCTAGAAAATAGCTGACATCCAATGTTTTTCCTGTTGCCCTGGCGCATAATTCCTCACTGGTGAAGCGTCGTCCGTACTGGTGAATGTGCTGCCGCAGCCAGCGAAGGAGGGCGGAGGTATCTCCGGAAGCAACTCCTGGCTTTATTGTATTGTCTTGATTTTCAGCTGCTATAAACAGTTGGGCCGCATAGAAGCTGCCAAGGCTATAGGTGGGGAAATAGCCAAAACTTCCATGGCTCCAGTGGACATCCTGCAGGCAGCCCCGTTTGTCGTCCGGGACATGTACGCCAAGCCAGGCGGCATATTTTTCGTTCCACCAGGCCGGAATGTCCGTTGTCGCGAGCGTTCCTTCTATCAGGTTCTTTTCCAGCTCATAACGGATCATGACATGAAAATGATAAGAGACCTCATCCGCTTCGGTGCGGATAAGCGAAGGTTCTACCTTGTTGATGCCCCGGTAAAACGCTTCCGCCGGAATGCTTCCCAGCCTTTCGGGAAAGACGGCTTGCAGGCGTGGGTAGATCGTGGACCACCAGCTGCGGCTTCGGCCAACATTGTTTTCCCATAGGCGGGATTGAGATTCGTGTATACTCAGCGATGCGTATTCGCCAAGCGGTAATCCATACTGGTCTGCCGGCAGACCTTGTTCGTACAGTGCATGTCCCGTTTCGTGGATGCAGGACCAGGTCATGTTATTAAAATCCTGTTCGTCTACCCGGGTAGTGATACGAACGTCCTGGCTGCTGAAGTTTGTGGTGAAAGGATGTTCAGAAAGATCCTGACGACCAGCTTCGAAATCAAAGCCCATCTGGCGGATCAACCCCATCCCAAAATCCCACTGCTGTTGGTGGGGATAAAAGCCCCTCAAGAACGAGTCGTCTACCTGGGGCTGGCGGCCGATCCTGTCGAGCAGGTCCTTCAGCGGCTGGCGGACGCTGCCAAAGACGTTATCCAGTAAAGCTACGGTACATCCCTTCTCATACTGATCCAGCAGGGCGTTATAACGGTGTCCAGTATAGCCTGCGATCTCTGCTTCTTCTTTCTTTAATTGGACCATATTGCTCAGCTCCCCCGAAAAGACTGCAAAAGAGTTGGCGTTGCGGGCGCTGATCCAGCTGTGAAAAGCCCTTGAGCTGGCTTCGCTAAGCTGACGGATAAATGCAGGCGTGAATTTCTTTTGCTTTGTATAGTCTTCGAGGCTTAGTTGGACATTGCGCTGCTGGTTGTCGGTCAGATCGCCGCGCTGTGACAGTTCCTGCAGCAATTCGCCCAATGCAGGTTCGATCGCCCATTCGTGTGCAATCTCCGAAAGAGTGGCAATTTGTTGTCCCCGAAACTCAGCGCCTTTGGGTGGAAGATAGGTCTCCTGATCCCATTGGAGTACTGCGGCGGAATATCTGACGTCGGCGATTTTTTTCATATGCGCCGAATAATCCATATAAAGTTCGCTGGTCGGTTTTGTTAAAATCATTTTAACATATTTTCTGAGGGAGAAATTGAAAGTATTCCGAAATTAATTGCATTTTTTATACTTCAGTACAATAATTTCACCGTATGAAGAAGTATCGTTGCCTATTGCCTATCGCCCTGCTTATCTTTTTTCCCGTTTTGCTCCGTGCGCAGACGCTGGATTCGATGATGAATGTCTATGCGAACAACTATCCCCAGGAAAAGATCCATATCCAGTTCGATAAGAATATGTATAACTCCGGGGAAACGATCTGGTTCAAGGCATATATATTTTCCGGGGCTGATCCTTCTCTATATAGCAAGAACTTTTTTGCCGAACTTTCCGATCCCAACGGCAATATCATCCAGCGAAAAGTTTATCCGATCACCGAATCGAGTACTGCCGGAAACTTCGATCTGCCAAAGGAGGTAAAGTTCCGTCATCTTCATTTCAGGGCTTATACTACGTGGATGACGAATTTCGATACTGCCTTCTATTACGAAAAAGATATCCGGATCTACGATAAGAAACTGGACTCGGCGGGTACCGTTACGCTGGTCCCCCGTCAGATCCATCTCGAATTCTTTCCCGAAGGCGGAGACCTGGTCGCTGGTACCGAAAGTGTGGTTGCTTTCAAAGCCAATGATCAGTTCGGTCTTCCTGTTTCTGTAAAAGGCGTTATACAGGATAAGACGGGGAAGGAGATCCTTTCCTTTGCGCCGGATCATGATGGGATGGGTAAGTTCATGGTGTCGCCTGACAAGGGCGATGTGCTGACGGCGGTCTGGAAGGATGACAAAGGCATCGAGCACCGGACAGAACTGCCGGAGGTAAAGTCTTCGGGCGCGGTTCTGCGGGTGATCCCCAGCAATCAGAAAGTTCTTTTTTCGGTTGCCCGTTCTTCGGATGGAGGCCCGGAATTGCAGCACCTGATCATCATTGCGCATATGCATCAGCATCTGGTCTATAAGGCTAAGATCAACCTGGAAGATAATTTTATGAGCGGCGGCACCATTCCAACATCGCAGCTCCCATCCGGTGTTCTGCAGCTGACGGTGTTTAGTTCAGACCTCCGGCCGCTGGCGGAGCGGGTCGTTTTTGTCAACAATCACGAATTCCTTTTTACGCCTGAGATAGCCGTGCAGATGAAGGGATTGGCGCGCAGGGCAAAGAACAGCCTGGTCATCGACGTTCCCGATACGATGCGTTCCAATCTGTCCCTTTCCGTGACCGATGCTACGGCAGACGGCGAGTTCCCGGGCGACGACAATATTATCTCCCGTCTTTTGGTCACGGGGGAATTACGCGGCTATGTTCACAATCCCGCCTATTACTTCAGCGGTACTGCCGATTCGTTGATGAGCCATCTGGACCTGGTCATGCTGACGCATGGCTGGCGTCGCTTCAAGTGGGACAATGTGGCGAAAGGGATCACGCCGGTCATCAAAAATCCCGAGCAGAATTATCTCTCGATAAAGGTGGATGTGCTGGGTATCGATCCTTATAAGATCAGTAAAGATGAGTCTCTGCTCGTTCTCTTGTCTAAAAAAGGATCGGGCGGTCCCGGTCTGAATCCCATTTCCGTACCGCATCTGTCCGGAAGTAAGTTTGGTTTGGCGGGCATGGTCTTTTTTGATACCGTATCCCTTTACTACCAGTTCAGCGTCAACCGGGCGCTTTCCAGTCAGGCGGCGGTTACGTTCAACAACGGCCTCTACAAAGGTTTCCGGATGTCCAAACCGCTGAATTCTTCATTTGAAGGATGGACGGCGGAGGATTCTGCTTATCTGCGGCGCAACCGTTATTATGTACAGGAGATAGAGCGTACTACACCCATCAATGGTCAGAAAGTGACTGAGCTGGCTGCGGCTACTGTAAAGGCGCACGTAAAGAGCGATAAAGAAAAGCTCGACGAAAGATATGCGTCGGGTATGTTCTCCGGAGGCGATGCTACCGTTTTTGACCTGGTCAACGATCCGCTGGCCTCTGCGATGATGGACATTTTCATGTACCTGCAGGGGAAGGTGGCCGGTTTGCAGATCACCCCGGGACAGGGTCCTGGCGGAGTGCCTGCCTTGTCCTGGCGCGGCGGCACGCCGACCCTTTACCTGAATGAGATGCAGGTAGACGCGCAGCAGCTGCAAAGTACGCCGGTTTCGGATATCGCGATGGTCAAGGTCTTCCGCCCGGGGTCCGGGGTTGGGTTTGGCGGCGGCGGCGGTGGTACGATCGCCGTTTATACCAAGAAAGGCGGTGACGACAACAGGGTTGATCCCAATGCGAAAGGATTGGATAAGGTGCTGCTGCTCGGGTATTCTTCTCCGAAAGAATTCTATTCTCCGAACTACTTGGAGAATTCCGCACTGAATGAGAGCTCCGATCTTCGCACGACCTTGTTCTGGAAACCATATGTGTTGACCGATAAGGACAACAAGCACGTCATTGTCGATTTCTTTAATAACGATATTACCAAAAAGATGAGGGTCGTTCTGGAAGGGTTTAATGAAGACGGTAAACTGACCCGGGTCGAAAAAATCATACAATAGCCGAGATGCAAATTGCTGCCATTATTCAAGAGTTGGAATCGCTGGCTCCGCCGTCCCTGCAGGAGTCATATGATAATGCGGGGCTGATCACCGGCAGCGGGGCCTGGGAGTGTACGGGAATCCTGACGACGCTGGATGCCACGGAAGAGGTGGTAAAAGAAGCCGTCGCCCGGCAGTGCAACCTGATCGTTGCGCATCATCCTATCGTCTTTGCGGGATTGAAAAAGATTACCGGAAAGACATATATCGAAAGGACCGTCATATCCGCTATCAGGAGGGATATTGCCATTTATGCCATTCATACCAATCTCGACAATGTCGTAAAGGGCGGCGTGAACGGGCGGATTGCCGAAAAGCTGGGTATTGTAGGGGGGCAGCCGCTTTTGCCAAAGGAGGGAACCTTGGGAAAGCTGTTTTGCTTTGTCCCGGTAGACCATCTCGAGGCGGTCCGGTCTGCCATCTTTTCCGCAGGCGCGGGATTTATCGGCAACTACAGCGAATGCAGCTATACGGTCGAGGGCACGGGGTCGTTCAAGGCGGGCGAGGGAACGCAACCGTTCGTAGGTCAACAGGGTACACGACATTATGAAAAAGAGGTCCGCCTGGAGGCCGTCCTGCCTGCTTATCTGAGCGGCGCTGTGGTAAAGGCAATGATCGCGGCCCATCCCTATGAGGAAGTGGCTTATGATCTTGTTCCGCTGTCCAATACCCATCCCAACATAGGGTCGGGGCTGATCGGGGAGTTGTTGACGCCTATGGACGAAGGACAGCTGCTGGGCAGGATAAAGGAGGTCTTTAAAGTCCCGGTTGTCCGGCATACCCGTCTGACGGGGCGGCCGGTAAAAAAGGTCGCCGTCTGTGGTGGTGCTGGTAGTTTTTTGATTTCCAAGGCTTTAGCGGCTGGCGCAAACTTTTATATCACTGCGGATGTTAAATATCATGAGTTTTTTGACGCAAACGACCAGTTCGTGCTGGCGGATATAGGTCATTTCGAGAGTGAACAATTCACGATTGACCTGCTTTTTGAGGTTTTGCGGGAAAAATTTCGTAATTTCGCGGTCCTTAAATCGGACACAAAAACCAATCCGGTTAATTACTACTATTAACAGGGTTAAAATAAAACTATGTCAAACGTAAAAGAATTCTCTGTTGAGGAAAAGCTCACATCCTTAGTGACCCTCCAAAAAATTGAATCGAAGTTAGACGAGTACAAGATCCTGAAGGGTGAACTCCCGATGGAAGTCAGTGACCTCGAAGACGAGATCCATGGGTTGCATGCGCGGCAGACCAGAGTAGAAGAGGAGATCAATGGCATTCAGGAATTCATCAATCAGAAAAAAGAGGCGATCAAAGAAGCCGACGCTCTGATCAAGAAATACGATAAACAAAGCCAGAATGTAAAGAATAGCCGCGAATTCGAGGCGATCAATAAGGAAATTGAGATGCAGCAGCTGGAAGTAAAGCTGGCTGAAAAGCATATCAAGGACGCCAACGAAGAAGTTGCTGAAAAAGTCATTTTGCTGGAAAAGGCAAAGAAGAACATTGCAACCAAGGAGTCCGTGTTGAAGAACAAGAAGGATGAGCTGGACAAGATCATCGCGACTACTGAAAAAGAAGAAAGGCATTTCAACAAGCTTTCGCAGGATGCGCGCGAGAAAGTAGAGCCCCGGCTGCTGCACTCTTACGATCGTATCCGCGGCAACTACCGGAATGGTTTGGCGGTGGTACCCGTTCTGCGCGACGCTTGCGGCGGTTGCTTCAATGCTATTCCTCCTCAACGTCAGAGCGAGATCCGTCAGCGTAAGAAGATCATCGTTTGCGAAAACTGTGGTCGTATCCTGGTGGACAACGAGCTGAATGATGCTGTTGAAATCAAATAGTTTGTTTGAAAGATATAAATTGCAAGGCGTTCTATTATTGAACGCCTTTTTAATTATATAATATACTGCTGTGCCAGCCCGAATCGTATTCCTTTTATTGGTCCTGATCCCCTTCTTCAGCCATGGGCAAAAGCATTACGACTTCAATAACAACTGCCGGCAGGCTTATCAGCTGATCATCGAGCTTCGATTAAGCGAGGGCAGCAGGCTGCTGGAGGCCGAAAAGAAAAAAGATCCGGATAATCTCATCCCTTACTTCCTGGATAATTATATCGATTTCTTCCAGCTCTTCTTTAATGAAGATCTGGCCCAATACCAGGCATGGAAAGGCAGATTGGACCGTAGGATCGAGCTGATGAGTCAGGGACCCGAGTCTTCTCCCTTTCACTTATATACCAGGAGTATCATTCATTTTCAGTGGGCGGCCGTTAAGATCAAATTCGGATACAGCTGGGACGCGGGTTGGGAATTTCGCCGTTCCTTTTTACAGAGCAGGGAATGCACTACCAGGTTTCCGTCTTTTGGACCTGCCTCTATGTTGAGCGGGGCGATGCAGGTCGTCGCGGGAACCATACCCGAGGGGTATAAATGGCTGAGCTCGCTGTTGGGCATCAAAGGCAGCGTGGTTGGAGGAACGAAACAGCTGGAGCAATTTCTGGCTTCGAATGATACCTGGTCACTGCTTTTCCGTGATGAAGCGACCTTTTACTATCTCTATCTTCAGTTCTATATCCAGAATCAGCACGAATCCGTGTTTGCCTATATCCGGCAGCATCACCTGGACGTGAAGAACAATCACCTGTATACCTATCTGTATGCGAATCTTTGTATCAACGATCATCAGTCGGCGTTGGCGGAGCAGATCATCGAGGGGAAGAATGAGTCGCCGGGGTATATGGATATGCCCGTTTGGGATCTTGAGATGGGTTATGCCAGTATCAATCATCTTGACCCGGAGGCTGCCAGCTACCTGGAACGGTTTCTCCGACGGTTCAAGGGAAGATTTTACATAAAGGATGCCTTGCAGAAGCTGAGCTGGTATTCCTATTTAAAAGGCGATCAGTCCAAGGCTGATTCCTTTCGTTTACTGGTTTTAAAGAAGGGGACTGCCGAGTCGGATGCCGACAAGCAGGCGATAAAAGAGGCTAAATCAGCGAAATGGCCGCCAAAGGTTTTGCTGCAGGCCCGGCTTTTGTCGGATGGCGGTTATTTTATCGAGGCGTTGCAGGTTTTGCAGGGGATCAGCAGTTCCGATTTTCATGCGGCGGAGGAAAAATGCGAGCTGGCTTACCGGCTTGCGCGTATTTATGATGGGATGGGGAAGGAAAATGAGGCTATTTCGGCTTATCTGACCACGATAAAGACGGGGGAGGAGTTAAAGGAGTATTATGCGGCCCGTTCGGCTCTCCAGATAGGATATATTTATGAGCGTCGCGGCGATAAGGAGCGGGCGATCTCCTTTTTTCAGAAGTGCTTATCGCTCAAGGAGCATGATTATAAGAATTCGCTGGATCAGCGGGCAAAGGCCGGAATTGCGAGGTGTAAGGGGGAGTAGGGGGCGCCGTGCGTCTGCTGTGTGGGAGTGGTGGTTTGGGGCTGGGGGTGGACGTCTGCTGCGAGTGCAAGGTTTGGTGATGAGTGAGGGCGCCTGCCGAGGGGGTGCACCGCGTAGGGGGGCTGGTGGTTGGGTAGGGGCTGGTGGTTCCGCACCGATGTGAAAAGTTTGTGTTCGGGGGATTTCTCTAATTACTTAATTTGCCGTCGTTACATAACTTATGATACAAAGGATCCATATACAGAATTACGCGATCATCGAGGAGCTGAATATTTCTTTTGCCGAAGGAATGAATGTGATCACGGGTGAGACGGGGGCCGGTAAGTCCATCCTGATGGGGGCGCTTTCCCTTATCCTTGGGGATAGGGCGGATACGGCTGTGTTGCTGAACCGCGAAAAAAAATGCGTGGTCGAGGGGACTTTTGCCGTCGGGATAAAAAAGTCGGTCCTTGATTTTTTGAAGGCCAACGAGCTTGACGTCGAAACCGAATTGGTCATTCGCCGGGAAATGGCGCCATCCGGAAAGACCAGGGCCTTTGTAAATGATACGCCGGTCAACCTTGAGCAGCTTCGGAAATTAAGCTCCTTATTGGTGGACCTGCACCGGCAGTTTGATACGCTTGAATTGGGCGAGTCCGACTTCCAGCGGGAAGTGTTGGATGCTTTAGCGAACCAGGCTGCTGCCGTAGAAAAATATAAGAGCGTTTATCGTGACTGGCAGTCTGCTGTCAGGGAACTGGCCACACTGCAGGAGCAAAAGGCGCAATTCAACAAAGAGCTGGACTATAATAAATTTTTGTTCGACGAATTGAACGAGGTCGCTTTTCGGGAGAATGAGCTGGAGGAGCTGGACCAGGAATTGAAACTGCTCAGCAATTCCGAAGGGATCAAGACTGCGTTGTCAAAAGTCTATTACGATCTGAAGGAGGGCGAGCAGCCGCTGGTCCAGCAGCTGAAGACGATGCTGCATTCCCTGCAGACCTATGCTTCCTATCATCCCGAGTTGGGTGGTATTGCCGGGCGGATGCAGTCGGCGCAGATCGAATTGCAGGATATCTCTGGTGAAATCGAGCGGATCAATGACGAGGTTAATTATGACCCAAGGCGGATCGAAGAGATCAACCAGCGGCTTTCGACGGGCTACAAGCTGTTGAAGAAACATGGTGTGACGACGACGACCGAGCTGCTGACCATTCTTCGTCAGCTGGAGGCCAGGTTACAGGATTCCTTGCAAGTCGACGAAAGCATTGCTGCGGGAGAGAAAGAAGTGGCGCGTTTGCTGCAGGAGGCAAAGAAGCAGGCTGCGGCTCTTTCAAAGAACCGGCAGGCGCAGACAGCGCCGTTCGAGACAGAGGTTAACCGCTTGCTGAAACAGGTCGGGATGCCTAACGCCCGGTTAAAAGTCCAGGTGCTGCCGGCGGAGTTGAACGGCTTTGGAATGGACAGTATCGAATTCCTGTTCGACGCGAATAAGAGCAATCGTTTTGAGCCCATCCGCAAAGTGGCTTCCGGCGGTGAATTGAGTCGGCTTATGCTTTGTATCAAGTCGCTTGTTGCCGCATCGATCGACCTGGCAACCCTGATCTTTGACGAGATCGATACCGGTATTTCGGGCGAGGCTGCCAAGCAGGTGGGCATTATTCTGAAAGGGCTTGCCCGTAAGCGTCAGATCATCTGTATCACCCACCAGCCCCAGATCGCGGGGAAGGCCGATGCACACTACTTTGTGTATAAGGACGTAAAGGGAGATTCGATCAAGACCAATATCCGGCTGCTGGGGCAGGAGGAAAGGATCAACGCGATCGCGCAAATGCTCAGCGGCGAGAAGCCGACTGCTGCGGCCCTTGAAAACGCCCGAGAAATGGTTCTCTCATGAAAGCGCATGGCTGGTTGATCATGCTGGCTGTGATCCTGGCGCTGATCCCTATTTTTTATCTGAACCGCTGGCTTCAAACGCTGATCCGGCCCAGGGAGGCTGCCGCGAGGTTTTTTTTGTATATGATTGCGAACTTTCTGTTGGTGATCATCTATACCATTCTGCTGGTAAGTTTGGTCATAAAGCTTTTCCCGCTTCATTAAAAGATGCCAATAAATAATTTGTCATTATTTTTGACCATAATCTTTTGTCAATTAAAATTCAATCTATGGCATACAACCTTCTAAAAGGTAAAAAAGGAATCATCTTCGGCGCGCTGGATGAGAAATCCATTGCGTGGCGTACTGCGCTTCGTTGTCATGAAGAGGGAGCTCAGCTGGTGCTGTCCAATGCGCCCGTTGCGCTTCGGATGGGGGAGATCAACAAGCTGGCGGAAGCGACCAATGCACCCGTAATCGGCGCCGACGTCACCAATATGGATGATCTGAAGAAGTTGTTCGAAGAATCCGTAAAGCATTTCGGCGGCGGCATCGACTTTATCCTGCACTCCATTGGTATGGGCCTCAACGTAAGAAAGGGCAAGCACTATACAGAGATGGATTATGAGTGGAACAAGAAGACAAATGATATCTCAGCAACTTCTCTCCACCGTGTGCTGCGTACGGCCTGGGATCTGGATGCGCTGAACGAAGGCGGAAGTGTTGTTGCGCTGACCTATATCGCGGCTCAGCGGGTATTCCCCGATTATAACGAGATGGCAGATGCGAAGGCTTTGCTGGAAAGCATTACCCGCAGCTTTGGCTATCATTACGGAGTAAAAAAGAAGGTGCGTGTCAATACCATTTCCCAGTCTCCCACCCGGACAACGGCGGGCAGCGGGGTGAAAGGATTTGACGGCTTTATCGATTATGCAGAAAAGATGAGTCCTTTGGGAAATGCGTCGGCTGACCAGTGTGCAGATTATTGCGTGACCTTATTCAGCGATCTGACGAAGATGGTGACGATGCAGAATCTGTTCCATGATGGCGGGTTCTCCTTTACTGGGGTAACAGAAGCGGTGATCAAGCAGATGGAGAAATAAGCTCTTTGCCGGACATAATGTGAAAAGAGGCTGTCTACTTTGTGGGTAAGACAGCCTCTTTTTGTTATAACTAGTTAGTACTCATCCTCGTTAAAAAAGAAGTCCTCTTGGGAGGGGTAGTCTGGCCAGATGTCATCAATCCCTTCGTAGATCTCCCCTTCGTCTTCCAATTCCTGTAAGTTTTCAACTACTTCGATAGGGGCGCCGGAACGAATAGCGTAGTCAATCAGTTCATCTTTGGTAGCCGGCCAAGGTGCGTCTTCCAGATAGCTGGCTAATTCAAGTGTCCAAAACATCGTTCTTAATTTTTCGCAAAAGTAATTTTTATAACGAAACCACCAAATATGAATTAAAATTAAAACTATCCACCAGTGTTATTCTGTATCCGTTTTCCTGAAAATCTCATGCCGGATTTCCTGATATTTCATCCCTATCCTGTACGTTTGTGGTAATTGCAACCGGATCGCCGGGAATAGCGGGAGCAGAATTGCAGGGAAGAGAGGGATGCCCGCCCCATCTATAAACGAATAGTATGTTAACAGCCAAGGGAATACAGAAATATTACGGAAGTTTACAAGTCTTAAAAGGTGTCGATGTGTCTATTGCAAAGGGAGAGATCGTCAGCATTGTCGGTCCTTCCGGTTCGGGAAAAAGTACCTTACTCCACATTCTGGGTACCCTTGACGAGCCTGCTGCTGGCGAGATCTTTCTACAGGACAAGAAGCTTCATTCCTTGTCTGGCCGCAGCCTGGCCGACTTCCGGAACCAGCATATCGGTTTTGTTTTCCAGTTTCACCACTTATTGCCCGAATTCAGTGCGTTGGAGAATGTCTGCATCCCCGGATGGATTGCAGGACGGCGCAAACAGGATGTCGAAGAGCGGGCTCTCGAGTTATTGAATCTGCTCGGTGTCGGGCATCGTGTCGAGAACAAGCCGGGTGCCCTTTCCGGTGGGGAGCAGCAGCGGGTTGCCGTGGCGCGTGCGCTGATCAACAATCCGGATATCATCTTTGCCGATGAGCCTACCGGCAACCTCGATACGGCCAATGCCAAGGAGCTGCATCAGCTCTTCTTTGACCTGCGGAAGCAATTCGAGCAGACTTTTCTGATCGTTACGCATAATGAAGAGCTGGCGACGATGAGCGACAGGGTACTGCATATGAAAGACGGGAAGATTATCGAAGGGCATTGATATGGGGGCATGGGTTCGATGCGACAAGACTGCCCGGTGTTGTTTTGGCGGGTGGGGCGATGATGCGGGCGGGATGTGGGAGGAGACGGATGGGCCCTTGGGTCGTGGCGTACGCAGTCGCCGGCCTTATAGCCGCAGCCTCCATGGGATTTCGGGGACTTGCAGCTGGTGGGCAACAAAGCGGGATAACTCAAAGAGGTAGTCACTAAGCCGATTGAGGTATCGGATCACGATACCTTCTACATAGAGCCCTTCTTCCTGCAGCCGGACACAGGCGCGTTCTGCGCGGCGGCATACGCATCGGGCAACATGGGCGGTGGAGACGGCAACATGACCGCCTGGAAGC
>JAATGQ010000113.1 GCA_015654595.1 Chitinophagales bacterium | reverse complement strand
GAGGCTTTTCTCTACATAAGGTAAATACTGAGGTTTTATGCCTTTGCGGGAAACAATATCGACCTTTTGGTTAAAGGTATCCTCTAACTCATGGGCAAGCCGTATATATTCAAAACCATCGATTCTTCCATTAAAATCGACGAGAATATCGATATCACTTTTTTCATTAAAATCGCCTCTGGCATAGGAGCCAAAAATGCCCAATTCAGAAATTGGATACCTCTTTTGCAGATAGTCCTTTTCTCTTTTAAAATGGTCAATATTTGGTTCATCGTGTACATGAAGGTCAAATCTACTAAAAATATACCAAGTTTTTCAACCCTTATATGATCTTGGGCAAGCTTGCTTGCAGAAACAATTTAAATCAGGCTTCGTCTATGATAATTGAAACCAGAATTGAAAAAATGGGCTTGGTGCTTCCCTGGCCGATGAAATTATCCACGAGTGTCCTAATTCCCTTTTTCTGGATAAAAATATTTGATAACCGGGCTTACGTGTCCGGTCATGGACCCCAAAATCCGGATGGTTCGCCGGCTGGTATTGGCAGCGTTAAACAACAATGTATTGCCGGTTGAATTGGTAACAGAGACCCGGATCGTACGCGAATCCGCCTATGGCTGTACTAATAATTCAATGCCGGCAAAAATCACAGGAATTCCAACGGCTCCCCAAATCCATCGCTCATTTATGCTCAGCAATCTGGCTGTCAATACCTCTACGTCGGTACATGGATTCCACTTGTCCGAAGAAAATCAACGATCTGGGCGGACTTTACAAAAGCCGTGTTGAATTCAATAAAATGAAGCAAACCACCCATACCTCGTCGAAATCATCGATCCTGGAACGGGCTTCCACCACCAGGCCAAGCGCATGAGATTTAGGGCTGTCATCGCTTTTATCCGGGTAGATTGTCACGGCAAATAATCATTGGTCTTCAATTTCCTCCACTATTTTTTCAAAATAGATGTGCTCCGTGTTTTTACCCTCGCAAGCAATGAATATGGTCGTCCGTAAGGCCCGCTTCTTTTTACTCATTGTTGAAAATAAATTCTAATTCCTTAATCTTTGGCTGACCACCAAATTTTCCATTCATATACCATTTATCAAAAGGGGTGTCGTCGCGGACACCCCAAAAATCCTTTGCAGAAAATATCTCTGTCGCCCCAAACTTATCTTTTTCACAGAATCATATTTGATCCTTTCGGAATACTTAGTGTCTCAGCAGGCTTTGCCCCAGACATTGACGCAGTGCCGATTTGCAAGTGTCAATACACGATATATCGTCACGAAAATTTACCATACGCCACTTAGAAATTTGACAATCATTAAGTTAGCCCCTGGCATCGACCTTGTACATTATGCTGCATGAGCGCATTCATATTTTGCCTTTTGCTGTCAGGCATGGCACATTCAACAGATCCGGGTCGTTCCAGGATACCGGCCAATCAATTAGATTATCGTTTGGCGTGGGACGGAAGATCTACGAAGCTTATTGTCGATTTATGCTATAACGCCAACAGTAAAGATAGCACCGTATTCATTTATGGCGACCTCAATGGCGACATTATGGGAGGTCAAAATGAAATATTTCAAATTCTGGAAAACATATACGTGGGTGCCGGCGACTCTTTGATCGTCAGACCGAAAGAGCGAAAATTGGTCATCCTGCATAAGAGCGGCGATCCCAAACGGCTGCATTATGAAATTAATGGTGCCCTGCTGGTCGAAAAAGGAAAGGAAAGGCCCGATCAATTGTTTCGACCAGTGATTTCCGAAGGTTCTCTTTACATCCTGGGATTCGACCTTTTCATGAATTCGGCCGACACGACATACAATTTATGCTCCGTTTCATGGGATAAGGCGCCCGCAGGAATGCCATACTTCATATCCACGTCGCCGACGGCGGCCCCCGTAGATAAACAGATCGTACCCGCCAGTGAAAAAGGGAACGTCTTAATGCTGATGGGCGCCGATCTCCTTATAAAAAAATATGAAGTCTATCGAATTCCCTATTATGCCATCACAACAAAAAGTAATACCATCAATATCACACAAAAGACTTTGGCGCCTTTTTTCACTAAATTCTTCCCATCGACAAGAGATTTTTGGCAAGACTATAAATCACCTTATTATTTTCTAAGCGTTCAACCCTTGCTTAAAACGGCTATTTCAACATGTACCGGCTATAATATCGGGATTGGTTTTTCAATGAAATATTCAGGGCCGTTCGACTTTACAAAAATGGAGGTTGTCGCTCACGAGACTTCCCACAGCTGGATCGGAGAGGCCTTGCAATTTTACCAGGAAGGAATGGAATACAATTGGTTTCATGAGGGTTTCGATGATTACATCGCCGTTTACAACCTGGCGAGGACCGGAATGATCGACAAAGCGGCTTATCTAAAATACGTAAATGAAGAGCGACTCAAGCCCCATTATATGAGTCCTGTTCGTACCGCCCCCGCAGACTCCGTTCAGCAGTACTTCTGGACAAGCTATGAATATGAGAATCTTCTTTATAGAAGAGGGTTCATCTACGCCTTTTACCTGGACAACCAGGTCCGGCTGGCGACCGACGGGCGGGAAAATATCAGAGACTTTTTGCTTGATCTGTATAAGATAAAACTTCGCGATAAAAAGAAATTTATATCGGTCGACGATTTTGCGGAAGCGGCGGCGAATTGCCATTTGTCAAAAAAACAGGTAGCAGATGAAGTAGACAGCTATCTCAGGAAGGGAAAGCTGCTGGATTTCCAGCAGATCAAACTGATAAAAGAATTTCACATGCATTATGAAAACGGTCTTCCGGTATTAACGATGTCCGCCGGAGCCGACCTGCAAAAAATATACGACTGGCAAAATTGAATAACGCTTCTTAATCTTTTAACGACTTAAATCCACATCAATGCAACAGCGAATGAAACATTTACTATTTGGATCACTGACCATGTTATTGCTGACATTATCTGTTCAACCACTTCGGGCACAGGTCAAAAACATTGTCCTCGTGCACGGCGCCTGGGCAGATGGCTCGGGCTGGGAAGGTGTCTACAGGATCCTGATAAAAAAGGGATATCATGTGACGATCGTGCCTAACCCCAACACCAGCCTGGCCGAAGATGTGCAGATCACCAGGCTCGTTTTGGCCAGCCAAACGGGCCCTGTCATCCTGGTCGGACATTCCTACGGCGGCGCCATCATCACGGAAGCCGGGGACACTTCGAATGTAGCCGGCCTGGTCTACGTTGCTGCTTTTGCTCCCGACAAAGGTGAGTCTCTGTTAAAGATGCAACAGGCCGGACCGCCCAATCCCGAATCAGGTATTCTTCCACCCCAAAGCGGATTTATCTGGTACGACAAAGCCAAATTCCACAAAGACTTCTGCGCAGACCTCCCCGAGACGAAAGCTGCTTTCATGGCGGATTCTCAGGTTCCCGTGGGCATCCCTGCGTTCACCACCGAGTTGACCACGGCAGCCTGGCACTCCAAACCATCCTGGTATATCGTTGCAAAGAGCGACAGGATGATACCTCCTGATGCGGAAAGAGGAATGGCAAAAAGGGCGCAATCGACGGTGACCGAGATCGAAGCTAGCCATGTCGTCTTTATCAGCCATGCGGAAGAGGTGGCAGCTATCATCGAAAAAGCCGCTTATGGCGTCAATAAATAACCTTTTGTCAATTTCAAACGAAATATAACAATGGACACAAAAAAAGTTTGGTTGATAACGGGTGCCTCAAAAGGCATGGGATTCGATATTGCCGGTGCCGCCCTCGCAGCCGGCGACAAAGTCGTAGCCGCGGTCCGGGATCAGGTAGAACAGACCTCCGCAGCATTGGGGAATTCTCCGGACCTGCTCGTCGTACAAATGGACGTGACAAACGAGGCCCAGGTAAGAAAAGCCGTACAACAGGCAATCGATCGATTCGAAAGACTTGATGTCATCGTCAACAACGCCGGTTACGGCATTGTCACGGCGATCGAGGAGGCCTCGGACCAGGAGGTCCGGGCCCAGTATGATACCAATGTCTTCGGCGTCCTGAATGTCCTGAGAGCCGTATTGCCGTATTTGAGGAAACAGCGGTCTGGCCATATCATCAATACCTCCTCGCTGTTCGCCTTCGACGTTATTCCCGGCTGGGCCCTCTATGCCTCTACTAAATTTGCTCTCGAGGGCATCTCGCAGGGGCTCGCCAAAGAATTGCAGCCCTTTGGCATCAAGGTAACGGCCATCGAGCCGGGACTTTTCACCACGGCGTTCACGAGCAAACAATCTTACAAGGTATCGAAAAATGCCATCGCGGACTATGCGAATACAATGGTCGGCCATATGCGAACGGGAACGGATGCTTTCCATGGAACCCAGCCCGGTGATCCGAAGAAATTAGCGAAGGTGGTCGTGGAATTATCCAAAACGGAAAATCCACCTCTGCATTTGCCCATTGGTGCCGATTCGGTGAACAACTACAGGGCCAACGCTACGCAGCTCGCCGGAGATGTCGAAAAATGGCTGGCCGTCTCGAACAGCACCGACCACGACAAAATGAAATAATCCCCGCCCTGTGCCTGCTAAAGCAGACACAGGGCCTTTTTTATCTTTAATCGTATGATCTTGGAATTGAGGGTCGTTGCGGGGATCTTCAGTGCTTCCGCGGCACCACCTATACCGGCCACCTTGCCCCTGTAAAGTTTCAGCACCGCGATAATATGTTCCCGCTCAACTTCATCAATGGTCTTGATCCGAGATCCGGCCGGCATAACATCCATGCCTTCCGTTTCTGGCAGGGTCAGATTGAATTTCCGAATGACCAGCCCATGGTTGATCAGGATGGTTCTTTCTATTAAATGCTCCAGTTCACGGACATTACCGGGCCAGTTATAGGCCAGTAGTTCCTTAACCGCCCGACTCGAAAATTTCATTGTACCTTTTGCTTTTT
>JAATGQ010000229.1 GCA_015654595.1 Chitinophagales bacterium | reverse complement strand
GCGTTATTCCCCTTTTCGTTATCCGGCGCTGCAGGCTTCAGCGTCACACTGGATTCAGCATCGTATAAATTCCACCCGCCTTCCGCCCGATCCTGCCGGATCATCAGATCGAGGTCCTTTTGCCGGATACTGATATTAAAATACTGCTCGGCAGCAATACTCCCCGAAAATCCAATGGCCACCCCGTAAACGCTGTCCCTTAAATGCGCAAGGATCAAATGCCCCTCCTGGGACGAGCTGTAAAACTGCCCCCCCATACGTACATAGAACGGCTGGCGGTTATCCGACTGGATCAGGACAAAATTGTCCTGAGCGCAGGTACGCCCCACTGTCAGTATCAATATGATCGCCAAACCGACTTTTAGCATGCAATGGAAATTATATCTGCAAGTTAAGGAAAACGCTAGTCAACACATTGACTGAACTATACATTTATTGATTAGTTGTCATACAACGCCACAAAAATACCTTTTATACAATTTTATGCTTGTTAAACGAGTCAAAGTTTATCTTTAACCCCTGAAAAATAATAATATGAGCTTGATCCAATCAAACTTAACCTCCGTTCTACAGGACGTCCTGCTACGAAAAAGCAGACATGCCTTTCTGTTGTCAGGGATCGTCTCCTGCAGCCTGCTCGTTCGAGCCCAGGTAGAGACGCCTCCCGCGGGTGATGAACCCTGGAAAAAGGAATATCGCGCTACGGCAACGAAGTTTACCGATCTGATCAATACAAAACTGGACGTCAGGTTTGATTATGACAAGTCCTATATGTATGGAAAGGAATGGTTGACCGCCAAGCCGCACTTCTATCCAAGCGATAGCCTCACACTGGACGCCAAAGGAATGGACATCCATAAGGTAGCCATTATAAAGGGCGGAAAGGAAGAAACTTTAAAATATGACTACGATGGCATGACCCTTCGTATCCATCTCGACAGGATCTATAAGTATACGGAAAAGTATACGGTGTATATTGATTATGTATCGAAACCCAATGAATTGAAAGTCCATTCCGGCAGCGCGGCTATTACCGATGCCAAGGGCCTGTACTTTATCAATCCCAAAGGCGAAGAAAAGAACAAGCCAACCCAGATATGGACGCAGGGTGAAACAGAAGCTAACTCTGTCTGGTTCCCAACTATCGATAAGCCCAACCAAAAAACAACCGAAGAGATCACCATGACGGTCCCTTCGAAATACGTCACCCTTTCCAACGGTCTGCTGGTTGGCCAAAAGGAAAATGGAGACGGAACCCGTACGGATCATTGGAAGATGGATCTCCCCCATGCACCTTATCTCTTCTTCATGGGTGTTGGCGACTATGCCATCGTAAAGGATTCCTACAAAGGCAAAGAAGTCGCTTATTATGTTGAAAAGGAATATGCTCCTGTAGCCCGTCGCATTTTTGGTCATACCCCGGAGATGATCGCCTTCTACTCTCGCATCACAGGCATTGACTACCCCTGGCCAAAGTATGATCAGATCACTGGTCGTGACTATGTCAGCGGAGCAATGGAAAATACAACTTCCACCCTCCATGGCGAAAGCGCCCAACAGGACGCCAGACAGCTGACCGACGGCAATGAATGGGAAGACGTTATCGCCCACGAATTGTTTCACCAGTGGTTTGGAGACCTGGTTACAACGGAAAGCTGGAGTAATATCACGCTGAACGAATCTTTTGCGGATTACAGCGAAACGCTGTGGAACGAATACAAGTATGGCAAAGACGCAGGCGCCGCAGTTAACCTCCAGGGTCTGCAAGGCTATCTGCAACAGCCGGAAAATGCAGAAAAGGACCTGGTTCGCTTCTACTACGCCGACAAGGAAGACGTCTTTGATCAGGTCAGCTACCCCAAAGGCGGCCGTACCCTGAATATGCTTCGGAATTATGTCGGAGACAGCGCCTTCTTCAAATCGTTGAATCTCTATCTGACTACCAATAAGTTCAAATCTGCCGAAGCACAGCAATTAAGACTGGCTTTTGAAGAAGTAACGGGCCAGGACCTCAACTGGTTCTGGAACCAATGGTACTACAGCAGCGGTCATCCCAAACTGACCATCGACTATGTATACGATGATGCCGCGAAGAAAGTCCAGGTCATCGTCAGCCAGACACAAGGCACCGAGAAGGTCTTCCGTCTGCCGGTGGCCATCGACCTCTATAACGGCGCAACAAGAGACCGCCACAACGTATGGGTAGAACACCAGACAGACACCTTTACGCTTGCCTACGCCAATGGCAGCAGACCGGACCTTGTCAACTTTGACGGAGACAAAGTCCTGCTTTGTGAAAAGAAAGACAACAAGAACCTGGACAACTACATCCATCAATACAAGTATGCAGGGAACTATGTCGACCGTTACGAAGCCATCGCTTATTGCGCAAAGCATCAGGAAGACGCCAAAGCGCTCGATCTGCTCAAAGCTGGTTTGAAAGACCGCTATTATCGTATACGCGAACTGACCCTGAATCGCCTGGACATGAAACAGGACGCCATCAAAACAGCTTTCGAGCCCCTGATCGCAGCAGTCGCCGAACACGACAACAACCGCCCGACAAAAGCAAAAGCGATCGAACTGCTGGGCAGTTACGAAAATCCTGCTTACAAGAGCCTGTTCCAGAAAGCGGTATCGGACTCTTCCTATTCTGTTTCCGGTAACGCGCTCGAAGCGCTCTCTACCTTAGACAGTACTGCCGCCCTGAATCTGGCCAATAAGCTGGTCAAGTCTCCTGCAAAGGGGGAATTGTCCATCGCAATTTCTGCGATCCTTATCAAGGCAGGCGATGAAAGCAACTATGATATCATCGCAGATAACTTCGAAACAATGCCGGTCAACCAGGACAAATTCCAGTTTGTGATGCCCTTCGCCAGCATGATCGCGAAAGTAAAGGATCCAAACAAGGTAAAAAGAGGTATCGATCTGATCGTTAAGTTCAAGGAAGCGATCCCCGCCTCGTATAGAGGACAAACCGATCCATTTATCGACAATGTATTGAACGGCGTCGCTAAAAAGAAAGAAGCTGATGGCGCAACGGAACAAGCCGGCTACATCAAAACGAAAATAGAGTCTTCGAAAAAAGGCTCCTAGCAGCTCGCTCTAAATAAAAAAAGCGCGTCGGGTGGACGCGCTTTTTTTATTTATACTATTTTACCAGCTTCCTCCTGCACCGCCGCCGCCGGAATCTCCGCCTCCAAATCCGCCAAAGCCCCCGCCGCCGCTATCTCCTCCGGACCAACCTCCACCGCTGTCGCCGCCAGACCAGCCGCCGCCTCTTCTGTTGCCAAGGCTATTTCCAACCATCGTACCCAACAGGAAAGGAAAGAAGCCGCCTCCACCAAAAATGCCTCCGCCGGGGCCGCCCCCACCGCCTCTCCGGGCAATGACGATGATAAGGATGATAAAGAAAATGATGAAAAAACCAATCACATTACCGCCGCTGGAATGCCCATGGCGCGCCCCTCCCCTTTCGGCATATCCTTCCGGCGCCTGGTATTCGTTTGCCGCCGCCTTCATCAGATCTTCAGCGGCAGCGCTGAATCCGCGATAGTAATTATCCTGCCCGCCTGCTCTGAAATCAGGCACGATATCGTTATCGATGATCGATTTTGCCGTAACATCGGGTATGGCGCCTTCCAATCCAAGCCCCGTCTGAATGAAAATTTTATGATCCTCGATAGCTGCCAGGACAAGCACCCCGTTGTTATTCTTTTTATTACCTATTCCCCAGCTTCTAAACAGTTTTAAGGCATAGTCCTCGATAGCGGCGCCATCCAGTCGAGGGATCGTAACGATAGCTATCTGGTTGGACGTCGAGTCGTCATAAGCCACCAGACGCTGCTCCAGCGCGCCGATCTGATCAGCAGTCATGACATGCGCAAAGTCATTGACCAAACGCGGCGGATCGGGCCTTGCCGGAACATCCTGAGCCCGAAGGCCAGCCGCTCCGGCGATGAAAAAGCCAAGGCTCAATAAGAAAGGACGTAGTTTTTTCATAAAGGGTTCATTTTCCAAATACGATGTCATCGGGCAACTCATTACTATCGGTACTTCTGTCATAAGGAAAATGCTGATGCAGCGCCTCGCCTATTTCCGCGATCATGGCGCTCAGCCCTCCCACATAGTCCTCTTTGGTGAAATGAGAAAAGATACTCCTGATCTGCTGATCCCAAAAACGGGAACCAACTTTTTCGTGTATGCCTTTGTCCCCAAAAACAGCCAGCTGTCTGTCTTTTAGCGCTACGTATATCAATACTCCATTTCGCGCCTTCGTTTTTTGCATCTCCAGCCTCCCAAAAACCTCCGTTGCCCGATCCAGCGGATCGACATAGCGACAGCGGCTTTCTACAAATACCCTTATTTCACCGCTGGTACGCAGCTCCGCAGCCTGAATGGCAGCCACGAGTCTTTTCTGCGCATCGACATCAAACAAAGGTTTGCGTGACAAAAAAGGGATTTTCAAAGGAAATAGTTTTATTGATGAAGGTTATTTGATGTCAAAATGGATTTCAGGCGCATTTTCGGTGCCAGCATCCGCCTTGTAATAGCCTCTTTCATGATAACCGAAAATCCCGGCATAGATATTACTTGGAAAACTTTTAACCTTCAGATTATATTCCCCAACGGCAGTGTTGAAATCACGACGTGCTACGTTTATCCTGTTTTCGGTGCCTTCGATCTCAGTTTGAAAATCTTTGAACTGCTGAGTCGTTTTCAGATCAGGGTAAGACTCTGCAACAGCCATCAGACGGCCAAAAGAACTTTGCAATTGTCCCTGCGCCTGCTGATAGCGGGTCAGTGAAGTGGAATCATTTAAATCAACATGGATCTGTGTCGCGCTTGCTCTTGCAGCAATCACCTGTGTCAGTGTTGATTTTTCAAAGTTGGCAGAACCTTCGATGACTTTGATCACACTGCTATAAAGATCGGTACGTCGCTGATAGTTGGTTTCGACATTACTCCAGGATGTCTTTACCGCCTGGTCCAGGCGCACCATGCTGTTGTAACCATTACAGCCACAACCTACAAATAACAGGAGGACCACCGCGATTATAATCAAAGTCAAATTCTTCGAATTCATATTTTTAGATTTAAGTTAACGGGGTAAAATTAGCGCTTTTGCCTACTCGGAGAATTATTTTTCGGCCGGAAGGGCTTTTGGATCATTTCATGCCGGCAAAGCCATCGGCCAGCAGCCTGATCCTGTCGGTAGACAAAGCTTTATGACCGGCTGCCACCACGATCCGATAACGAAAGGTGACCGACTGCCCCTGTTCCAGCTTGAAACCCAGCTTCTGAGCGCCATTGCTGAATATCTTCTCTCCCAAAGGATTTGCTGCGAACAGACCATACCCGCGCGCATGCCAGTACGTAGGATAACCGGGGTTTGCAGGATGATCGATGATAGCAATACTGATCGTGTCAGCGCCCTTTTTCCCATAAAGCATACACCAGTCCCCCCTTGTTCCCCAGGCGCTATCCCCCTGCCTGCCCTTGCTGGTAAGATAGGTTCCATTAATATCGGGCGTATTCCCGGCAGCCACCTTGGTAACGTTCCCTTTATCATCCACAAATTCGCCGGGGGTATTGCTCGGGATCTGCAGCTCTTTGGTTACACGCAGTCCCAACAAACCGTCTTTGGCGTCGGGGAAGCTGACTGTCGTATCCGCATAAAGGGTAGTTATCCGGTCTATAATCCGTTCGGAAACCGTAGCGGTAAAAAACAAGGTCGTTTCTTCATGAAGCAGGGTATGATTTTGCCAGTTGGTCCAACGGGCCTTATAGACCAGCATTCCTTTCGGCGTTCTGGCATCCGGCGAAGGATAGGCCGTACCCGTCACAACCGGCGGACCAACCTGATGCCGCCTGGCCGCACTCCCCGCATAGAGGATACTATCGGTACGTATCCAGCCGTATTGATTCTTTTTAGCCGCTGCAATGGCGTACGAATTGTTCCAGAAATCCAGCCCATTGACATTTTCATAATTGAACCATAAACCAATATGATGAGGGTGATCCACCGGCTCACCAGCACGGGAGAAAGCGGAAATCCCCTGGTGATCAACTGCCCGTCGGACGCATAAATGGGAAATAAAACGGGTTTCTCCAGCGTATCGGGATAAAGGAAGGAGGCAAAGGGCTTCCCATCGGCAGTAATCGTCACCGTTTTAGCGGATTTATCCGCCACCACCGCTATCGGAAGAGATTGCCCAGGCAATAACCGGGCAAGCAAAAGAAAGAAAGACAGGAGTAAGGAGGATTTGATCATATGACAGGCACTTTGATAGAACCTAAATTAGTACATTTATTCTACTAAAACACAAGCCATATGACAACAAGCCGCAGGGACTTTATCCGTAAGACCAGCCTGGCCGGACTGGCCACTTATATGGGAGCTATCGGCCTCAAAGCCAGCAGCTACCGAAGAATTATGGGCGCTAACGACCGGGTCAGGGTCGGCGTCGTCGGATTCTCCGACCGTTACCGCAATGATCATATACCCGCCTTCATGAAATCCTACCAGGAGCTGAACTTCGACATTATCGCCGTCTCCGACATCTGGAAGAAAAGAAGAGAAGAAGGCAAGGATTTCTTATCGCAGAAATTTGGACACTCTGTGCAGGCTTGTGTCAACAATGACGAGTTATACAATATCAAAGAAGTCGACGCTGTCATCATCAGTACGGCCGACTTCCAGCATGCCTGGCATACCATCGAGGCGGTAAAAGCCGGCAGAGATACCTATACGGAAAAACCGCTTGCCGAGACAATGGCAGACGCAAGAGCGGTTTTGAAGGCGGTAAAAGAAAGCGGCAAGATCGTGCAAATTGGTTCGCAGCGCAGAAGCGGCAGCAACTATCAGGCAGCAGCTGATTTTATTAAGGCAGGAAAGTTCGGACCTATCGTGATGGTCGAGCTGACCTGGAATGTCAATCAACCTGGCAGATGGAGAAGACCAGCTCTCGTTGCGCAATTAAAAGAAGAAGATACGGATTGGAAACGCTTTCTGATCAACCGGCCCTATGAGCCCTTCAATGCCCGCAAACACCTGGAATATCGTCTTTTCTGGCCTTACTCATCGGGCATACCCGGACAATGGATGAGTCACCAGATAGACACGGTGCATTGGTTCTCGGGATTGTCCCATCCAAGATCGGTTTCGGCAAATGGCGGGATCTATCTATGGAAGGATGGGCGCAAGAATGCGGATACGCTGACCGCCGTATTCGATTATGGTCCCGCCGATGATCCCACAAAAGGCTTCCAGGTCTTATTTACTTCGCGGCAAACAAATTCCGCCGGCGAGACAAAGGAGATCTACTTTTCCAATGGCGGAACGCTAAACCTGGATACGAATAAGATCACTCCAACCGGAGGGCTCACGGAAAATTATGCAAAAGCAATGGGCATGTCCGCCAATCTTCTGCCGGAGCTATCGCTAACGGAAATGGCCAGCAAAGTATCGACCGACGCCAGCACCGGCGGAGATCCGCTGACAACCGCACACATGCGCAACTGGATGGAATGCGTGCGCAGCCGTAAACAGCCCAACGCTCCGATCGAGGCCGGCTACAATCACTCTATCGCAGTGATCATGACCAATGCCGCCTATAGAACCGGACAGCGGGTAACCTTCGACGAAAAAAGACAGGAAGTACTCAGCGGCGATAAGGTCTTCACTTATTGATCTTCTTAAGCGCCGTATCAACGAATAACCATCGTCAACTTATGAAAGCCTTAGTCATAAAAGAAAAGAACGCTCCTTTAACCTTGCAGGAAGTCCCGGACCTTACGGCAGGGCCTGGCGAAGCCATCGTAAAAGTTTATGCAGCGGCGCTCAATCACCGGGATGTCTGGATCCAGAAAGGACAGTACGCCGGCCTGAAATACCCGATCGTACCGGGGTCAGACGGCGCAGGCCTGGTCATCGGGGCAGGGCAGCCCGCGGATAATTAGTGGCTGAACAGAGAAGTCATCATCGATCCAGCCATGAACTGGGGCAGCAGCCAGGGCTACCAGGACCCAACGGGGTTCCGGATCCTCGGCCTCCCTGATGACGGAACGATGGCCCAATATGTAAAAGTTCCCGTTCGCAACCTGGCGCCCAAACCTGCGCATCTTTCTTTTGAGGAAGCCGCTGCCCTCCCGCTGGCCGGACTCACCGCCTATCGCGCGCTGATCTCCAGGGCGCAGCTGAAGAAGGGCGAAAAGGTGCTGATCACGGGCATCGGTGGCGGCGTAGCCTTGTTTGCAGCGCAGTTTGCGATTGCTGCCGGCGCCGACGTATATGTCACTTCGGGCAGCGATGAAAAAATAGAGAAGGCATTGAAGATGGGAATAAAAGGCGGAGTAAACTATACCCACATGGATTGGAGCCTGTCATTGAAAAAGCGGACAGGAGAATTTGATGTTATCGTCGACGGAGCAGGAGGCGACGGGATGGACGCGCTGTTCGATCTGGCCCACCCGGGAGCCAGGATCGTTTTTTACGGCGCCACCCGCGGCAATCCTTCCGGTCTTACCACCCGGCGTATATTCTGGAAGCAGCTGAATATCCTGGGGTCTACGATGGGAAGTCCTGAAGATTTTCAAGGCATGGCAGAGATGATACAACAGCATACTATCAAGCCTGTAATCGATAAGGTCTTTTCAATGGAAGAAGGAGAAGCCGCCTTTCGATGGATGGATGATGCCAGCCAGTTTGGAAAGATAGTCCTGAAGATACAATAACGCAAAGGCCCGATAGCACATAGCACTATCGGGCCTCCTTATTTTTTCAGGTACTACGCCTTTACAGCCGCGATACCAGGAAGTTCTTTTCCTTCGAAGTATTCCAGCATAGCGCCGCCGCCAGTAGAGACATAACTGACCTTGTCGGCATAACCGAACTGGTTAACGGCAGCTACTGAATCGCCGCCGCCGACAATGGAAAATGCTCCCTTAGCCGTAGCTTCGGCAACAGCCTTTGCAATAGCCTTTGTACCATGTTGGAACTTAGCCATTTCAAAAACACCCATAGGACCATTCCACAGGATCGTTTTTGACTTATGAATTACATTGGTAAACTGCTCGCAGGCATTCTCGGCGATATCCAGACCCATCCAGCCATCAGGGATATTGTTGCTGGGCGCTGCAGAATCATTTGCGTTAGCATCGAACTTATCGGCAATGATAGAATCGGAAGGAAGGTGAATAGAAACGCCTTTTTCTTCTGCTTTTTTCAGCAGATCAAGCGCCGTCTGCAGACGATCGTTTTCGCAAAGAGAGTTTCCGATCTTTCCGCCCTCTGCCTTGATAAAGGTATAAGCCATGCCGCCGCCGATGATGATATCGGTCGCTCTGTCAAGCAGGTTCTCGATGATCAGGATCTTATCGGAAACCTTTGCACCGCCGATAATGGCAACAAAAGGTTTTTGCGCTTCATGCAACACCTTCTCGGCGCTGTTGACCTCATTTTCCATCAGCAGACCAAACATACGTTTTTCCTTAGGAAAGAATTGAGCGATGACAGCGGTAGAAGCATGAGCACGGTGAGCTGTGCCGAAGGCATCGTTTACATATACATCCCCAAGCTTAGACAGTTTTTCGGCAAAAGCTTTATCTCCTTTTTCTTCCTCTTTATAGAAACGGAGATTTTCGAGCAATAACACCTGTCCGGGTTTAAGCTGTCCCGCTTTGCTCACAGCCTGCTCGCCGATACAATCATCGGCAAATTCCACGGTAGTTCCGAGCAGTTGCTGCAGATGACCGACGAGATGCTTGAGCGAATATTTTTCGGTAGGTCCGTCTTTTGGTCTGCCCAGGTGACTCATCAGAATGACGCTTCCTCCGTCGGCAAGAATTTTCTTGATGGTCGGTATGGCAGCACGAATACGGGTATCGTCGGTTATTTCGTATTTGTCGTTGAGCGGAACGTTGAAATCAACCCGGATCAGGGCTTTTTGGTTTGCAAAGCTATGCTGGCTGAACTGGCTCATAGAAATATTATAAGAGGGTGTGAAAAAAAAGGGCCCGGTCTGTCAGGAGACAGACCGGGCTTTTGAATGCAATCTTATTTGGAGATGAGTTTGGCAAAGTAGTTCAGACTGCGGACGAGCTGGCTTACATAGCTCATTTCATTGTCGTACCAGCTAACGGTCTTAACCAACTGAGTATCGCCATTGTTGATCACGCGGGTCTGAGTAGCATCATACAAAGAACCATAAGAAATACCGATGATATCGCTGCTGACGATCTCGTCTTCGGTATAGCCGAAGCTTTCGTTGGTAGCGGCTTTCATGGCGGCATTGATCTCTTCTATGGTGGTTTTCTTACTCAGTACGCTGACCAGCTCGGTGACGGAGCCGGTGAGCGTCGGCACGCGTTGTGCGCCGCCATCCAGCTTGCCTTTGAGCTTGGGGAGGACCAGCCCGATGGCTTTGGCAGCGCCGCTGCTGTTGGGCACGATATTGGCAGCGGCGGCGCGAGCGCGGCGCAGGTCACCCTTAGGATGGGGTG
>JAATGQ010000221.1 GCA_015654595.1 Chitinophagales bacterium | reverse complement strand
GGGTAAGGTCTACGGCTTCCGTTCAGGGCTCACTGGTGATGTTTCCGATCTTTGAGTATGGCAGTGAGGCGCAGCGGCAGAAGTATCTGCCAAAGCTGGCCAGCGGGGAGTGGCTGGGTTGTTTTGGCCTGACCGAACCGGACCATGGCAGCGACCCCGCAGGGATGCTTAGTAATTTTAAAGATGCGGGAGACCATGTCGTGTTGAACGGAAGCAAGATGTGGATCAGTAACGCCCCTTTTTCCCAAATTGCGGTGGTATGGGCGAAGGATGAGGCCGGGGAGATCCGTGGGTTGATCCTGGAAAGGGGGATGGAGGGATTTTCGACGCCTGCGACGCATGGAAAATGGAGTTTGCGGGCTTCTGCTACCGGGGAGTTGGTTTTTGATCATGTAAAAGTGCCAAAGGAAAATATACTTCCGGGGGTGAAGGGATTGAAGGGACCGTTGAGCTGTCTGACGAAGGCCCGGTATGGGATTGCCTGGGGAGTGGTTGGGGCTGCGATGGATTGTTATGACACGGCGTTGAGGTATGGGAAAGAGCGTAAGCAGTTTGGACGCGAGATCGCGGCCTTCCAGTTGCAGCAAAAGAAGCTGGCGGAGATGATTACCGAGATCACCAAGGCGCAGCTGCTTAACTGGAGGCTGGGAACCCTGATGAACGAGGGCCGGGCGACGCCGGGACAGGTATCTATGGCCAAGCGCAACGGATGTGCGATTGCCGCGCAGATAGCCCGGGACGCCAGGCAGATGCTGGGCGGGATGGGGATCACCGGAGAGTATCCGATCATGCGGCATATGATGAATATCGAGAGTGTTATTACCTATGAAGGAACGCACGATGTGCATCTTCTTATTACCGGTATGGATGTTACCGGCTTAAATGCGTTTAAATGAAAGTTTTCTTAATAGGATTTATGGGGTCGGGCAAGACCCATTGGGGACGGCGCCTCGGCGACAAGCTTCAGATTCCTTTTTACGACCTGGACACCGTTATTACGGCTAAGGAAAATCGATCCGTGTCTGATATCTTTGCAGAGAAAGGCGAAGAATATTTTCGTTATCTCGAAAAAGATACGCTGGAGGAAGTGGTGGAAGAGCAGGAGAATTTTATTCTTTCCTGCGGCGGCGGTACCCCTTGCTTCTTCAATAATATCGAGTTTATGAAGAAGAGTGGGAAGGTGGTCTGGCTGAATACGTCAACGGATATGCTGAGACAGCGTCTGCTGAAGGAAAGGACCAGTCGTCCGCTGATCCGCGAGATCACCGACGACGAACTGCAGCAGTATATCCTGCGTAAGCTGAGGGAAAGGAGGATGTATTACCAACAGGCGGATGTGACGGTTAGCGAAGAGAATACTACGCTGGAAGAGCTGATCAGGCTTTTGCTTCAAAGTGAGGAGGAGCCGGATCGCTTAAAGGAAGAGCTATAAAAAAGGATATTAAGATTATGAACAGGAATTTTATTTCCATCGCGGTGATCCTGGGCGCATTGTCTGTTGCGCTGGGGGCCTTTGCTGCGCATCAGCTGAGGAGTATGGCGAGTGCGGATACGGTAAGTATTTTTGAGACCGGTGTACGGTATCAGTTTTATCATGTGTTTGCTTTATTGTTTGTGGCGCTGGCTTCCGAAAAGGTCCAGAACAAATGGATGATCTGGGCCGGCAACTGTTTTATAACGGGGATCATTTTATTTTCGGGGTCCTTGTATGCGCTGACGGCGTTGAAGATCGCGGAGAATAAACACCAGACGCTGGCTGGCATACTTACGCCGATTGGAGGGATCTTCTTTATAGCCGGATGGCTTATGCTGTACTGGGCGATCACCAGGCCGGAAGAAAAGAAATAGCGGCAGAGACTGGCAGCGTACCGCGGCGATGGGCCTGACGGCTGGCTGCCGGAATGGGCTGGAGCCGCGGAAAGTGAGGCTGAAGGCGGACCGGAATGCGGGTAAAGCTAGAGCTGGAGGCAGAAGGTGGTGCGGGTGCCGTTGTTGTTTTCGATATTGAACTGGCCGTTGATGGAAGCCATCCTCTTTTTCATGTTGTTGAGGCCATTGCCGAACTTCCTGAGTTTTTCCATATTGATACCGACGCCGTCGTCCTGGATCTCGATGATGAGCTGCTCGTCTACAGTGATCCTTATTTTTACCGTGGTGCTTTGAGAGTGTTTGAGTACGTTGTTTAGCGCTTCTTTTACCGAAAGAAAGATATTGCGTCTGCGTTCACCGCTGATCTCCCGGGAGGGGGGAGCGGCGGGCATCGAGAAATGGCAGTCGATGGTCGTGTTTTCGAAGAATTCGACGGCATAGGATCGGATATAGGCGATAAGGTTTTCCACCGTATCATTGGAGCTGGTCATAGTCCAGATGATGGTGTTCATTTTGTTGAGCAGTTCGTTGGCGGAGTTGGAGATCTTTTCTATTTCGGGAAGCGTATCCTGTTTCATTTTACTTTTGACGATTTCGCTCATAAGGCGGATGGCGGTGACGCCGGAGCCGAGTTCATCGTGCATGTCCACGGATATGCGATTTCGTTCGTCCTGTTTGGCCGCAAGGACGGCCACTTGTTTTTCCATCTCTTTGCGTTGCGTTTCCAGCTTTAGTTTTTCTTCTTTCTGGATACTGGAAATGATCTCCAGTTTGTTTTTGTAGGTCAGCGCAAAAAGGAAGAAGAGCAATTCGATAGTGATGCCGGCTTCGTAGTAGAACAGGGCCAGGTTGAGGACCGAGACGCTTTTTACTACCTTGAAGTTGGTCATGATCATCACCTGGGAGATGATGGAGAGCAGGCAGAGGGAGATATTGCCGAGCACGATATAGTTCATCAGCGGGACCCGGTAGCGGAGCCCTTTTATGATAAAGATGGCGGATATGAGGAGCAGCACGATCTTCGTTGCGGTCTCGATGTTGTTGGCGATGATAAAGTCCGGCGAGCCATAGTAAAAGACGACATAGGCCAGCATCATTGCGGTGATGACAATGGCGCCCCAGAACAGAAAACGGTCCAGGCCTTTATAGTATTTGTGGGTTTCGAGGAATTTGCGGTGGAAGATGATATAGCAGATGTATCCAACCGAAAAGATGATATTGTCCAGGAAGCTTTCAAAGAAGAAATTGAAGGCGGTTGCGGTTTGGTGAAGGGTGGCTTTCAGGAATAGTAAGATGCTGATGCACACCGAGTAACCGATGTAGTAAAGAAATTCCGGTTTGCCGCTCTGCAGGTACTCGCTGACGGCGTAAAAGATCATCATCAGCATGATGCCCGCAAAAAGATTGGTGATGACGTCAATGTTGGTCGTGTTTTTGTGTTGGAGGATGATCCCTTCGCGGATATAGGAGCTTTTGGTGAGGGAGGGCGTTATGGAATTGGATGACGCTTTTATAAAAGAAAGGACGGCATAGTAGATGGCTGCCTGGTGAGGTTGGAGGGTGATCTTCCGGTAGCCGAGGCTGTCGGGGTTGTCGGGAAGGGAGTCGGGCAGGGCGACCGGCCGGGACGGGGGAATCGGAAGATTGTCTGCGGAGGCGGGAAGAGGTTGTTTGTAAAGCCGGATCGAGTCGACGAGAAAGCCGGGGCAGAAGTAGACGCTTTGGATACTATCGCTGCTGTTGGTAAGCAGGAAGCGTAATATAGTTTGTTGGTTGACGCGATATGGCGCCAGGAAATGCTGGTATCTTTTTGACGGCAGATCGTAGTTGAATAAGGGCAGAGAATCCGGCGATACAGGCTTTGTGTCGGAGAAGTGGACGCCGGTGTGGCCGAAGATATAATCGATCATTCCGACATGGGCCAGGTCCACGGGGCGGCAAAGGGTGTCCGAATGAGGAAGGGACTGAGCTTTGCCGCAGACGCTGTAAACCAGGCATACAAGGATTACCCTGAAGGCAAAGAATAAGGCTGAGAGCGGCTGTGCCGGCATGGCTCTTAAAAGGTGTTTTTTTAAAGGTAAAGTAAATATTTATAATAACTACTCTCTTATCTTTGTAACCATGGCAAATCGACTTAAGTCAAAGAAAAGCCAGGCCAATGTCTCCGAGAAACTGAGCCCTGAGAAAGAGCCCAAGGTTACAGTCGGGCAGATTGTCAGAGACGAACGTACCCATAAGATCACTGGAGCCGTTTTTCTGTTGCTGGCCCTGTTTCTTTTCATCGCATTTACCTCCTACCTGTTTACGTGGAAAGAGGACCAGGATAAGGTTGCTCAGGGAGCGTCTATTCTGCTTCCTTCTTCAAATGTCAAGGTGACCAATCTGTTGGGCAATCTGGGCGCGCTAGTCTCGCATCAGTTTTTTTACAACGGTTTTGGGCTGGCCTCTTATCTTTTTTGTTCCCTCTTTTTTGTTATAGGCGTTAATCTTCTTTTTGCCCGCCGGGTCTTTTCGGTTTCAAGGAATGTCCGGTATCTGTTGATGGGCTTACTTTTTTTTTCCGTGGCGTTGGCATTCATCACGCATGGCAGCAGTTTTGCCTGGGGCGGCGCTGTCGGCGATATGGCCGATAACTGGCTGACCCGGTTCCTGGGCTGGTTGGGCACAGCGGCTTTGTTATTGGTGACAGGGCTGGCTTATTTTATCTGGCGCTTTAATCCTGTCTTCAGGATGCCTGCAAGGCCCGTGAAGGAAAAGGCGGCTGCCGCCCCGGTCCCTGTGGTCGTACCGGAGGAAAAGCCTGTAGAGGAGAAGCCTGCAAAAGGCAAAAAGGGAGCGAAATTGTTTGTGGATGAGGAATTTGCTACCGGTAAGGGGAATGTGCTGAAGGAGGATCATGGCGTGGTGGCGATTGCCCCGGTTGTTCATGAAGAGCCGCAGATCGGGTTTACGGTGACGGAGCGGGAGGAAGAGCCGGAAGAGGAGTTTGAAGAAGGATTGGAAGAGGAAGAACCCGGGATGGAGGAGGACGAGTTTGAAGACGAGACGCCCGCTGAAGAGCCGCCTCCGGTGATGGAGATCCCGCCGATCATCAAGACTCCCGTCATTGATCCGCCTGTTGCTACGCCCGGGACCAGGCCTGGGGAACTGGAGCTGGAGATCAAGTCAACGCCGGAAGAAACCCCCAAAGACGAGCCGATAGCGGCTGACGGGACGCCATTGACAGCGGAGGCGCTGGATCTGCCGGATTATGAGCCTACCCTTGACCTGCGGGATTACCAGTATCCTTCGCTGGACCTGCTGGAACAGCATGGCAGCGAAAAGATCGTACAGGACGCGTCGGAACTGGAAACCAATAAGAACCAGATCATCAACACACTGAAGAATTACGATATTTCTATCTCCAAGATCAGCGCGACCGTTGGACCGACGGTTACGCTTTATGAGATCGTGCCGGCGGCAGGTGTCCGGATCTCCCGGATCAAGAACCTCGAAGACGATATCGCCTTGAGTCTGGCGGCGTTGGGGATACGTATCATTGCTCCTATCCCTGGTAAGGGGACGATTGGTATAGAGGTGCCCAATGTCAAAAAGACGGTCGTCAGCATGCGATCGTTGTTGTCGTCGGAGAAGTTCCAGCACAGCCAGCTGAGTCTGCCGATCGCTGTTGGGAAGAAGATCGATAACGAGAATTTTATCGTCGACCTGGCTTCGATGCCGCACTTGCTGATGGCCGGTGCTACCGGTCAGGGTAAGTCGGTCGGACTGAATGCTATCCTGGTCTCTTTGCTGTATAAAAAACATCCTTCGCAGTTGAAGCTGGTATTGGTCGATCCCAAGAAGGTGGAGTTGAGTATTTACCGGACGATCGAAAAGCATTTCCTGGCCAAGCTGCCGGGGGAAGACGAAGCGATCATCACCGATACGAAGAAAGTGATCAACACGCTGAATGCGTTGTGTATCGAGATGGACAACAGGTATGATCTGTTGAAGGAAGCCAACGCGCGCAATATCAAGGAGTATAACGACAAGTTTATCAAGAGGAGATTGAACCCGCAGAAGGGGCATCAGTATTTGCCGTTCATTGTACTGGTGGTGGATGAGTTTGCGGATCTGATCATGACGGCGGGGAAGGAGGTCGAAATGCCTATCGCCCGTCTCGCCCAGCTGGCGCGTGCGGTGGGTATCCACCTGATCATTGCGACGCAGCGTCCGTCTGTCAATATCATCACGGGTACGATCAAGGCTAACTTCCCTGCCCGTATTGGTTTTAAAGTATCGTCGAAGATCGATTCCAGAACTATTCTGGATGCGGGCGGCGCCGATCAGCTGATTGGTAAGGGGGACATGTTGATCTCTTATAACGGGGAGATCACGCGGCTGCAGTGTGCGTTTGTCGACACGCCGGAAGTAGAGGCGATCACCCAGTTTATCGGAAAACAGCGGGGGTATCCCGACGCTTACAAACTTCCGGAGTATATCGACGAGAAAGATATGGAAGCCAAAGACTTCGATCTTGGCGATCGGGATCCCTTATTCGAGGACGCGGCGCGTCTGATCGTGATGAACCAGATCGGATCGACCTCTTTGTTGCAGCGCAAGATGAAGCTGGGCTACAACCGCGCCGGAAGGCTGATGGATCAGCTGGAGGCCGCAGGTGTCGTAGGGCCGGGGCAGGGCAGTAAGCCAAGGGATGTGTTGATCAAGTCGGAAATGGAGCTGGAACAATATCTTAATCCATAGGCATCTTCCCTCTTTTAAGTATCTTTGCGGCCTTTCCCGGCGGCGGCCGGATGGATGGGTTTTCGCGGGAAAGGGACAGCGGCGGCCGGGAATGTCCGAATATTTTAAGAGAGTTTTAATGGACCTATATGTAGAAATAGCCGAACTATGCGGTCTATTCAAACGAAGAACACCTTTAAAATGAAATGTATGAGTAAATCTTTTTGGTTGAGTCTGGTTTTGGGAAGCTGTTTTTTTATGGCGCAGGCGCAAAGCAACAGTATTGGGAAAAGTGACCCTGATGCAAAGAAGGTATTGGATGGGTTGAGCGCCAAGCTGAAATCTTTTACGGCTGTACAATCCAGCTTTACCCTCAGGGTAGAAGATTCAAAAGGAAAGGTACAGGGTACCAAGTCGGGTTCTATCTTCTTAAAGGGCAAGAAATACCATATCAATGTGGTGGGCGGTCAGGATATTTTCAGTGATGGAAAGGATGTCTGGACCTATGATAAGTCTTCGAATGAAGTGACGATCACCAAGGCTGATCCCAATACGCAGACGATCAGCCCCGATAAGATCTTTACCAATTTTTACGACAAGGATTTCCTGTATAAGCTGAATGGCGAAAGCAAGATTGGCGGCCGGACTGTGCAGGAAGTCGAGTTGACCCCGGTTGACAAGGGTAAGAACTTCTTCAAAGCCTTTTTGTATGTAGACAAGGTTACGCATACGCTGGTGAGCATCAAGTGGCTCGATAAGGGCGGTACGCATTATACATTGGATATCACTAAACTCAACGGGAATGCGCCCGTTACTGATGCGCAGCTGGCTTATACCAAGTCAAAGTTCCCCGGAGCTGAAGAAGTCGATCTCAGGAATTAGAAAAAGATTATAAGTTGAAAAGGGGCCTGCGAAGGCCCCTTTTTTCTTTTAGAGCATAAGTAGCGTCAGGAGCCCCAGCGGAAGGTGGTAATGTCGAGACCGGCCAGGTCCAGGACGCGGTCCACGACGGTGGCGGCTACCTCGTCGATAGTTTTTGGAAGGCTATAGAAGGAGGGGGCAGCGGGGCAGATGATGCCGCCTGCCAGGGTAATGGTTTCCATATTGCGGATATGGATGAGGTTGTAAGGGGTGTCGCGGACAACGCAGATCAGTCGTCTTCTTTCTTTCAGAATGACGTCTGCGGCGCGGGTAATGAGGTCGGAGGATGCCCCCCCGGCAATACGGCCAAGAGTGCCCATCGAGCAGGGAATGATGATCATCGTATCGTATTTCCCTGAACCGGAGGCAAAGGGGGCCATGAAGTCACGCTGGGAATAGAAGGTAAAGGGTTGGGTAGCATAGTCTTCATTGGCGAGTTCGGTGCGCCAGACTTCTTTTGCGTTCTCTGTCATGACGACCGAAACATCGGACCACTGGTCCTTTATTGCGGCAAGTTTCTGAAGCAGCAGGCGGGCGTAGATGCTGCCGCTGGCGCCGGTGATGGCGATAATTATTTTGCGCATGTATCCTTTTTGTTTTTAAGTTGAGAGACAGCAAAATTAGTATGGAAAGACGTAAACTGTTGTTTTTGTTGCCGGTACTGGCGGCGGCGGGACTTGGGTACATTGGATGAGGGCGGATGGAGTGGAGGCCGGGAAGCCCAAGGTAAGAACGGGGCATGCGTTGGACGCCGTTGCGGGGCGTGCTGATTTGCCCGATGGCGCGGGCGGGAAAGTATTCTAAGGGGCTGGCGATTTGCCGGTCCTTTTTTTGACTACTAGGATGAGTGGTTTTTTAGAGGGTGCTATAACGTTTTAATAGTGCAAAGGACGGAAAAATGCCTCTAAAGGATTACTCCTACGGCACTACATTGATCAAGATCAACTAAAATTACAAAGTTGAAAAAAAATTTGCGCTAATCCTTCTGTTTCAATGCTGAGATTGTATCTTTGGTCTTTCATAGGATAAGGTTTAATGGTTAATGGTATTTGATTAGTGCAGCCCCGGTTCCCCGGGGCTTTTTTTATTTTCTTCAGGCCTTGTTCCCATTCCCTACGGCTTTTTATTCCCTTATAAGGGTAACCATAAAAAAACCCGGTCGAAGGATGACCGGGTTTTTTTATATAAAAACTAAATATTTATGCTTCGGCCATATGAGGGATTGCCTGTACTTTGTATTCGCCGGCATCCAGTTTCTTTTTAGTTTCGCGGAATGCAGCGAGCGTACGTTCGATGTCTTCATCTGTGTGAACGGCTGTCGGCACCAGGCGGTAGATGATGTGTCCCTTTGGAATAACGGGGTAAACAACGATCGAGCAGAATATGTTGTGGTTTTCCCGGAGGTCCATCACCATTGCAGTAGCTTCTGGAACGTCGCCCTTCATGTAGACGGGTGTAACGGGCGAATCCGTGGCGCCGATGTCAAAACCGCCGTCTTTCAGGCCTTTCTGCAGCTTATTGACCACTCTCCAAAGGTTGGCACGCAGTTGAGGCTGTGTTCTCAGCATTTCCAGTCTTTTCAGGTTGCCGATGGTGATAGGCAGCGGAAGACTTTTTGCAAAGATCTGCGAGCGGGTGTTGTAGCGGATATAGTCGATGATCGCCCTATCGCCGGCCATAAAGGCGCCAATAGAAGCCATCGATTTTGCAAAAGTAGAGAAGTAGAGATCGATCTGATCCTGAACGCCCTGTTCTTCACCTGCGCCTGCGCCGGTTTTGCCGAGTGTTCCAAATCCGTGTGCGTCGTCGACCAGCAAGCGGAATTCGTATTCTTTCTTCAGCGCTGCGATCCCTTTCAGTTTGCCCTGATCTCCGGCCATCCCGAATACGCCTTCAGTGATAACCAGGATACCGCCGGATTTTTGTTTTTCTATAAGGGCAGTAGCGCGTTGGAGCTGTTTTTCACAGTCTTCTACGTCGTTGTGTTTGAATACATAACGGTGACCGGGGTGTAAACGAAGACCGTCGATGATACAGGCATGGCTTTCTGCATCATATACGATAACGTCATGGCGGCCGCAGATGGCGTCGATGGCGCTCATGATCCCCTGGTATCCGTAGTTGAAAAGGGTGGCATCTTCTTTCCCTTCAAATTCGGCCAGTTCACGTTCCAGTTGTTCGTGGTAGTTGGTATTGCCGCTCATCATACGGGCGCCCATCGGGGCTGCCATACCAAATTGGGCCGCAGCTTCAGCATCTATTTTACGAATCTCAGGATGATTGGCCAATCCAAGATAGTTGTTGAGACTCCAAACAATTTTTTCCTGACCACGGAAAGTCATGCGGCTTCCGATTTCACCCTCCAGTTTGGGAAATGCAAAGTATCCATGGGCTCTTTCCCTGTGCTGACCGATAGGGCCGTTGTGTTTGACTAATTTTTCAAAGATATCTGCCATATTATGAAATTATTAAAGTTCTCTGTGCCGCAAAAGTAACGCATTTGGCGATGCACTTTTGCGCAAAGTTAAGCTATGATGCGTAAGCCCCTTTATTTTACGTTACTGGTCTTGTTGTTTTTTGGCTCTTGTAGCACAAAACATACCGCTAACGTTGAGAGACCCAAACTTGTTGTGGGAATTGTAATTGACCAGATGCGATGGGATTATCTGTACCGGTATTATGACAGATATGGTGAGGGTGGTTTTAAAAGATTGTTAAAATCAGGTTTTAGTTGCGACAATACGATGATCAATTACCTGCCGGCTTATACAGCGGTGGGGCATACCTGTGTATTTACCGGAAGCGTGCCCGCCTTCAGCGGCATCAGCGGTAATGACTGGGTAGAGCAGGCAACCAATCAACGGATGTATTGTACGGATGACAGTACGGTCATGGCCATCGGTGCGGAGTCGCCCGATGCAAAAGAGGGTAAGATGTCTCCGCGGAATCTCCTGGTTTCTACGGTTGGAGACGAGATGATGATGGCCGATAATTTCAGAAGTAAGGTTGTGGGCGTCTCTTTAAAGGACAGAGCGGCTATTCTTCCGGCCGGGCATGCGGCGACTGCGGCTTTCTGGTTTGAAGACTCCACCGGCAGGTTTATCACCAGCAATTATTACATGACGCATCTGCCGGCCTGGGTAGACTCTTTTAATAAGAAAGACCTGGTTCATCAGATGGTTAAGAATCCATGGAAGACGATTTATGCCAGGAGTTCTTATGGTCAGAGCGACACGGATGATCAGCCATACGAAGGCAAGTTCAAGGGGGACAGCACGACGGCCTTCCCGCATAATCTTGATTCTTCCTACAAAATGTCGAAGAGCTCTTTCCGTTCGACGCCTTTTGGAAATACGATCACGCTGGATTTTGCAAAGAATGCCATCGACGGTTACCAGCTCGGCCAGGATGAGTTTACAGACTTTTTGACAATTAACTGCGCGTCAACTGATTATGTTGGACACATGTTTGGGATCAACTCGATCGAGATCGAAGATACCTATCTGCGGCTCGACCACGATCTGGCCGATTTCTTCAGCTATCTTGATGATAAGGTTGGAAAAGACCAGTATACGGTGTTTTTGACAGCGGATCATGGCGCTGCGCACGCGATCTGGTATTCTCAGAATCACGATATTCCTGCGGATTATTGGAATCCCGCGCCATTGGTGACGGCTTTGAATGCCGATCTGAATGGGAAATTTGGGGTTCCCGGCCTGGTAGATACCTGCACGAATTACCAGGTTACTTTTTCGGCAAAGGAACTGGCTGCTCATAAATTGAATCGGGATGAAGTGAAGAAGGCGGCGATCGATTTCCTGGTCAGACAGCCAGGGGTAAATTATGCCATCGATATGGCGAAGATAGGGGAGTCGGCGGTCCCGGAACCTGTTAAAACTATGGTTATCAATGGGTATTGTTCCCGTCGCAGTGGGGATATACAATTGATCCTCAATTCGGGATGGTTCGAGGCAAAGGGCAAGACGGGGACGACGCATGGGACCTGGAACCCCTATGATACGCATATCCCCTTGTTGTTTATGGGATGGGGGATCAAGCCCGGACATACGAATGAAAGGGTTTATATGACAGATATAGCGCCTACGGTTTCGGCTTTGCTGCATATCCAGATGCCGAACGGGTCGGTTGGAAAGCCGATCGTGCCGGTACTCGGGAAATAAGGGCCCCGGGCGTAGAACCTTGGGGACTGAATGGATCTGCCAGCAAGCTGGAGGTTATGTTGCTAAAATTCATATTTTTTTAGCCGCCGGGTATTTGCCCGGCGGCTTTTTTTGGCCAGATGGGTGACTTTGATGGCTTGAAGCACTGTATATCGGCAGCGAACCCAGGTTTAGAGCCCGGAGTGAGATAGGACAGACGGCGGGATTTCTGGCACAATTAGCGGAATAGGAGGCCAGGGCATTTTCGAAAGCCGTAAAAACTGTCCGGGGTCATGGAAATCCGGGGGAATTGACGGACTTTTGCAGTTGAAAGTAATTTATTTCCGATTTCGCAAATGGAAGGGTTAACCAAAGAGTTTGCGTTTTGTTAATAGAGTATTACTACTAAATGCAAAAGTTATGATTACGGTATCCCCTAAGGCTAAGGATTATATCAGCCAGCTGATGAACGAGCAACATGCTGATGCGAAGACCTTTGTACGCGTTGGCGTAAAGAGCGGAGGTTGCAGTGGGCTGGAATATAAGATGGATTTTGATACAGAAGAGAAGGAAGGCGACCAGATCTTTGAGGATAAGGGCATTAAGGTCGTCGTAGACATGAAGAGCCTGCTTTATCTGTACGGCACTGAGTTGGATTATACGGGTGGCCTGAATGGTAAAGGGTTGACTTTCAATAATCCAAACGCCTCCCGTACCTGCAGCTGCGGGGAGAGCTTTTCTGTATAACGGAAGAAGTCGTTTGTTTAACGGAAAGTTTTACCGGTTTGGCGGAAAGTTTCCCGGGTTTAACCAACCGCTGCAAAAAAGCGCGGTTCATAAAGTATCTTGCACATTATTATTAAGAGCGAATTATGGGTAATGACAACGAAATAATCGACAATATAGCCAACAAGGAGTATGAGTTCGGATTTGTGACCGACATCGAAATGGATGTTGCGCCCGCCGGTCTGAACGAAGACACTATCCGCTATATTTCGGCTAAGAAGAACGAACCGGAATGGCTGCTTGAATGGCGGTTAAAAGGGCTGCAGGCTTTTCGGAAGCAGCAGCTCCCTACCTGGCAGAATTTTGAAATGCCGGAGATCGACTTTCAGAAGATCTCTTACTATGCTGCCCCCAAGAGCAAACCGAAGTACGACAGCCTGGATCAGGTTGACCCGGAGCTGCTGGCTACTTTTGAAAAGCTCGGCATTCCGCTGAATGAACAGAAGGCGCTGGCTGGTGTCGCTGTGGATGTGGTTTTTGACAGCGTTTCCGTAACGACGACCTACAAGGAAAAACTGAAGGAGCTGGGGATCATTTTCTGCTCTTTTGGCGAAGCGGTAAAAGAGCATCCCGAACTGGTAAAAAAGTATGTAGGTTCTGTCGTGCCTCACTCCGATAATATTTTTGCTGCGTTGAATGCTGCGGCATTCTCCGACGGTTCTTTTGTTTATATCCCCAAGGGAGTTCGCTGCCCGATGGAGCTGTCCACTTATTTCCGTATCAACACGGAGAATACGGGCCAGTTCGAAAGGACGCTGATCATTGCCGACGAAGGCAGCTATGTCAGCTATCTGGAAGGGTGTACGGCCCCGATGCGGGACGAGAATCAGCTCCACGCTGCGGTGGTGGAACTGATCGCGCTGGGCAACGCAGAGATCAAGTATTCCACCGTTCAGAACTGGTATCCTGGCGATAAGGACGGTAAGGGCGGTATTTATAATTTCGTGACCAAACGCGGCATTTGTAAGGGCGAGAATTCCAAGATCTCCTGGACACAGGTAGAAACGGGTTCTTCTATTACCTGGAAATACCCCAGCGTAATCCTGCAAGGGGATAATTCTACCGGCGAGTTTTATTCGGTAGCGGTTACCCGCAATAAACAGATCGCTGATACCGGCACCAAAATGTATCATATCGGCCGTAACACCCGCAGCCGGATCATTTCGAAAGGGATCTCTGCCGGGGAAGGCCAGAACAGCTACCGCGGTCTGGTACAGGTAGGACCCAAAGCCGATAGCGCCAGAAACTTTACGCAGTGTGATTCTCTGCTGATCGGCGATCGCTGCGGCGCGCATACCTTCCCTTATATCGAGTCGAAGAACAATACGGCAACGGTAGAACACGAAGCGACTACTTCCAAGATCGGGGAAGACCAGATCTTCTATCTGAATCAACGCGGTATCGATTCTGAGAAAGCGGTTGCGCTGATCATCAATGGTTATGCAAAAGAGGTGCTGAATCAGCTGCCAATGGAGTTTGCCGTCGAAGCGCAAAAGCTGCTGTCGATCACGCTTGAAGGCAGCGTGGGATAAGGTCGAATTTTTATTCAATTTTTAAGAAACATACTAACTAGATGCTGATCATTAAAAATTTACATGCAGGAATTGAAGGGAAGCAGATTCTGAAAGGATTGAACCTGACGGTCAATGCGGGGGAAGTGCATGCGATCATGGGGCCCAACGGAGCTGGTAAGAGCAGCCTGGCTTCTGTGCTGGCTGGTCGTGAAAATTATGAAGTCACGGAAGGGGAAGTCTCTTTCCAGGGCAAGGATCTGCTGGATATGAATCCAGAGACCCGCGCCCGTGAAGGTTTGTTTTTGGCTTTTCAGTACCCGATAGAGATCCCGGGTGTTTCTAATATCAACTTTTTGAAGACGGCATTAGGCGAGATCAGGGCTTATAAGAACCTGCCCCCGCTTGACGCAAAGGAATTTCTGGCGCTGTCCCGCGAAAAGCAAAAACTGGTGGAGTTCGATGCCAAGCTGGTCAACCGCTCGCTGAACGAAGGTTTTTCCGGCGGAGAAAAGAAGAGGAACGAGATCTTCCAGCTGGCTATGCTGGAACCTTCTTTGTCGATCCTCGATGAAACGGACTCTGGATTGGATATCGACGCGCTGCGTATCGTCTCCAAGGGTGTGAACAAGCTGCGTTCCGAAAAGAATGCCTTTATTATCATTACGCACTACCAGCGTCTGCTCGAGTATATTGTTCCTGATTTTGTGCACGTATTGGCAAATGGCCGAATCGTGAAATCCGGTACCAAAGAACTGGCGCTGGAACTGGAAGAGAAAGGATATGACTGGCTTAAAGAGGAAAAGGAACAAGAAGCAACCATCATTTAATTATGCGTATGACACAACAACCGGCTATCCCCTTATTCGAGGAAGTCGTCAATGGTTATAATAATCTGTCTGCTTCCGGCAGTGCAGGGCAGGAGAGTAGTGACCTGCGCCGTGCCCGGCAGACGGCTTTCGATAAGTTCAGACTCCTGGGTTTCCCTACCATTAAGAACGAAGACTGGAAGTACACGAATATCAACCGGTTTTTAAAGGAAGACTTTGCGCTGGACGGGATCGTTGCTGAAGCCGGCGCTCCGGTAGCTGCTGCTTATCCAAAGTCGCTGGTTGAGAAGGCTGCCATTCCGGAACTGGACTGTTACCAGCTCGTGCTGGTCAATGGCGCCTGGTCAGGCGAAGTAAAGGGCGGCCCGCTTCCCAAAGGTATCCATCTTTTGTCTGTTGCTGCCGCACGCCAGGATCCGGCTTTGTCGGCCTGGTTTGAAAAGGCGGAATGGGGCAATCAACATTTTGCTACGCTGAATGCCGCACTCTTTACCAACGGTTTGTTCATCCGCGTAGACGCAGGGGCTGCCATAGAAAAGCCCCTGCATGTCATCCATGTTTTTACTTCTGACAGAAATGTGCTGGTTCAACCCCGGCACGTATGGGTCGTTGGCAAAAATGCCGAGCTTTCTGTTATCGAATCTGTGGTCTCTTCCTCCGGCGATACGAAGATCTGGGCCAACAGCCTGTCGGAGATCAACGTGCAGACCGACGCCAAGGTCGATCATGTGGTTATCCAGGTTTCTGCTCCCGGTACCCGGCTTGTTCATCATACGACAGTCAGACAAAAGAAACAAAGTCTTTATAATAATTACACGTTTACGTTACCCGGTGCGGAGCTGGTTCGTAACGACCTGCAGGCTCGGCTGGAAGAAGATCATACGGAAACGCATCTGTACGGTCTTTACCTGGCAGCCGGACAACAGCTCATAGACAATCATACGCTGGTCGATCACCAGAAGCCGCATTGCTTTAGCAACGAGCTTTATAAAGGGGTGCTTCTCGAAGAATCGACGGGCGTATTCAATGGAAAGGTATATGTGCACCAGGATGCGCAGAAGACAAATGCGTTTCAACAAAATAATAATCTGGTCATCAGTAAGAAGGCAACGATCGATTCCAAACCCGAGCTGGAGATCTTTGCTGACGACGTAAAGTGCAGCCACGGTTCTACGGTCGGACAGTTCAGCGAGGAAGCGCTGTTCTATCTGCAAGCCCGCGGTATTGGCGAGGCATCTGCAAAAGCGTTGCTGATCAACGCGTTTGCCTTTGATGTGACAGAAAAATTAAAGTATCCGGCAGTTGAGACTTATATCAACGATCTCATCAGCCATCATATTCCAGTAGCGCATGCCTGATTCATTGACGATAGCGGAAGGGCGTAAGCTGGATATTCAAAAGATCAGGAAAGATTTTCCTATCCTGGAAACGACGGTTTATGGTCATCCCCTGGTCTATCTGGATAACGCAGCTACAACGCAGAAGCCTAAGGCCGTACTAAAGGCCATGGACGACTACTATGTTACGATCAATAGTAACGTTCACCGGGGTGTGCATCATTTAAGCCAGGTGGCGACTGATGCATACGAGGCTGGCCGCAAAAAAATTGCAGCCTACATTAATTCCCGGCATACCCACGAAGTCATCTTTACCAGGGGGACAACAGAATCTATCAATCTTGTGGCCGCCTGCTTTGGGAAGAAGTTCCTCGCTGCCGGCGATTATATCCTGGTCTCGGCGATGGAGCACCATTCGAATATTGTTCCCTGGCAGATGATCGCAGAAGAAAAAGCAGCGAAGGTCAGGGTTATTCCTATCGACGAGAAGGGCGAGCTGATACTCGATAACCTGGAGAAGCTCCTGGAAGGGGTGAAGATCGTTGCCTTCAATTATGTTTCCAATGCATTAGGGACGATCAACCCGGCAAAGACGATCATCGATGCGGCGCATCGCCAGGGCATACCGGTTCTGCTGGATGCGGCCCAGGCGGTACAGCATCTGACTGTTGATGTACAGGATCTGGATGTAGATTTTCTGGCTTTCTCCAGTCATAAACTCTATGGTCCTACCGGTTTGGGCGTCCTCTACGGAAAAGAAGAATGGCTGAACAAGCTGCCTCCTTACCAGGGCGGCGGTGAAATGATCAAGACCGTGTCTTTTGAAAAGACTACCTATAATGACCTTCCTTATAAGTTCGAAGCGGGAACGCCGGATATGGCGGGGGCCATCGGTCTTGGGGCAGCTATCGACTATGTTCAGCAACTGGGGATCGAACAGATCCATGCTGCGGAGCACGAGTTGATGGTTTATGCGCTGGATACGCTTGCCGGTATCGATGGACTGCGGCTGATCGGCGCGACGGATGCACGTCATCGGGCTGGTGTCGTCTCTTTCCTGGTTGGGAATATCCATCCCTTCGACCTCGGCGAACTGCTCGATAAGCAGGGGATCGCGGTCCGCACAGGGCATCACTGCGCGCAGCCGATCATGGACCGGTATTGTATACCGGGTACCGTTAGAGCATCTATGGCGGTTTACACGACGCCGGAAGAAATTGACAGACTGGCTGCGGGGATCCGCAAGGCAGCAAAGCTCTTAGGTTAAATCGGCCAGTTTATGTAACGTCTTTTTCTCGATACCATCCTGGCCCGGATGCGGGCAAGCCCGGATAGGCTGGCCGAAAATACTGTTGCAAAGGAGTCCGGATAGGACATAGTAACGGCGTATGTTGACCGGTAGTTCGAACCTTTTGTAGCGGCGGCTGTTATTTTAAGCGACTTCACATGACAATTCAGGAACAACAAGACGAGATTATTGCTGATTTTGAATATTTCAGCGACTGGATGGATAAGTATGAGCATATTATCCAGCTGGGAAAGGAATTGCCGTTGATCGATGCACAGTACAAGACGGAGGAGCATTTGATCAGGGGCTGCCAGTCCCAGGTTTGGCTGCATGCGGACTACCGGGATGGAAAGTTGTTTTTTACCGCGGATAGCGATGCGGTGATTACTAAGGGGCTGATCAGTCTTGTGATAAAAGTTTTGTCGGGACATACGCCAAAAGAGATCAGCGATGCGGAGATCAGATTCATCGATGCGATAGGGCTGAGCAGTCATCTTTCTCCGACCCGGTCGAATGGGCTGTTGTCGATGGTGAAGCAGATCAAAATGTATGCAGTAGCCTATCAGGCCAAATCTCAAATAGCACAACAATGAGTGAAACGGCGACGAATATGCGTGAATTGATCGAAGCGACGCTTCGGACGGTTTTTGATCCGGAGATCCCTGTCAACATTTATGATTTGGGATTGGTCTACGATATCCAGATCGGAGACGCCGGTAAGATCAAGATAACGATGACGCTCACTGCTCCTGCCTGTCCTGTGGCTGGAGATATTGTTGCTGAAGTACAGCAGAAGGTCGAAGCTCTGGAGGGAGTTACAGACTGTCATGTTCAAATGACTTTTGAACCGCAATGGACAAAAGAAATGATGAGCGAAGAGGCCAGGCTGGAACTAGGATTTTTATAACAGCGCTCATATTAAATGTTATTTTTACTTTTCCGCTAACGTTTGCGCAGCTTCCTGGCTGAAAGCAGGAAGCTGCAACAGTTTGGCCAGGTCGTTTTTCGGAGCCCTCCCGGGTATTCCCTCACGCCCATATTTCTTTTCAACTTTCTCTCTCCCGATCTGCTGGGCATAGGATATCGCAGCCAGAAAAAAAAGTTTTCGCTGACCCGGGACGAATGGTCGATTCACTACACTGTATCTCCGGACGGGAAGTGGGTGATCTTTCGGGCAAATTTTAAGGGGAAAGAGGACCTTTACACGGTAGAACTAAAAAATCATAAGTATATGCGTACCCTGCTGTTGTCGCTATTGGTTCTTGGAGCTTTAGGTGTGAAAGGCCAGGCCGTTTGGCCGCACGTTACTCAGCAGTCGAAACCCTGGACCCGGTGGTGGTGGATGGGCAGCGCGGTAAATAAAGTTGATCTGACCCGCAATATGGAAGCCTATTCGGCCGCGGGATTGGGTGGACTCGAGTTGACGCCTATCTATGGCGTCAAGGGGTATGAGGATCAATTCCTGTCTTATTTATCGCCTGCCTGGGTGGATATGTTCAGGCATACGCTGGCCGAAGGGCGTCGGCTTCATCTTGGGATCGATATGTCGACGGGGACGGGATGGCCTTTTGGCGGCGGGCCGCTGATCGATTCGGTATATGCGTGTAAGGAGTTGTTTTCAAAAACCTGGACGGTTGCTCCGGGAAGTAAACTGACCGATAGTGTTGTCTTCTGGCAGGAACCCCTGGTACATACGGATGGGCGGCCGGTTAAGATCGAGCAATTGAAGGAGCCGGTTTTTTCCAATCCCGATCTCCAGGCGATGGCGCTTTTCCAGGTCAGATTTGCCCGGAGGCTGCCGCTGCAGGCTTTGATGGGGTATTCTTCGACGGGGCAGACAGTCGACCTTACGGCTAAGGTCGATGGGTTGGGCAGACTGGATTGGGTTGCGCCTGTTTCTGGCGGGAGTTGGACTTTATACGGGCTTTTTCAGGGATGGCATGGAAAGATGGTGGAGCGTGCGGCGCCGGGAGGAGAAGGGAATGTCATCGATCATTTCTCTGAGACTGCGCTTCGCAAATATCTAAGCCGTATAGATTCCGCTTTTGCCGGTGTCGACCTTTCGGGGTTGCGCTGTTTCTTTAATGACTCTTATGAGGTCGACGATGCGCGAGGGCAGAGTGACTGGACGCCGGGTTTCCTGGCGGTCTTTCGCCAACGGCGGGGTTATGACCTCCGGGATCATCTGCCGGCTTTGTTTGGCAATGATAGTGCTGATGCGAATGGGCGGGTACGTTGTGATTTTCGGGAGACGATCTCGGAACTGCTGCTTGAGCAGTTCACGCAGCCCTGGGCGCAATGGGCTGCTTCCAAAGGAGCGCGGATCCGCAACCAGGCGCATGGTTCTCCTGCAAATATCCTTGACCTGTATAGCGCGAGCGATATCCCCGAAACGGAGGGCACGGACGTGTTCCGGAATAAGTTTGCAACCTCGGCGGCGCATGTGACGGGTAAGCCGCTTGTTTCTTCCGAATCGGGTACCTGGCTCGGAGAGCATTTTCTGAGTAGTATGAGTGATGTAAAGCGTGCGCTGGATGGCTTCTTTACCAGCGGCGTCAATCATGTATTTTATCACGGTACGGCTTACACGCCCTTTAACGATCCCTGGCCAGGGTGGCTGTTTTATGCTTCTGTTCATTTTACGCCGAACGATCCTTCCTGGGCGAATTTTTTTGTGTTGAACCGGTATGTGGCGCGGGTGCAGTCTTTTTTACAAGAAGGGAAGCCTGACAATGATGTATTGCTGTATCTCCCCATGTATGATTCGTGGATGGAACCGGGTAAGGCCTTGCTAAAACACTATGATCGGATGGATCCGGAATGGAGCGGAACGGCGTTTAAGAAAAGCGCCGAGTGGATGTGGAGGAACGGATACGCGTTTGATTATGTTTCGGACCGGCAGCTGGAGGCGGCTGAGCCGGAAGGGATACGGATAAAAATTTCGGGCGGCACGCATTATCATACGGTGCTTGTGCCCGGCGTCAGTTATATTTCATTAAAGGCAATGGAGAAGTTGGTTCAACTGGCTCGGGGCGGCGCGTCGATCTTGTTTGTTAAGTCGCTGCCAAAGGGAGTTCCAGGTTATGGTGATCTTTCCGGGCGCCAGACGGCTTTTGATAGACTGACGGCAGACCTGCATTGGGATAGTATTGGTCTATGGACAAAACATGCAGCAGTGGGAGCAGGGCAGTTTTTGGTCTCTGATGACCTGGGAGCGTTGTTGGTGAATGCCAATGTGCGTCGGGAAGGATTGCCGATAGATAGCCTTGATTTTGTCCGGCGGCGTTATGGCGCAGGGCATGTTTACTTTATCGTGAATCACAGTTCAAAGACCTGGTCTGGTTATCGGCAATTGGAGACGCTGTTTCACTCCGCCGCGATCTTCGATCCTATGACGGGAGAGGCCGGGCTGGCGCGTACGAGGAATGGAGCGGTCTATTTCCAGTTGTTACCCGGGCAAAGCTGTATTATCCAGACCTCGGATAGCATTTTGAAAGGACCCTTGTTCCCTTATTATCAGCCTGCTGGCGCGCCTGTTGTTTTGAGTGGTCCTTGGACGATCCGGTTCTTGTCGGGCGGCCCGGTCCTGCCTGCCGGCGGCAAGCTGGCGGAGCTCGGACCCTGGACAAAGCTGGAAGGGCAGGACGTGAGGCGGTTTTCGGGAACAGCTGACTACAGGATTTCATTTGCGCGACCCACTGGTTCCGCTAAGACCTGGCTGCTAAATTTGGGAAAGGTAGATGAGACGGCGAAGGTGCTGCTGAATGGAAAGGAGCTGGGCAGTCTGATCGGGCCCGATTTTCAGCTGGCGGTGGCTTCGGAGTTGCTGCGCGCGCAGAATACGCTTGAGGTGATCGTGTCCAGCAATATGGTCAATCGAATCGAGGATATGGATCGCAGAGGCGAGGTTTATAAAAAATTCTATAACTATAATTTTCCGGCGCATGACAAGGCGGATAAGGGAGCAGACGGGTTGTTCAGCGCTGCGAAGTGGGCGCCAGTGGATGCCGGACTTTCGGGACCTGTTAAGCTGATACCATTGGAACCGATCCGATGAAAAGTATATCCATATTGACGGTGGCTGCCGTTGTCGCTGGTAGTGGCGTCACGGGAGGCGTTTGCACGGGATGTGGTGACAGGACTGATGTGTTGACCTTAGCAAGAAAATAGTATGCAATGAATAGATGTTTTTTTATGCTGGCGGCGATGCTTTATAACATCGTTGCTTTTGCGCAGCTGGAAGATCTGGCTTGGGTGAAGCAGGTGGGGGCGAGATCTTTTCCAAAAGAGAAGACGGAGGTATGGGTGAGTGGTGAGGCTGGGCAGGCGGCTGGTGTCGGCGCCGCGGAGACGGTGGTGACAAAGGCTATACAGGCGGCTATCGATGCCTGTTCGGCAAAGGGCGGAGGCGTTGTCCGATTTCGCCCTGGGACCTATGTGACGGGTTCCATCTTCCTGAAAAATGGGGTTGAACTGCAGGTCGACAAGGACGTAGTCCTTGAAGGAAGCCAAAGCTTTGACGACTATCCGCTGATCGATACGCGTATTGCCGGGATAGAGATGAAGTGGCCGGCGGCGTTGATCAATGCCATTGGGGTAAAGCAGGCTGCATTGACGGGGGAAGGAAAGGTAGATGCGCGCGGCAAATTTTGCTGGAACAAATATTGGGCGATGCGCAAAGAATACGACGCAAAGGGACTGCGTTGGATCGTCGACTATGATGCACAACGTGTTCGGACCTTGTTGTTACAGCGTTCTTCGGATATTACGATCCATGGGATAAAATTTGTCGACGCGGGTTTCTGGACGGTGCAGATCCTCTACTCTTCTTATGTGACCGTTGATGGTATTGTGGTTCGCAATAACGAAGGCGGCCATGGGCCGAGCACGGATGGGATAGACATCGATTCGTCTGCCTGGGTGTTGGTGCAGGGCTGCGATATTGATTGTAATGACGATGATTTTTGTTTGAAGGCGGGGCGGGACTGGGATGGTCTTCGGGTCAATCTCCCCACTGAATACATCGTGATCCGTAATTGTGTGGCAAGGAAGGGGGGCGGCCTGTTGACAATTGGCAGCGAAACCTCTGGTGGTATCCGGCATGTGCTGGCTACTGATCTTACGGCAAAAGGGACAGGGAATGGGTTTCATATCAAGTCGGCCACGACGAGGGGCGGTCTGGTGGAAGATATTCATATCCGTCATATCACCATGGACAGCGTGGGCAATGCGATCCTGTTTACCATGAACTGGAATCCTGCGTATAGTTATCCGAAACTGCCGGCAGGGTATGACCCGGACTCGATACCTGCTCACTGGAAGACGATGCTGCACCCTGTCGAGCCGGCGGAGAAAGGTATTCCGCAGTTCAGGGACATCGACATTGCTGATTTTCGTGTAGCCAGCGCCAAAAGGGCTATTTCCGCTACGGGACTTGAGCAGTCGCTGATCAGCGGAGTAAGGATACGCGATGTACATATCAGCGCGGCAAAAGCAGGAAACCTGGATTATATAAAGGACTGGGATTTGAAGGGCTTTTCCATCGAAGCCAAAGATGGGGCTCGATTACAGGTCAATCATTCAACCGGCATTCTTTTTAATTGACAGCTTATGATGCCTTATATTCCTCAAATTGTGGTAAATTGGCTTTGTTAATGTTAAAATAACTTAATATTCTGATAACATGCTGTGTCAATTCTCCGTCTAAATGTTTTTTCTTTGGTTTGTTTATCTGGTGATTGGCCATGATTAGTCAAATTTGAGGTTGGGACCGTGTGCCAGGCCGTGGAAAAATGAGATGACCAGTATTTTGTCAACGATGTCTTAACCATACGAAGAATGTCAAAGAACAAGTTTTTATTCCCTTTCATCCTCGTCACGACCCTTTTCTTTCTCTGGGCTTTTCTGCATAATATAAACAGTATACTGATTCCGCATCTGAAGAAGGTTTGTCAGTTGAATGATAAACAGTCTGCGATGATCGATACTGCGGTCTATGTGGGATATTTTTTGATAGCGATACCGGCGGGTTTGTTCTCGCATCGGTTTGGTTATAAGAAGGGTATCTTATGTGGGCTATTCCTTTTTGCAGCGGGGGCTTTCCTGTTTATCCCTGCCGCTTCTGACAGAAATTTTGCGCTTTTCCTGTTTGCCTTATTTGTCGCGGCAAGCGGTGCTACCTTTTTGGAGACAGTGGCCAATCCTTATATGACGGTTCTGGGGCCGCCGGAGGGCAGCGAGCAGCGGTTGAATTTCGCGCAGTCCTTTAATGGGCTTGGCGCTTTTGTTGCGCCGCTGGTGGGAACAAAGTTTATCCTTTCGGGTATCGAACACTCGCAGGCGGAGCTGGATCAAATGAAGGCCAGCGGTCAATTGGGCGCCTATTTGCAGATGGAGGCCAATTCCTTGAAACTGCCCTATCTGATCATCGGAGTGGTATTGCTTATCGTTGCGGCGGCGTTTATCTTTACAAAGCTCCCCGAGGTAAAAGCGCCGGATGATGCTGCGCATGGAACGAGTTTTTCGCTGAAGGTTTTTCGTTTTCCGCATGTGACCTGGGCGGTAGTAGCTGAATTTTTCTACGTGGGTTCACAGGTGGGCGTCTGTTCCTTTTTTGTCCGGTTCTCGAAGTATGTCGCCAACATGGGTGAGAAGGAAGCTGGTTATCTGCTGGCCTATGTAGCCATGGCGGGTTTTATGGCGGGTAGGTTTATCGGAACTTTTTTGCTGCGTTATATAAAGCCCGCGCGGCTGTTGAGCATCTATGCGGCGATCAGCATCGGGTTGCTGTTGATTGCGTTGACGACTTCGGGGAAGATAGCGGTATATGCGGTGATGGTGACGCCATTTTTCATGTCGATCATGTTTCCGACGATCTTTGCGCTTGGCGTAAAAGACCTTGGAGAGGAAACGAAGATGGCTGCTTCTTTCCTCGTCATGTCGATCATCGGCGGTGGAGTTACTCCGCTGATCATGGGCGCGATCTCGGATAAGACGAACATTCAGACGGCTTATATCATGCCTGTCATTTGCTTTGCTTTTATTTTGTTCTT
>JAATGQ010000134.1 GCA_015654595.1 Chitinophagales bacterium | reverse complement strand
CGCATATGTTCAAAAACTATTTCAGGATCGCTTTCCGGAATCTCCGCAAGAATAAGGCTACAACGACTATCAATGTTGCAGGGCTTGCGCTGGGGATTGCGGCCTGTCTGCTGATTGTATTGTATATCCAGCATGAGCTTAGCTATGACCGCTATAACGTAAAGGCGGACCGGATCGTGCGGGTGGTCTTGAATGGTAAGATGCAGGGCGGGGACGTCAAAGAGGCCAATGTGATGCCTCCGGTAGCGGAAGCCTTGAAAAGGGATTTTCCTGAAGTAAAGGAAGCTACGCGTATACGGCCTTACGGGTTTCCGCGGATCGCTTATGGAAGTAAGGTGTTCAGAGAAAATTCGATTGCTTTTGTCGACTCTAATTTTTTTCGGGTCTTTACCGTGCCCTTATTAAAGGGCGATCCCTTGTCCGTACTGGTACAGCCAAACACGGTGGTCATCTCGAAGCGGATGGCCATGAAGTATTTTGGGGAAGACAATCCTATTGGGAAAGTATTACAGTTCAAGGATAATAACGCTTCTGCTACCGTCACCGGTTTGTTTGACGAAATACCGGCCAATTCCCACTTTCATTTTGATGTATTAGTATCGATGGCCTCTCTTCCCGAGTCCCGGTCGGCTAGCTGGATGAGTTCTAATTTCTTTACCTATCTGGTTTTACCCGAACACTATGATTATCATCAGCTGGAAGCCAAACTCCCGCAGGAGGTTGATAAGTATATCGGACCCCAGTTGCAACAGGGCATGGGAGTTACGATGCAGCAGTTCCGGGCCAATGGAAATTCGGTTGATCTCATGCTGCAGCCGCTGACGGATATCCATCTGCATTCTGATCTTACGGGAGACATGGAGCCGCATGGCAATGTCAGTTATATGTATATTTTTGGCGCGGTAGCGGTCTTTATGCTGCTGATCGCCTGTATCAATTTTATGAACCTGTCGACGGCTGCGGCTTTCAAAAGAGCAAAGGAGGTAGGGATCCGGAAGGTGATGGGATCATTGAGAGGACAGCTGATTCGTCAGTTCATGATCGAATCGCTTATTCTGACGATGCTTGCGCTGGCGTTATCGCTGTTCCTGGTAAAGCTGGCGCTGCCGCTTTTTAATATCATCACGGATCAGCGCCTCGATCTGGGATTTTCGTCACACCCCTGGCTTATACCCGCTCTGCTGCTTTTTGGGGTGTTTACGGCATTGCTGGCGGGCAGCTATCCGGCTTTTTTTCTTTCTTCTTTTAATCCCATTTCGGTGCTTAAAGGCGGGAGCGTGAAGGGAAAGGGCTCTGCGGGTCTGCGCAGCGGTCTTGTAGTATTTCAATTTTTTATTTCTATCAGCCTGATGGTGGGGGCCATGGTGGTCTACCGCCAGTTGTCTTTTATGCGGAATAAAGACCTGGGGTATAGCAAGGACCAGGTGATCGTCGTACAGGATATCTATTGGCTGGGACAGAACAGGGAGGCTTTTCGCCATCAGCTATCGGAGGATCCACGTGTGGTCAGCGTAACTTCTTCGGGATACTTGCCGGCGGGCCCTTCCAACAATAATAATTTCTTTGTTTATCCGGATGACAGTAAGGAACAGATGATCAAGACCCTCCGGTATGGGGTGGATGAGAATTATATTCCCACGCTTGGCATGTCGATCGCAGCAGGACGTAACTTTTCGAAGGCTTATGGTTCGGATTCGAATGCTGTTATCCTGAATCAATCTGCTGTCAGGGCTTATGGCTGGAAGGATAACCCGATGGCGCATACGGTCACGCATGCGAATAATGATGGCAGTCTGACCACCTATCATGTCATCGGGGTGGTAAAAGATTTCCATTTCCGCTCCCTGCATGAAGCTATTACGCCGTTGGTCATGACGCTGGACCAGGATGTTCAGGATTTTATCGTAAAGGTCAATACGAAGGATGTTGCTGGTGTGCTCTCGTTTATGCAGCGGCAGTGGACGGCTTTAACCTCGGAATATGCGTTTTCTTATTCTTTCCTGGATCAGCGGTTTGACAATATGTATAAATTCGAACAGAACATCGGGCTTATTCTGGGGATTTTTGCTGGACTGACGATCTTTGTCGCCTGCCTGGGCTTATTCGGGCTGGCGATGTTTACGACGGCGCAGCGTACAAAGGAGATCGGTATCCGTAAAGTATTGGGGGCCGATGTGACGGGCTTGATCCTTTTGTTGTCGAAAGATTTTTTAAAGCTGGTCGGGATCGCGTTTGTGATTGCTGCTCCTGTTGCCTGGTGGGGTATGGATCGCTGGCTGCAGGGGTTTGCCTATCGGACGACTATCGGCTGGTGGGTCTTTGGCGTGGTGGCGGTCATGGCATTACTGGTGGCTTTGCTGACGATCAGCTCACAGGCGGCAAAGGCGGCGCTGACGAATCCGGTTAAGAGTTTAAAAACAGAATAGAAAACTAGGGATGTCTAAACCTTTGTACCTTTAGCCTATGGAAGGCCGTAAGGATACTTATTGCTATCAGCGATTTTTTCCAAGGGCGCCGCTGGCGTCTTTTGTAAAGTTTTTCTATTATTTCCATAGTCCTTGCGGGGCGCAGGAGCGCATTTTGCCCCAGAGCCTGGGGGAGATCACCTTTAACCTGGATGGGGGTGAGAATTTTGTGTCACTGCCGGGGCGGGATCCTTATTTTGTTGTGCCGGGGTCCTTGGATCGGATGGTTGGGGTATGTTTTGAGCCGTGGGGCCTTCATGGGCCGTTTGGGCTGCGGGTCGGGGAATGGGGCGGGGGCAAAGCCCTTCTACAGGAGGTTATGATTGATGGTTATTGGGAAATGATGGCAAGGATGATGGAAGGCCGGACACCGGAGGAGATGATCGGAAAGCTGGAAGACTATCTGGTCAGCCGGGTGGTTGCGCGAGGGAATACTGACATCCGACTGGGATTGGTCCAGGACGCAGTGCGTTTTATCGACGGTCGACATGGACAGATGGAACTGCCGGTTTTTTACAAACGTTATTCGCAGTCTATGCGATGGGTGCAGATGGTATTTGAAGAGTCGATCGGGATGTCGCCAAAGAAGTATAGCCGGCTGAAGCGGTTTCACTATGCGGCTGCGCGGCTGACGGCGGGGGCGGGCGGCTCTTTTTCTATGGCGGCAGAGGGGGTGAGGGCAAAGGATCTGGAGCGGGATGCCCGGCCAGGCGCGCACACAGGGGCTGCGGCCTCGTCTGGGTTGACGTCGGTTGCTTTGGAGGCGGGATATTATGATCAACCGCATTTTATACACGAGTTCAGGGCTTTTTCGGGAACGCATCCGAGGGAGTTTCTGCGGGAGAGCAATCAGCTCAATGCAATCAATGCGCGGAGTTGGTTTTGAGCGGCGGCGCCCTTGTACGGGGTGAGGCGCACTGCAAGGGGCAGCGCAAGCCGCATGTGCGGTCGTTTCGTTTTTTTACAATTTTTTACGGCGGGTCTGGCTCATCTTTGCCGGATGAAAGTCAAATTCTTTTTACCAGCGGCGGCGCAGCTTCTTGCGCTGTCGGGTTTCTTTTTGGCGGGATGTGTATCTACAGCCAGGCTGGATGCGCCGGCAATGGTCCGGGAGATGGATACGGTGTTAAATAAAAAGGAGTTTTTCCGTCTCGAGAAATTGCTGGACCAGCATTCATCCGATCTTTCTCCGGCAAGACGGCTTTACTTTGCCGCGATCCTCGACAACGTCTTTAACCGCAATGCGCTCTGTACTGCGCGTATCGATTCTTTCATGAGTGCAATGCCGGCCGGTTTTCCCGATTCGTTGACGGCCAACCTGCTGCAATACCAGACGGACAGTTATTTTAAGACAGGGCAGTATGCATTGGCGGCGGGGGTGGACAGCCTGTTGATCCGGCAATACCCTAAAATGGTCGACAGCGCCACGCTGGCCGATATAAAGAATAGTTTGCTGATCCATCATGCCCTTTCGGATATACATCCACAAGAAGTGGTTCTGGGATCGGGCGCCGCTGTCGCCTGGAGGCGGAACAGCATCGGGTTGCTGGAGATTCCGCTGCAGTGGGATAGCCAGGCGGTCAGCACTGTTTTTGATACGCGCGCCAATATCTCTTCGATCACGCAAACCTATGCGCAGAAGCTTCATCTGCATTTGCTGGATGTAACATACAATGAGTCGGCTGGACTTACCGGCCTGCAATTTAAGGTGGGATTAGGGGTGGCCGACAGCCTGTTTATCGGCGGGGTATTGGTTCGCCATGCTGTCTTTCAGGTGATGCCCGATTCTGTTTTTTATATCGCCCCGCTCCATATTCAGCTGAACGTCGTCCTGGGTTTCCCCGTTATTGCCCAGCTGCAGGAAATTCAATTCTATACCGACGGACGGATGATGATTCCGTCCACGCTGACAGCAAAGGCATTGCATAATATGGCCCTGGACGGTCTGGACCCCGTGTTGTACCTGGCTACAGGCGGCGACACGCTGCTTTATCATTTTGATACAGGCGCCGGTACGACCCTGTTGTACGCTACTTATTTTAACACCTATCATTCGGCCGTGCTGAAATCAGCCATACCCCGGAAAACGATGCTTGGCGGCGCCGGCGGAACAAAGACCAGCGATACTTATATCCTGCCTTCCTTCCGGCTCGGGATAGCGAACAAGACCGTCACCCTCGACAGTATTGCGGTGCTGACGCAAAAGATCAACCCCGGAGAACGGTTTTACGGGAATGTCGGCCAGGATTTTATGCGGCAGTTCAAGGAGTTTACGCTCAACTTTCGGGATATGTATGTTGACGGGAAATAAAGGAGTGCCGGTATTGTTTGATGTACTCCGAGGGATTCATGCCAAATAGTTTTTTAAATTGTTGCCTGAAGTATTTCGGATCATTGATGCCTACGCGGAAGGCGGCTTCGTTGATGTTTGCGTTAGCGGTCAGCATCAGTACGGCGGCTCTGCGCAGACGGATGAAGCGGATAAAACTGCTGGCCGAAAGACCGGATATCAACTTGATCTTTTTGTACAGGCTGGAATGGCTCATGCCGATCTCTTTCGCCAGGAGTTTGATGGAGAAGTCGTCCTTGTCGATGTATTCCTCTACGATCTCGATGCAACGCTGCAGGAAATCCCTGTATTCTGCCGAAACTTTTGACGTCTGCTTCTGCAGCGTGATCGTATCCAGGAAGTATTGCTGTATCGCGTTCCTGCTTTTAAAGATATTATCGATCCGGGCCAGCAGCATCGTCTTGTCGAATGGCTTTGTGATGTAATCATCCGCGCCGCATTGTATCGCGCTGAGTTTTGTTTCATCGGAAGAGGACGAGGTCAGCAGGATCACGGGTATATGGGTGAGTTCAGGACTGCTCTTGATCTTTTTACAAAGCTCGATGCCATTGGTCTCGTTCATGACGATATCGCTGATGACCAGGTCGGGCATGTTCTGGAGAGCCATGTCCAGCGCCGTTGTGCCGTCGGCCGCCTCCTGTACAAAATACCCGGAAGAAAGGATCTGTTTGAGATACTGGCGAAGTTCGGCGTCATCGTCGACGATCAGTATGGTTCTTCTTCCGTAGAGGAAGTCTTCGGGAACCGTTGTCTGTTCTTCGGGGATGGTTGGCTCGAGGGCGGTCAGAGTGGTGACAAGGTCTTCTTTCGACAATTCATTGATGAGCTGGGGTTTCTCCGTCAATACATTTTCTGACAGCTGAGCAGCCAGGTGTTCGCTGCCCGTCGGGAGAGAAAGACAAAAAACTGATCCTTGTCCTGGCTGACTCTTATAGGTGAGCAGCCCTTTATGCGCCAGCGTAAATTTCCGGGCAAGGTAAAGACCAATGCCAAATCCGCTGCTGGCTTGTCTTTTTTGAGAGCGGTAAAATTTTGTAAAGATGTCCTGCCCCTGTTCGATCCCACAACCGGTGTCCTCGATTACAACCGCGGTCCAGGGGCCCTTCTCTTCTATTGTAACCGATACGGCGCCCCCTTCGGATGTATATTTCAGCGCATTGGAAATAAGGTTGAAAAGAATGATCTCGAGCTTTTCATAGTCTCCGTATACCTCAAGGTCCGGGTTGCTGCAGATAAGCTCGTACCGGATATTTTTGAATTTAGCCTGTTGCCGGAAACAGCAATAGACCTCCTGGCAAAGCTGGTGGAAATTGATCTTTTGCACAATCAGCGAATCTTCTTCTGTGTCTGCTTTTCTGAAAAGTAGTAACTGATTGACAAGACTCAGCAGCCTTCGCGCATTTCTGTATACGGTGTTCAATTCGTTTGATTCGGGCTTTTTGTCATAACGCTGGATCAATTCTTTCATCGGGCCTGCAATCAGCGTTAATGGCGAACGGAACTCATGCGCAACGTCTGTAAAGAAGGATAGTTTCTTTTCGTTGAGCTCTTTTTCTTTTTCTATTTCGTGTTGCGCAAAGGCTACTTCATATTGCAGCCGGATTTGCTTGGATCGATAGTGATAACCTATGCCGATGATGCTTCCAACGAGGATGATATATAAACTATAGGCCCACCAGGTCCGGTACCAGGGGGGCAATACAATGATCTTTACCAGGGTTCCCGTTTTGGACCAGTTGTTGCTGCCATTAGCGGTTTTTATTTTAAACCAGTAAGTACCTTCGTGAAGACGGGTGTATGCAGCCGTTCGGTTCTTGCCGGAGAAATTCCAGGCTTTGTCCCAGCCTTCGAGATAGTAGGCATAGCTTATTTTGTCGGGCGTCGAGTATTCGGGCGTTACAAAGGTCAAAGACAATACGGCTTTCTCAAAGGGAAGACGGATGGTGCTGATGCCGCTGTTGTCTTCCGTTATGTAAGCGCCGCTTTTGTCCGGGGTGGTATTATCGATAGTGATATTGGAAAGAAGGGCAGGATGTTTGTCGTCCGAGACCTGGATCCTGCCCGGATGAAAAATGTTCATGCCTTTGATGCCTCCAAATGCCAATTCTCCTGATGTCATTTTTAACGCTCCATGGTAGCTGAGCTGGTTGCAAAGCAGCCCGTCCGACTGGGTTATATTGTCGATCCTGCTTGTGGAAGGGGAAAAGACGGATATACCTTTGAAGGTGCTCAGCCACAGTCTGCCCTGGTCGTCGGGAATGACCTGTAGTACAGCGTTATTGGCGAGACCGTCGTCCTCTGTAATGGCGGTATACTGCCCCGATTCTCTGTTGAACTGCAGTAAGCCGCTGCCTTCCGTGCCGATCCAGAACCGGTGTTGTTCGTCTTCGTAGATGCTTCGCACCGAGAAGCCTATCGGATAGCGGCTGTGGTTCTTATGGATAGGATCGATCTTTATCAGGGAATAATAGTCGCCGGCCCAGAGCTGTCCTTTTTTGTCTTCGTATAGCGTAATGATATTGCGCAGCGTGGTATCAAATGCTTCAAGACGGCCGGTAGCTTTGTTCAGCCGGTACAATACGCCGTCCACACAGCAGCCAGCCCAGATATCTTTTTGACTGTCCTGGTAAAGACACCATATATTCTTGTCTTCACGGCCAGTGACGGGATTGCTCGTTGCGTAGTGTGCAAAACGTCCGGTTGTTTTGTCGAAGCGATCGATCCCCCCGCCCCAGGTGCCTATCCAGGTGTTGTTTTGATCATCGTTGAGGAGGGAGGTGACGAAGTCATTGCTGATCGACCGCTTGCCGGACTGGCAGCTGTAATTGGTAAAACTGCCCGCCAACCGGTTATAACAGGAAAGTCCGCCTCCGTCGGTACCGATCCAAAGGTTGCCGCTCTTGTCCTCGCAGCAGGACAGGATGTAGTTATTGATAAGGCTATTGGGATGGGTGGGATCATGCACCAAAGACAAACAGCGGCTTTTGCTCTCGTCCATAATATTTATACCGCCCCTTATGGTGCCGATCCAGGTTCGCTGCTGGTCGTCATGATAGATGGAGTATACCGAGGAGCTGGTCAGCCGGCTTTTTTCGCCGGCATTAAAGAGAGGAAGGATAGCCCCGGTATTGAGGTCGGCAGAGAGGGCGCCGTCGCCGTCAGAAGCGATCCAGAGGGTATTCTCCCGGATAGAAAGCTGGACGACGCGGTTGTTGCTATGATAGACTTGTCGGATCGAACGGCTGACCAGGTCGTACTGGTATAGACCATCATCCGCCCCAACCCAAAGACGCTGCTTTAGGTCCGCCGCCAAAGACAGACCATTTTTCGGGAAGGAATTGATCAGGGTCAGGGTATGGCTGGCTTTATTGTATTGAAAAAGTCCTCTGCTTCGGATAGAGACGTATATGTCACCGTCGGGGGAGAAGGCAACAGCCGCCGCATTGTATGTGCTGGCTGTCTTATTATCTTCCGGCAGCGGGATTTGTGTGGCGGCGGACTGGCCTTTTTGACAAAGAAGCAGCCCTTGCGCCGCCGACGCGATATAGACGTCGCCCGATCGGCTGGTTTTTATGTCGTTGATACTGCCTGCGATTGCCCGGGCGACGCCTCCGGCCCAAGGGGTATAGCGAACAGGCTGAAAATTGGCGTGGAGGGCGTCATAGATATTGACGCCGTTGCGTGTTCCCACCCAGAGGCGGTTGAGGCTGTCTTCGCTGATAACGCCGATCCAGTTGTTTACGATAGAAGTCGAGTCGTTGCGGTTATGACGGAAGATAGTAAAGTCGTAACCGTCGTATCGGTTCAGGCCGTCATAGGTGCCGAACCACATGAAGCCCCTGTGATCTTTAAAGATACAACTGACGGAATTGTTAGATAGACCCTGGTCGATACTCAAACAGGCTATCGGCGGCGGTGTCTGTGGAGCGCCCTTGGAGGAGGAGACCGGGGCAGACGATTGGGCAGACACAAAAAGGCACTGGAAGGTCAATGCGGTCAGCACCAGCAGGTGTAGTTGTCGAAATGGCAGCAAGCTTTGGCGTTTTAGGTCGTTAGTACAGTTAGTTCTACAGTGAATTTACGAATTTACCCCCTAAGTTTTGTGATTTACCCCCCGCCGTGCTCATTTAATCTAATGAATATTTGTAGTAAATGTAAAATCAACGCATTGTCTTGTCGATGGGGTTGATCTTACAAAAACTTTAAACCAAACGATTATTTGCCATGAGAACAAAATGTAATGTAAAAGTTACTACAAGGCAGGATTTTATTCTAAAGTTCTGCTGTTTACTCCTCTTTTTTACGACCGGTCTGGTCCATTCTTCCTTTAGCCAGGTGCTGTTTTCGGGTAAGGTAAGTGCTGCTGCGGATAGCACCATACTTGCCGGAGCCACTGTCCAGGTAAAGGGTACCAAAACGGTTACGCAAACCGATAAAGGGGGAAATTTCAGTATCAGTGCTCCGGCTAATGCAACCCTTATTATCACCCTGATAGGGTATGGCTCGCAGGAAGTAAAGGTTCAAAAGGGGCTGGCTTCGATCGATGTATATATGGTTGCCGTGGCGCAGAATCTCAACGACGTCGTTGTGGTCGGCTATGGCACGCAGAAGAAGACATCGGTTACCGCAGCCGTCGCCGCTGTTAAGGGCACGGATATTCAAAGACAGCCGGTCAGTGATATCTCTAATGCTTTGGGCGGCCGGGCGGCAGGTGTCTTGTTTACCCAGCCCAGCGGTCAGGCGGGTAATGATGCGGCCACGATCATGATCCGGGGGCTTGGGACAAACGCTACCGGAAGCGCGGCGCAGCCATTATTTATTGTAGACGGGGTACAGCGTAACTACAGCCAGTTGAATCCTGACGACGTCGAGACCATCTCCGTACTAAAAGATGCAGCGGCGGTTGCCCCTTATGGGATGGCGGGCGCCAATGGGGTTATCCTGGTGACTACGAAAAGGGGTAAGCTGGGCAGACCAGTTCTTTCCTATGACGGGTATGTAGGCGCCCAGAATCCTACGGTCGTTACCCACTTCGTCAATTCTTATCAATATGCGACGCTGAAGAATGCGGGTGCGGCTAATGCCGGGTCTACGGTCATGCCTTTTTCTGCAACAGATCTGGAGCTGTACAAAAATGGCAAGGACCCCGATGGGCACCCCAACTTTGATCCGATAGCGGACATGCGGCAGCATAATTATATACAGACAGGTCAGAACCTGACGATCAGCGGTGGTACGGAGAGCATAAAATATGCGGCGGCGCTTGGCTTTTTTGACCAGAATGGAATGTTCCCCGGTATAAAGTACAAGCGTTATAACCTTTCCGCCAATATGGACATCCAGGCGACAAGGTCTACCGTTGTCTCGCTTTCCTTAAACGGCCGTGTCGAACAGCGCAATCTCAGCGGGGCCGGCTATAATACCCAGAGCCTTTTCGAAAACCTGATCAATACGACGAGTCCGTCGACGCCAAAGATCTATAGTAACGGCGATCATCCTTATATCTATGCCAGCTTCTATGACAATCCCAGCTTCCAGGATATCACGGGGAATACATTGCTGACACAGTTTGCCATCGATCAGAAACTGCCGTTAAAGGGATTGAGCGTCAAAGCGGTCGTCTCTTATGACTATAACCCCAATGATCCCTATAACACGACCAACAGCGGTATCGCCAGTCTGACGCGCACCTGGTATGGTAACTACAACTATTACACCTACGATACGGCGGCCAAGACCTATACCCTGGTTCCTCCTACGGGAGCGCCATCTTTCAGCGAAGAATATCATCAAACGCAGGCGTTTAACTACCAGGGCTATATCAATTATTCGAACAGCTTTGGAAAGAGCGCTGTGACCGGCCTGGTAGTGGGTGAGATCAGAACCACGAAATCGCTGATGTTCAGCGCCGGAAGATCTGATTATAATCTTTCCATACCGGAGCTTTTTGCCGGCGGAACCGGTTCAACCGATCTCTCCAACTATGGCAGTTCGGCAGGTTCCAAGCAAAGGTCACTGGTTTATCGCGCGACCTATGCGTATGACAGCAAGTATTTGTTTGAGGCTGCGGGCCGTTATGACGGGAACTACTATTTCGCGCCCGGACACCGATTCGGTTTCTTCCCCGCCTTTTCACTGGGTTGGAGAATTTCCCAGGAGAAGTTTATGTCCGATATCAAATGGCTGGACGAATTGAAGCTGAGAGGATCATGGGGACAGTCCGGGAATCTGGCTGGTCAGGCATTCCAGTATCAGTCCGGCTTTACGCTGTATGGTACTTCTGCTATCCTGGGTGGATCGCAGACTCAAGGCCTGTATGAAAACCAGGAAGCAAACCCCTTTATCACCTGGGAAAAGGCGACAAAGACCGACATTGGTTTCGAAGCGCGGTTCCTGGATAATATGGTAACGATCGAAGCGGATTATTTTCATGAAAAACGCGGGAACATGCTGTTGTATCCCAATGTGACCGTACCTGCCGAATACGGTATCGGTCTGTCCGAGGAGAATGCCGGTATCATGGTCAACAGAGGATTTGAATTTTCGGGCAGCTTCACTTACCCGATCAACAAGGATCTGAGAGTTGGCCTGTCCGGTAACTTCAGCTATGCGAAGAATAAGACGCTCCAGATCTTCGAGAACGGATCTACCTATAATTATCCCAACCTGAGGCAGACGGGGCACCCTTTAAACAGCCAGTGGGGACTTAAGGCGGTGGGTTTCTTTACCGACGCCGACTTCCAGAGCCCTGGCGTGCTGAAGTCCGGTATTGCTTCTCAGACCTGGTCTCCGCTTGCGCCCGGCGATATCCGGTATGCTGATGTCAGCGGCCCGAATGGTAAGCCCGATGGCATTATCGACTCTTATGACCAGGTATTGCTTGGAAATCCGACCGTTCCCCAGATCGTTTATGGTATCTCACCAAATGTAAGCTACAAAGGATTTGAATTAAACCTGTTGTTCCAGGGCGCTGCAGAGCGGTCTATGCAGCTGGCCAATTCAGCGGTATGGGCGTTCGACAACAATAAGAATGTGCCGGTTACCGCTCTGAATTACTGGACCGAATCCAATCAGCATGCTTCCTATCCGAGAATGACGACTTCTCCAACGGCCAACAATACACAGACTTCTTCTTTCTGGCAGAGGAACCTGGCTTATCTGCGTCTCAGAACAGGCGTTCTTGGTTATACGCTGCCCAGGACGATGACGAGCAAATGGGGGATGAGCTATGTTAACTTTTATGTATCGGGACAAAACCTCCTGACCTGGACGCCGATCAAGAACTTTGATCCCGAAGTGAGCAACAACAGGGCCTGGTATTTCCCGACCCAAAAAGTTGTTACGTTCGGAGCTAAAATTCAATTCTAAAAATCATTAAGCTGCAAAAGATGAAAACTTCATATAATTTAAAATATAAGGGGCTGGCAAAGCTGGTCTTTGTATCCTGTCTGGCTTTTTCTGCCTGTAAAAAGGATAGTTTTTTGAATGTACAGGACCTGGCGCAGGTAGACCAGACGACCGCTTTTTCGACAAAGGCATCCGCTGACCTGGTGCTCAACGACATTTACAGCAACCTGCCGGATGAATACAACAGCGTGTTCGACGCTTTCGACAACTGGTCGGATAATTCGATGACGGGATTCAACTGGTCCATCACTTGTAATGCGGCCAGAACGAAGTCGACGATCAATTCAAACTCTACTTTTTATTATGCCTGGGGCGCGGGCAACGGTACGACCATTTCCAGCTCCTGGCTCAACTGGGATCAGAATTACACCGCTATCCGCAAGTGTAATGTGTTTATCACGGATCTGCAGGCTTCTAACCTGGATGACAGCTATAAGAACGAGCGGTTGGGAGAGGCTAGAATGCTGAGAGCCTTTTTCTATCATATCGTCTGGATGTTGTATGGCGGAGGCCCTATCATCACTGCGCCGGATAACCGAGCGATCGATGGGGATTCTATCTTCCACAAACGCGCATCTTTCGACGAGAACTTCAATTTCCTGGAGTCGGAGTTGACGGCGGCTGCCAGCCTGCTGCCTGATAATTCGGGTAATAATGGCGGGGGCCGCGTTACAAAAGGCGCTGCGCTTACGCTGAAAGGATGGATCGAGCTTTTTTACGCCAGCCCCCTGAACAATCCAACCAACGATGTCAGCCGCTGGGCAGCCGCTGCTGCTACCAATAAACAAGTGATGCAGCTGGGCTATAGCCTTTATCCAAAGTACGACGAACTGTTCCTTACGACGGGCAACGGTAACAACGAAGGCATCTTTTACCGGGAGTATCTTGGACTGAAAGCAGGCAGCAATATCGCGGGCTATCAGGGACCAAGCTATGTCGGTACGCAGTGGCTCAGCTGGGGCGGTTCTACGCCTACGCAGGAACTGGTTGACGACTATGCAATGGCTAATGGAAAGGCGATCACGGATGCTGGATCTGGTTACGATGCTGCCAATCCATACGCTAATCGGGAGCCCCGGTTTGCTCAGTCCGTTCTTTTCAATGGAAATACCTTTAATGGAACCGTCTATACTTCCTATGTAGGCTCGGCATTCAATGCGATCGACCTGTCCGATGCGGCAGATAATACCAACACCGGCTATGCGATGAAGAAAGCGATCGATACGACGGTCAATCCCTGGCAAAGCGGCGCCAGCAGCCAATTCTATTATTACTTCCGCTATGCTGAAGTATTGCTGAACTATGCAGAAGCGCAGAACGAGGCCGTTGGACCGGATCAGTCGGTCTACGATGCACTGGACCAGATCAGGACGAGGGCGGGTATTCCTACCTTTACACAGGTTTATCCCGGCGCTACACAGGACCAGATGCGGCAGTATATCCGCCGGGAGAGAAGGGTCGAACTCGCTTTTGAAGGCAAACGGTATTATGATCTCCTCCGCTGGAAGATTGCCGAGACGAATCTAAACCACGTCATGCATGGTATGCGGATCGATCCCGTTTCCGGTGGCGGTTATACCTATACGCGGATCGAGACAGTGCCGTCCGGTGCGCCGCAGTGGTCGTTTGACGCTACCAAGAATTATCTGCTTCCCATACCTTTGTCAATTCTTAGTAAGAATCCCGAGTTGACACAGAATCCGAATTACCAATAATTACGGTCGACAGGAGACCGTTGGGCTATCTTTGGCCTCAATTGTCTCCTGTTGTTAAATATTACTTATATGAAATATCTTATATCCCGGATTTCCGGCATCCTGTTGCTGATGCTGGCAGGAAAAGGTTTGCTGATGGCGCAGACCGGTTCCACGGCTGCTCCCTCCAGCAGCGGCGGCATAACTGCATTCGAACCTGGCGCCGTCTGGCTTGACACGGATGGGAAGCCGATCAATGCGCATGGCGGAGGGCTCCTTTTTTACAAGGGGACCTATTATTGGTATGGCGAGTATAAAAAAGGCAGGACCGAATTGGTCCCGCACTCCAACTGGGAGAACTACAGGGTACTGGCAGGCGGTGTCTCCTGTTATTCGTCGAAGGACTTGCTGCACTGGAAGTTTGAAGGGCTTGCGCTTGCCTCCGAACAAAAGGACAGCACCAGCGATTTGTATGCCGGGAAGGTTATCGAGCGGCCAAAGGTTGTCTTCAACCCCCGCACCAAAAAGTTCGTACTCTGGATGCATATCGATTCGAAGGATTATTCAGCCGCTAAGTCCGGCGTGGCCGTCAGCGATAAACCGACCGGCCCCTTTCGCTACCTGGGCAGCGAGCGGCCCAACGGCAATATGGCCCGCGATATGACAATCTTCCAGGATGAGGACGGCCGGGCCTATCACGTGTATACATCGGAAGACAACCAGACCTTGCATGTGTGTCAACTGAGTGATGATTATCTTTCGCATACCAGGAATGACAAAAGGCTGCTGGTAGGACTGGCGAGAGAAGGAGCGGCAGTGTTCAAGTTTAATAAGCATTATTATCTGATCTCTTCGGCCTGTACGGGCTGGGACCCGAACGCGGCAGCATATGCAGTCGCGGATTCGATGATGGGAGAATGGAAGCAGCGCGGCAACCCCTGCAAAGGACCGGGGGCAGATAAGACCTATGGCGGGCAGAGCGCTTTTGTACTGCCGGTCAATGCTGCAAAAGGACAGTTTATTTTTATCGGTGATCTCTGGAACAAGAAGAATCTGGAAGATTCGAGATATCTGTGGCTGCCGTTGAGGATGAACGGCGCCGAGCCGGAGATCTATTGGCAGGACAAGTGGACGGTTGAGAAGTACTGGGGTTTGGACCAGCAGGCTTATAAGCTGGTTTGGTCTGATGAGTTCAATACCGATGGGAAACCCGATCCTAAGAATTGGAGTTATGAAGAAGGATTTGTTCGGAACAATGAGGCGCAGTGGTATCAATCCGATAATGCCTATTGCAAGAGCGGTTACCTGGTTATAGAAGCAAAGAGAGAACAGAAAAAGAACCCCAACTATGTTAAGGACAGCCAGAATTGGAAAAAGAGCCGTCCATCGGCTGACTATACTTCTGCCTGTATGATCACAAAGGATAAGCAGCAGTGGCTGTATGGTCGTTGGGAGATGCGGGGACGGATAGATATCAACCCAGGATGCTGGCCAGCCTGGTGGGCGTTGGGATTGGATAAGTCCTGGCCGGAGAATGGAGAGATTGATATGATGGAATATTACCGGGATAGTCTGCTGGCTAATATTGCCATTGGCTCTGCAAAACCATACCGGGCTTATTGGTATAGCAAGAAGACGCCGGTGGATCAGGCCTGGGCGTCGAAGTTCCACGTCTGGCGGATGGACTGGGATTCGAGCGGTATCGCATTGTATGTCGATGACCGGTTGTTGAACCAGGTTCCGATGGAGGAGTTGGTCAACAAGGATGGCAGCGGGTATAGCCCTTTTCAGCATCCGCAATACATGCTGCTGAACCTGGCCATTGGCGGGGATAACGGCGGTGATCCGGCAGCTACTGCATTTCCGAAGCGCTTCGAAGTGGACTATGTAAGGGTTTATCAGAAAAAGTAAACCTGGAATTGCTACTAACGACGATTTTTTCGGGATGAATAGTTAATCACCAGGTCATCGGAGCATCCGCTAAAGAAAGTGATGGTGAGTCACTATGGCGGATTGGACGAGACAGATAGTACCGGTGAAATTGTTTATCTTGTACCAGTGCAGGATTTTGGAAAAACGATTCTTTTTGATAAGCGATACCGGGTATTGGCCCATGTATTATTCTGGGTTATGTATCTCTTCGTGTTTTGTCTGGCGTCGGCCAATGACCTGCATAATATTCCCGCGGGCTGCGAGACGGCCATCGTGTTGACGCCGCTGAATATGATCTATGTCTATGTCGTGCTGTACGGTCTTGTGCCGGGCCTGCTGCGGGGACGATACATGCATTTTTTTCTCAATTACTGCCTTTGGGCCCTGTGCGGGATGTGTCTGAATTTTCTTTACCGGCGTTTCGTCCTGATTCCGATAAGGACGGGCCGCCCTGATCCTTCTCCTTTCGTCGGATCTGCCTATCACCAGGTTTTTGCGATGTTCAGCTTTGTCGTGATGAACACTATTGCGATGTTCGGGGTTTTTATCCGGATGTTCAAGTTCTGGTACCTGGAACAGCAGGAAAAGTTACAGATAGAAAAGGAGAAGACGGAGATCGAACGTCAGAAGGCCGAGGCCCAGCGGGCAAAGGTTCAAGCCGAACTTGAATTACTGAAGGCGCAGCTGCATCCTCATTTCCTTTTCAATACGCTGAATAATCTGTATACGCTGGTGTTGAAACAATCGGAGAAGGCGCCGGACATGCTGCTGCGTTTGTCGGGTATTCTCAGTTATGTGCTTTATGAAAGTAATGCCGCTGAGGTGCCGCTGTCGCAGGAGATCAGGCTTTGCCGGGATTATGTGGCATTGGAGCGCGAGCGGTATGGAGAGCGGCTTGATATCTCGATGAGTTTCGAGGGTGAGTTGGCAGGTCGTAAGATTGCGCCGATGTTGTTCCAGCCTTTTATCGAGAATGCGTTTAAACACGGGACGGCCGAGCAGGTCGGCAAGGTATGGATCAGTATCGATCTTTCGATACAGAACGATCAGCTGATCTTTCGGGTGATCAATAGTATGGCGCCGCCTGGCCCGGAACAAAGCCCGGCAGGATCGCCGGGTGAAGATCAGGCCCTTGCCGCCGGAGGACTGGGGATTACAAATGTACGCAAGCGGTTGGAATTGCTTTATCCCGACCGGTTTGTATTGACGGCCATTCCCCGTGAGGAAGAATTTATTTTAACACTTCAACTTAACCTATGCCCATCAGCTGTCTTATCATAGACGATGAGCCGCTTGCGGTGGAGCTGCTCAGCGCTTATTGTGCACGGGTGCCGCAGCTGGAAGTGGTTGGGACCTGCAGCAGTGCTGTCGAGGCTTCCCGCGTGCTGCGGCAGCAGACAGTGGATCTGTTGTTCCTTGATATCAAGATGCCGCAGATGCTGGGGACAGATTTTTTGCGCAGCCTGTTGTCTCCGCCGAAGGTCATCCTTGTCACGGCCTATCGCGAATACGCCTTTGACGGCTATGAATTGGATATCGTTGATTATCTGCTCAAACCCTTGTCGTTTGGCCGGTTTATGAAGGCGATCCATAAACTGGAGCGGCTGTTGCCCGCCGCGGAAGAAGAAAAGCCAGACAAGGTTTCGCCGGCCTTTCTGTATTTCCGTGTAGACCGGGAGTCGGTCAAAGTCTTTTTGAATGAGCTGTTATATATCGAAAGCCGGCGCGAATACTCGCAGCTTCACCTGACCAGCGGAAAGAGTCTGTTGGTCAGGGAGACGATCAGTTCACTCGAAGAAAAGCTCAATCCGCATCGTTTTGTCCGTATCCACCGGTCTTTTGTGGTAACGGCGGATAAGGTCACTTCTTTTAATGCGACGCAGGTAAGGATTGGAGAACGCGTATTGCCGATAGGCCGGCTTTATAAAGAGAATCTTCACAGGATAAAGAATATCCAGGGACATTAAGCCGGGGTTATCGATGGCAGACGAAAGGATAGTGTCGTCGCCATTAGGGGGGCCGCCGGAGCATCCTTTAATTCATTGAGCGGCGGAATTCTAAGGGCGAGAGGTTGGTTTTGTTCTTGAACAGATGGGAGAAGGACTGCGGGTAATCGAAGCCCAGTTCGAAGGCTATTTCACTGACAGAGAGATCGGTAGCAGCCAGTCTTTCTTTTGCTTTCTCGATGACCTTATCCTGGATATGCTGCTGGGTGCTTTTCCCTGTCAACTCTTTCAGCAGACCGCTGAGATAGTTGGGGGTGATGTTCAACTGTTCGGAAATATTCCTGACCGTCGGGATGCCGTTGGCAGCAAGGCTGGCGTTGTCGAAGCAGGTAGCGAGCAGTTGTTCTAGCCGGCTGATAATGGAATGGCTGCTGATCTGGCGGGTGACGAATTGCCGGCGATAGAAGCGTTCCGAGTAGTGCAGCAGAGATTCGATCTGGGTGATGATGATCTCCCGACTGAGCCTGTCGATGCTGTTGTGATATTCCTGGTCGATGAGCCGGAGGATATTGTTCATCGTCTGCTCTTCTTTATCTGACAGGAACAGCGCCTCATTGACGGCGTAGTCGAAGAATTCGTATTGCTTTATTTTTTTTGCGAGCGGGGTATTCCAGAGAAAGTCGGGATGGATCAGCAGAAACCAGCCCCTCATATCCATCTCTTCCTTTTGGCCTTCCGGGTCGAATCCAAAAACCTGGCCTGGCGCCATATGGCCTAATATCCCTTCATTGAAGTCATAATCCTGGTGACCGTATGTCAACCTGAGTTTTGATGAGAAGAATTTTTTCAGTCCGATGATGTACAGGTCGGTCACCAGGATCTTTGGTACGTCGCGGGGCACCTCCTTTATGGGCTGTATGTCGATGATGCTGAACAGCGGATGGGCGGGTTTCGGCAAACCTCTGAGTTCGAGAAATTGACTGATCGTCTTTATATGGAAGGGCGGTGTGCCGGCCATTTTTTAATCTTTTAGGTAAAAGGCTGCAAATTCTTCTGCAAATTCGGTCATTTTTATCTTCCCCGGCACAGGCCGGTTGAGAAAGTAGTCTTTTTGGGGTAGGCCTTGATGAGTAAGCGATTGCATCTCCACCAGCAGGTCGGTGAGTTGCGCAGGCATGCCCATGGCCGTCAGACCCTGCCGCATTTGTTCGTCGGTGACGATGATCCATTGCAGATCGGGTTTGCCAATGGCTTTGCCAAGGATGGCTGCGGCCTCGTTACAGGTCAGTTCGTCGCTGCCGACATAGCGTACTTTTTTGGCGGGCAGCGCGGCGGCTAATTCCTCTGCGGCGGCAGCGGCGATATCGCTGGGAGCGACTAAGACTATTTTATCTTCTCCTCCATAATTGCCGGCGATGACACCCTGTGTTTTGATCATACCTTTGAATCCATAAAAATTACTGTAAAAGGAGCCGGGACGCAGGTGGGTGATGGCGGCGCCGGACAGTTGATCGTCGAGTGTGCTTTCCAGGTTGCCGGATCTGACCAGGTGGGCGCACCATCCGCTAAGATTGACGACGCGTTTTATACCGTTGCGGCGGATCGCTTCTACATAGTTGTCGCTGACCCTTTTGAAGTAAGCCAGCTGGTCGGCTTCGGTCATTTTGAAGGGTGTCATCAGATAGACGGCATCGGCGCCGGCAAAGGTCTTCGTAAGGAACCCAGGGTCTTCTATCGACCCGATGGCGGCTGTCGCGCCAAGCGCTTCGATGGCAGATTGTTTATCCGGGTTACTGCTGATAAGGGTGACAGAATGGCCCTGTTGAACCAGGATCTTTGCCAGGGGCTGGCTGATATTGCCGAGGGAGCCGGTAAGTACGATATTCATGGAATGTTTTGTTTGAAACAAAGTTCCGGAGCATCGGCAAGACAGGTTTGTTCAAATCTACGGAAGATGTATGAAAATATATTCCTCCGGGGATCTTCAGATCCCGAAGGGAGAGGTTTTAAGGGCGTGTTGCCCAGGCCATGCCATCGGGTACGCCGCCGACGTCGAGGTGACCGGTGATGGATAACGTTTTGAGGTCTACGATGATGATAGTATTGTCATTGGAGCAGGCGACAAAGGCGCGGTTACCATCGGGGTCCATCAGGATACCTGCTGCACCGTGTCCCGTCTGGATCTTTTTTATTTCTTTATGAGTTTGGACATCGAAGATAAACAGCGTGCCGGTCGAGAGACTCGTAATAAAGGCCTGCCTGCCATCGGGCGTAAATTTGAGACGGTTGGCGCCAAACGTTTTGGCGTCGATCGACGCAGCTGATTTTTTCGAACCAAGGTCGATGACAGTGATCACACCCGTCTCGCTGGAAGCCGTCCAGAGTTGTTTTCCATCGGGGGTAACGTCGAAACCTTCAGAGCCGCGGGCCGTGGGAATGACGGTTTGAGTCCATGTTTCTCTTGTCCCGCCGCCGGGAGGAGGGGGTGGCATCGAGCCGGATGGAGGGGGCGTTTTTTGAGAACCAGGCGGCGGCGGAATATTTTTAGCGCCGGGGCCGCCAGGACCCATAGGTGAGAGGATGGTGTCGACGAGGATGCTGACCGTGCCGGAGGAGACGTTGGTGGTATAGATCCTTTTGCCATCGGGTGTGACATAGATCATATGTGTACGGTCTTGTCCTGTCCCCATACTCCAGTCGAGTTTGCCTGTAGCGGGATCATACCGGACTACGGCTTTTGAGCCTTCGGCAGTCAGGTAGGCTTTTCCGTTAGCAAAGGCTATTCCATGCGGTCCGAAGAGGGGGCGGGTATCGAGGCTGCTGATTGGCTTTTGTGAGACGAGGTCGATAATGTCGAGTTCGTGAAGGCTGCCGCCGCCATAATTGGTGACATAAGCCGTCCTGCCGTCTGTAGAAGCGATGACTTCATGCGGGTCTTCGCCGACAGGGATGCGGGCGAGTACTTTTAAAGTGGCGGGGTCTACGATCGCCAGCTGATGATCTGTTTTGGAAAGAGCAAGTAGTGTTCGAACGGGCGTTTGAACCTGTCCGATAGCAGAGGTAAAGAGCAGAGAGGCTACGATCACCAGCGCGACTGGCGTGAGCATCGGATTGGCGGCCAGAAGGGACGCTGCAGCGAGTAGGCGGCTGGCTTGACTTTTCATAGAGTGAAGTTAATAAAAAAAGCCCTCCCCTGGCAAGGTGACCTTTGCCGGGGAGGGGAAGGATGTTACGCTATTTTCTCCTTTCTCCATAGAGATCCGGGTCGGTGTTGAGCATGGTGAACTGACGCTGATGCCAGTAGGGATAGGACGGGAGGATCTCACTTGCCTTATCGAGGCGTTTTACCTGTTCTATGGTCAGATTCCAGCCTACTGACTCAAGGTTTTCCTTTAGTTGTGATTCGTTCCTGGCGCCGATGATGATATTGGCGACGGTTGGTCTTTGAAGCAGCCAGTTGAGGGAGACCTGTGCAGCGGATTTGCCGGTTTCTTTTGCTATTTCGTCGAGGACGTCCACGATGTTATAGAGTCTTTCTTCATCCGTGGCGCCCGCCAGTACCGGGCTTCCGCCTTGTGCAACGCGTGCGTCTTTGGGAGCAGGGCTGTTCCTTCTGTATTTGCCGGAAAGTTTGCCGCTGGCCAATGGGCTCCATACGATAGTGCCTATGCCCTGATCGATGCCGAGGGGCATCAGTTCCCATTCAAAATCGCGGTTGAGCAGGGAATAGTAGGCCTGGTGAGCGATGTATCTGGACCAGCCATATCTTTCGGAGACGGACATGGATTTCATCAGATGCCAGCCGGAGAAATTGGAGCAGGCGATATATCGGACCTTCCCGCTCTGTACAAGGCTTTCTAGCGCCTTAAGCGTTTCCTCGACGGGCGTATTGGCATCGAAACCGTGCATGTGATAGATATCGATGTGATCTACTTCGAGACGGCGAAGACTGTCTTCGCAGGCCTTTATTAAGTTGAGTCTTGAAGAGCCAAAGTCGTTGGCTTCTTCGGACATAGGGAAGGTTGCTTTTGTAGAGATCAGGAGACGGTTCCGGTTACCCTTTATGGCTTTGCCGAGGATCTCTTCGGATATGCCGCTGGAGTAAACGTTTGCCGTATCAAAGAGGTTGACGCCTGCTTCGAGACAGAGGTTGATGAGCCTTGTGGCCTCGTCGACCTGGGTGCTGCCCCAGGTCTTAAAAAAATCGTTGCCGCCGCCGAAAGTTGCCGTTCCAAAGCTAAGGACCGGGACACGAAGCCCGCTATTGCCGAGTTGTCTGTATTCCATATAAATTAAATGATTGATTTGTCTTTGCTGACCAATGACTTAACACTAAAATATGGAGATTGTTGATTTAAATTAACCAAGGCCCACTACAGTCACTGTTTCTTCGTAAACGGGAAGATAGTGTCGAGGGGAGTAAGTCAGAAGACCTGCCATAAGTAATAACATTTCGCAGCTTTCGGGGATTGGGGCTGGAATGCAAATACCTTATCGGCGTATTTCCATTTGAAGATGCATTCAATCGATTTGCTGTGATTATTCCCCTTTTGTGAATTAATCGTCAATGCGGTTGTTCCGTTGACCGGCGATAGATGGCCGGCATTTTTCGATTTTGGACGAAATATCGTCAATCAGCTCAGCTGGATAAATATTAACGCATTGGAAATCAATGGCGATGTTTTTAGGTATAATTTTAGGATCGGGTTTTCGGGTCGTTTGCATTATGTATTCTATAAATTTGTATATTAATGTAAACGGTTCAAATCCCAATTCTTAACTGCAACCTCTATCATTTTATGAGTAAGTCTATCCTCATCGTAGAAGATGAATTGGTAGTCGCCGGGGATATCCGGATGACCTTGGAGCAGGCTGGATACATTGTATGCGGGATAGCCCGTTCTTTTGCGGCGGCGATGGATGTGCTGGCTTCTACCAGACCTGACTTTGTATTACTGGATATCTTTTTAAAAGGAGAACTGACCGGTATCGATCTGGCAGGAGAGTTGAATAAACGGGATATTCCATTCGTTTATTTATCGGCTAATTGCAACCAGGGTGTATTGGAGATGGCGAAGGTGACGCAGCCTTCAGGGTTTATCGTCAAGCCATTTCGGGAAAGGGATCTGTTGGTTACCCTTGATATTGCCCGTTACCGTTATGAGTCTAAGCAGCAGATGAAAGGCGGTCAGGGCAGCAAGCCGTTGGCGGCGAAAAAGGTCAGGACGATGACGGCTGAGCCGGATGAGCAGACGATGCTGCCTAATCTAAACGGAATTATCGGGAACAGCCCGGGAATGCTGCGTGTGTTTGAAATGATAAGAGAGGTCGGCCCCTTGAATACGTCGGCATTGATCCTTGGAGAAAGCGGTACAGGCAAGGAAGGGATCGCCAATTGTATCCACAGCCTGTCGCGCAGAAAGGATAAGGCTTTTGTCAAATTGAACTGTGCAGCGCTGCCGCCGAACCTGGTTGAATCGGAGTTGTTTGGACATGAGAAGGGGGCATTTACCGGAGCGTATGATCGTCGTATAGGAAAGTTCGAGCAGGCTGATGGCGGAACGCTTTTTCTGGATGAGATAGGAGAGATGCTGCCGTCTGTTCAGGTAAAGCTTTTGCGCGTATTGCAGGAACGGGAGATCGAGCGCATCGGCGGAAAGGAAACGATCAAGGTAGACGTGCGGATCATTGCCGCGACAAATGTTAACCTGGAGAAGGAGATTGCAGCGGGACGTTTCCGTCTTGACCTGTATTATCGGTTGAACGTATTTCCGATCGTCGTACCCCCGCTGCGCGAACGGAAGGAGGATATTCCGCTGCTGGCTTCTCACTTTATAAAAATGTATGCAAAAAAGACGAACCGCAATACAGAAGGGATGGCGGCAGAAGCCTTGTCAAGGTTGATGGACTATCCATGGCCGGGTAATGTGCGGGAGTTGCAGAACCTGATCGAACGCAGCGTATTGATGAGCAGTGATCCTATATTGCGAAATCTGTCGTTTATGCCGCAGATGATGCGCGAGGATGAGCCGCCTGCAGACGTTTCTCGGGTGAAGACCATTGCGGAGATGGAGCGGGAGCATATCCTGACGGTATTGAGAAAGTGCAATAGCCGCATATCGGGCCCCGATGGAGCTGCTGCATTGTTAAATTTGCCGGCCTCAACGTTAAAGTCAAGAATGAAGAAGTTGGGGATCGAAAAAATTTATAAGGCATAGTATGGGCGGGTGCGGCGGATACAATGCGGGCTGGGAGTGTATCGGGCGTTGAGACTATGGTGCGTCAGGCAGCTGAATGCCGGATATGTGTGTAGGCCGCCGCTGATAAATAAGTCTGCATTATTGCCAATCATTTCATATCTTTATAAAGTTAATGAGATGACCCCGACAATAAAAAAACATATCAATCTCGCGTTTAAGTCGCTAATACTGGCCGGTTATTTCCTGTTGTTCCTTACGCAGGTAAATTACCGGTTTTATTCTATAGCGAACTTTTACGTTTATGGTAGTTCTTCTGTCCGGGTTGTGGATCATTCTACTCCGGTCATTCCTTTTCGGCATACCGGCCGTCGGGTAGTTTATGGAAAGGCGATGCAAAAGTTCTCCCATCTTAGCCTGGACAAACGGTTCCAGTCCAGTGAGGCGGTCCGGATCGCTTTTATTCGTCCTTCTTTTGATCCTCCTGTTGCTCTTGTAAAAAGAGATCTCTTTGTTGCGCAGGAGATTGATATTCCTTCTTCTGATCTTCCTGTCAATGGTCTTCGCGGGCCTCCCTGTGTCTAGTCGTTTTTTACTTCTCTTTTATTGTTGATGGCTCTGGGTTGTACCCTATTGTAGTCATTCTTTTCCCATTTTTTATAATTACTAATTAACTGGAATGGTTGTTTCGTTAAAAAGGGCAACCGGTCTGTTTATGGGAGTACTTCTCCTGTTGCTGCCGGCGTGCTTTGTAACGGCGCAGAAACCTGTTGCTTATTCGCTGGCTCAGCTGGTGGATTCGGCAGGGCATAATTTGCCGTTGTTGCTTCAGAAAGAGGCGCTTGTCAGAAGCGCGGAAGCAGGTATTAAGGAGGCGGGGCATGCTTATTTGCCAAAAGTGAATGTGGTGGAAGAATTATCTGTCGGATCGGCCAATGATCTGACTGGTCCTTTTCTTCCTGTCCCCGGTACGCTCCATTCGATAGCAGGTAGTATTAATTCGGAGAGCAATTATCAGGCGGTGTCGGGTAATCTGGCATCCGTCTATGCAGAATATGAGTTGGTCAATTTTGGCTTGCGTGGCGCTAAGGTGGCGAGTGCCCGGGCATTTGCCGGGGTGCAGCAGGCTGACCTTGAAAAAGAGCGTTATTTGGTCAAGTGGCAGCTGGGCCGCCTGTATTTCGAGATACTGAGGACGGCTGCTTTGCTGGCTGTCGACAGCCAGGATATTGCTCGTTATCAGGCGATGTATTCTATCAGCCTGGCGTTGACGCGGACGGGTGTGAATGCAGGCGTGGATTCATCTCTGGCGCGGGCAGGTTTATCCCGTACGCAGGTTGCATATAACGAAGCGGCCGGGCAGTTACGTAAGCTTAAGCTTCAGTTGGAATATTTGACGGGGATCGTTCAGCCGGAAATTGCGATGGATACGAGTGGAATTGAGAAGAGAATTGTAGGCGCAGCTGGTACCGGCTCTATGGCAGGTGCTGGTCCTGGTACAGGGAATGGTTCAGGCGCGGGCAGCGGACTGACGGCCGGTGATAAGAGTGCGCCTGGCGCGGGGATGGGTTCGAGCGGGCAAGGCACAGGCATTCCGGCTAATCCGTTATCGGATTATTTTGTCCGGCAGCGTTTACTTTTTGGTGCTGATGAGCGCCTGGCGCGTAAGAGCTATCTGCCCAAGATTGTCGTAGGGGCAGGCGGCTGGGCCCGCGGCTCTTCTATCCAGTACAGCAATCGCTATGAATCCCTTGGTGAAGGGTTGGGTTATCAGCGTTTGAATTACCTGGCGGGTGTAGGGGTGACCTATGATCTGTTCAACGGGATCCATCGCAGGGACCGTCTGGCAGTATTGGACCGGCAGGTAGAGGCGGCGGACTATGCTTTGCGGCAGCAGCAATTATCCTTGCATACGCAGCAGCTGCAGGCGGAAGAGTCCATCCGCACGGCGCAGGAGACCCTGGGGCAACTGCCTTTGCAATTGTCTGCAGCCACCGATGCCTATCAGCAAAAACTGGCTAAGTACAAGGCTGGGATGATCAACCTGGTTGATCTGTCCAATGCGTCCTTTGAACTGTTCCAGGCTCAGTCAGCCTATATCACGGCCTGGAGCCAGTGGTATACTTCCAGTCTGGACAAGGCTGCGGCTTCGGGCGATCTCGAGTCATTTATTCAAACCGTAAAATAAACAAACCATGGTACGTGCAGCTTTAAAAAGGCCCATTACGATCATGGTGCTTTTTACCGGTCTGCTGCTTTTCTCCGTAATGGCAGTCCGTTCGATCGCGATCGACATCTTTCCCAGTCTGAATCTGCCGGTGATCTATGTGATCCAGCAGTATGGCGGGATGACGGCAAAGCAGATGGAAGGTTTTTTCTCGACCAAGATGCAGGATCACTTCCTTTACATCGATGGTGTTAGTAATATTCAAAGTAAGAATGTGCAGGGCTTGACGCTCATTAAGCTCAGCTTTTATGAAGGAACGGACATGGCTGAGGCCGCGGCGGAAGTGGCCATCCAGGTCAACCGATGCCAGGCATTCTTTCCACCCGGCGCCTTACCGCCGGAGGTGGTCCGGTTTGACGCCAGTAGCTTGCCGGTTGGGGAGCTGGTGTTTAGCAGCAAGACGCGGTCCTTGAATGACATCTTTGATATGGCGGGTACGCTGGTTCGCCCTTTGTTCGGCAAGGTGCCGGGTTTGTCGGCTCCGCCGCCATTCGGCTCCAATGCCCGTTCGATTATTCTAAAGGTCGATCCGGCCAAGCTGCGGGAGTATAATATTTCTCCTGAGCAAGTGGTCGAGGCCTTGGGCAAAAACAATGCGATGACGCCTTCGGGCAATGTGCGGATCGATAGTACGATGTATATCAGCTCAACCAATTCGCAGGAAGAGCGGGTACGGGATTTCGGCGAGATCCCGATCGTAACGAACGGTGCGCAGATGATAACGGTCAAAGACCTTGCGCGGGTGGAAGATGCCGCGGATATTGTGGTGGACTATGCTTTGGTGAATGGGAAGCGATCTGTTTATTTCCCGATCGTAAAAACGGCCAGTGCTTCCACCTGGGATGTGGTGCAGGGGCTTCGAAAGGAGATCCCGGAAATGCAGAGTCTTTTACCTGATGATGTCCATCTCAGCTATGAGTTCGACCAGAGTGTATTTGTGATGAATGCAGCTAAGAGCCTGATGACGGAGGGTATCCTTGGGGCGTTGCTGACGGGGTTGATGGTATTGTTATTCCTGCGCGACTGGAGAAGCAGCCTGGTGGTGATCATCACGATTCCTGTCTCCGTATTGAGTGCCGTATTTTGTCTCAAACTGGCGGGACAGACGATCAATATCATGACCCTCAGCGGGATCGCGCTGGCGATTGGTATCCTGGTCGATCAGGCGACGGTGACGATCGAGAATATCCACCAGCATCTGGAGATGAACAAACCCAAGAAGAGAGCGATCCTGGATGCCTGTTCAGAGATCGCATTCCCCTTATTGCTTATTCTCTTATGTATACTGGCGGTTTTTGCACCCAGCTTTGTGATGAAGGGAGTGCCGAAGGCGATGTTCCTGCCCTTGTCCTTATCCATTGCCTTTGCGATGATCATTTCTTATATCGCTGCGCAGACCCTGGTTCCTATCCTGGCGAACTGGTTGTTGAAGGCGGAAATGTTCCAGCATTATCATCATGAAGGGATCCATGCACACGCCGGCCAGGCTCTCGACGATTCTGAAAAGGGCCAGATAGAGATGCATACGAAAATGGATGTCGAACATAAGGAGGAAAATGGCTTTTTCCAACGGCTGAAGGTTGGCTTGCTGAACCGTCTGGAAAAATGGATGCCCAAACGGAAGGGGATCGTGCTGGTCTACCTCGTGGTGACGCTTGGTGCTGTAGCTATTTGCGTAGGAACGATCGGTAAGGATATGCTGCCGCATTCGAATGCCGGCCAATTGCAGGTCCGGGTTCGTAACCCCGATGGAACGAGGCTCGAGGTGACGGAGTCGACGGTAAAAGGGATATTGAACAGCATCGACTCTCTGGTTGGCGGTCACGTTGCCATTTCTTCGGCCTTTGTCGGTCCTGTGTCTCCCAACTTTGGTCATAGCAATCTGTATGTGTTTAACAGTGGATCACAGGAAGCTGTGGTACAGGTTGAGCTGACAGAGGACTATAAGACGAATATGGATGAGTTGAAAGATAAGATCCGTCAGAAGGTGGCAGCGAGGTATCCAGGTGTAAAGCTCAGCTTTGAACCGATCGAGCTGACGGAGAAGCTGATGGCGCAGGGGGCGGCAACGCCGATCGAGATCAGGGTGGCTTCCAAGAACATAACGGATATCGATGGATATTCGGCCAAGCTTGTTCGTGAGCTGAAAAAGATACCGTATTTGAGAGATGTTGCGGTAGCGCAGCCCTTGAAGTATCCTACGTTGACTGTAAGGATGGATCGGCAGAAGCTGGCGCAAATGGGATTGGGCATTGACGACGTGTCGAAGAGCGTCTCGGATGCGACGGCTTCCAGCCGTTATACGCTCAAGAATCTATGGCTGGACGATGCCAAGCAATACACATACAATGCAGAGGTGCAGGTGCCCGAGTATATCATGAATTCGATAGAACAGCTGAAGGATCTGCCGCTGGTAAGAGGCAAGATGCGTCCTGTGTTGTCGGATGTTGCGAATATTTCAATCGACTCTTTGCCGGGCGAATATGACCGGTCCGGACCACGCCGGTTCGTTACCATCAATGTCAATATTTACAAGAAGGATCTGGGTGCGGCCACTGCCGCCGTTCAGAAGGTCATCGACAAGATGGACACGCCTCCGAAGGGGTTGGTTGTCGAGGTGAAGGGCCTGTCGGCTTTGCTGACCGAGACGCTTAGCTCATTGCAGGGGGGGCTGCTGGCTGCTATCCTGGTGATCTTGTTGCTTTTGGCAGCGAACTACCAGTCGTTTGGGCTAAGCATTACGGTGTTGGCAACGGTTCCCGCAGTATTGATGGGGTCTTTGCTGATGCTGCTGGCAACGGGCGCTACGCTCAATCTGCAGTCTTACATGGGGATCATTATGTCTGTCGGGGTATCGGTGGCCAACGCTATCCTGATCGTCACCAATGCGGAGACGTTGCGTCTCGAGTACAGGAATCCTTTCAAAGCGGCTGCAGTGGCGGCGAGTGTGCGGCTTCGGCCCATCCTGATGACCAGCTTTGCGATGATTGCAGGCATGATCCCCATGGCAAGCGGACTGGGCGAGGCCGGCGATCAGTCCGCGCCGCTGGGTCGTGCGGTTATCGGTGGACTGGCGGCATCAACGGTTGCGGCTTTGCTGATCGTGCCATTGGTCTATGGATGGACAAAACAGCGTGCAGATTATAAATCAGTTTCATTGCTTCCGGAAGAAGAAGAAACAAAAACATCAACAATATGAACAGGATCTTAATTGGTATAGCAGCGTTGCTGGCTCTTGGAGCGGCAGCCTGTACGGATGGAAAACCGGCCCCCCCTGGAAAGGAGAGCGCTGCCGCAGCGGATGCGGCGCCGCAGTTAGCAAAGATGAGTTTGCAAAAGGGTGCTTTGGCGCAGCAGGTCAAGCTGCCTGCACAGCTGGCCTCTTATGAAGAGGTAAGCATTTTCCCAAAAGTCAACGGGTATGTGAAAGAAGTGCTGGTCGACGTTGGATCGCATGTCCGAAAGGGACAATTGCTCATGGTGCTGGAAGCGCCGGAGCTGGAGCAGGCGGTAACGCAGGCCAGGGAGAAGTATGCCCGGGCTAAGCTCGATTATACGATCAGCGCGCAGAACTATCAGCGGATGCTACAGGCTTCAGAGACTCCCGGGGCGGTATCGCCGATGGGACTGGCATCTTTGAAGGCAAAGGCCGATGCCGATAGCGCGTTGAGCAACGCGGAAAAGGCCAATTGGCAAATGCAGGAGGCGGTGACAAGCTATCTCAAAGTGTATGCTCCTTTTGATGGCGTGATTACGGAGCGTAATGTGCATCCCGGCGCCTTGGTGAGCGCGGAAGGTAAAGATGGCAAGCCGATGCTGCATCTTGGACAGGTCGACCATTTGCGTCTGCAGGTAGACATCCCCGAAGGGATTGCTGCTAATCTCCAGGACAAGGATACTTTGTCTTTCTATCTGAGCGCTTTTCCGGGCAAAAAGATGACAGGCAAGATCAGTCGCCGGTCGAACCTGGTCAATAGCCAGTTCCGCGCGGAGCGGGTCGAGCTGGATGTATACAATAAAGAGGGCAGGCTTTCTCCAGGGATGTACGCCGATGTTCTCTTTTATTCTAATGGTAATCCGGACGCGTTCACTGTTCCCAGAACCGCTGTCGTCACCTCGACGGAAAGAAAATATGTGGTGGCGATAAGAGACGGAAAGACGGTAAAAGTGGATGTAGCTACAGGCAATGAAACAGTTGACAAGGTTGAAATTACAGGAGACCTTCATCCTGGTGAGGAGATCGTCAGGCAGGCAAGCGACGAGATACAGGAAGGTTTGGCTATTCATTAAATCATTTAAAAAAACAAGAACATGAAAAAGATTATGTTGATGGCTGTAATGGCCCTGATGGGTGGAAATATTCTTTTAGCGTCTGACGCAACAGCACAGAAAGACAGCGCTGTTATCGCGCCGGAGGCGGTTGTAAAGGCTTTTGATCAACAGTTTTCGGGCGCGAAACTGCACAAATGGCTTTGGAGAAAAGAAGGCTATATTGCCGACTTTCGCAAAGATGGAAAGAAATACTTTGCTTATTATTCGGCCGATGGCGCCTGGAAAGGAACGGAGTCCCCGATCAAATGGACAAAAGATCTGCCGGCAGCTGTCAAGCAGGGGTGGAAGAACAGCGGGTACTATGCCTGGTACGTAGAAGATATCAAAAAGATCGAGTCGCCGGATAGCCCGATGTATGTATTGCATGTTGACAATGGCTCACTGCTGGATTCTGATCATCATGACGCCTTCCGGAAAGAGTTTGTATTGTTCTTTTCGGCGAAAGGAGACCTTATCCGTAAGGAGCAGCGGCAGTAAGGGAATATTTTAGATTTTCCTTAATAAATGTTTGCCTACATTTATACTCATAATGGCCCCTGTCAGAAACATATCCAGAGTGCTTTTCGCCGTGGTTGCCACGGGGATGCTCGGATTGCTGGCAGTGGCTTTTTCTTACCATCAGGTTAAGGCGCAGAGCGCTTCGGTAAAGCTCAAGAAGGACGGGAATGCGCCGCATTTACAAAAGAAGCCTGTCTTTAAACGCCGGTTGACGTTAGAAGGCGGACTCGCGCAGGCGATAGAGCTTTTTGCAGAAAAGTCCTTTAACAGCTATAATTCGCCTGGTCTTGGAACGGTTATATCCGGTTCATTCTTTCATCCTTCTTTCAGGGGCCCCCCTGCTGTTGTTGCATGATCCACGGGCTGCGTCGTAAGGTCGCAGCGTTTTTATTTCCATTTTTTTATTTTAAACAACAGCAGCATGAAGAAGTTTTTGGCGGCTATCGCCTCTTTTATACTTGTACAAAGCGTATCAGCACAGGTTAATACCAATATTTCGGGTCAGTTTTCAAAGCAGTTCCCTGATACGGACGTTCAGAAGTGGGAGGCAAAGAGGGAAGGGTATGTGGCGCATTTCAGGAAGGAGGGCCAGAAATGGCATGCCTATTATACCGCGGATGGAGAATGGGTGGCTACGGAGTCGCCTGTGCGCAGGACAAAGCATTTACCGGAGGCCGTCCGCACTGCCTGGGAAAACAGCGGCTACGCGGCCTGGTATGTACACAATATCCGTAAGATAGAGACGACGGGTCAGCCGGTCTATGTTCTGCACCTGAACAATGGCACCTTATTGGACGCGAATAAGATCGACAATTTCAAAGTAGACCGTGTACTGTATTATTCGCACGATGGTCAGCTGATCCGGTCGGAGTTACTTTAGGAATCCAAAGTCGACGACGCGGCGGAGGTATTGTTTGTCGCGAATGACCCAGGTGTATTCTGTGCCGCCGTTGTCGATATTAAGCATGTAGATATAAAAGGTATGTTTATCGTTGGACAGATAGACGCCGTTGCGTGTGCGGTTTGATCCGCCTTCATTATAACTGAACTTTGGTTCATACAAATCCGAATAGGCGGTGGCGGGAATGGCTACGGTATCTTTACCGACCAGGACTGTCACCGCTTCTATTGTCGTATGGGGTTGTTGACCATAGACGCCGCCATAGTAAGGGTGGTTGTCGATGCGGAGCAGATGACCTTCCTGCATCATCAGCTTGTGCTTGGAAGGAATAAAAAGGCCTGTCTTTATGATAACGGTGATATTGCCGTCGGAAAATTTCATAAAGTTGGAGCCATAGTCAACGGGAGGAACAGTCTGTAGCTGGGCTTTTCCGATACTTTCGTCTACAGCAGCCAGTGCAAAGGAGGCGACGTCGGCACGGATATCCTTGTCATTGATCTTCGAAAAGAAGTCCTTTTTACTGCGAAAATCAGGGTAGTCGAGGTCCTGTGCCTTTAAAGATAAAGATAATGTGCTCAGTATCAATAGGAAAAACGCCGTTGTACGCATGGACGATTATTTAAAGGTGTATTGGTATTCGATCTTTCCAAGTAATTCGCGGTGCTTGTCATAGCAGACCTCTTTGGATTCCAGTCCCTTTTCGTTGTAGGCATAAAGCCATTTCTGGTAGTCGCTGTTATCCGAGGGCACGATCAGCTGGGCGTTGAGCTTGCCGTCCTCGTTATAGTCGAAGACATTTGCCGGCAAAAGTCTCTGTGCTTTAGGATTATAACGGACGATATCGGTCATACGGCCGCCGGCGTCGTAATAATAGTAGATCACCGGGAGAGGCTGCTTATTCCGCACGCTTCTTTCCTCCGCGACATTTCCTTTCTCATCGAACACAAAACGGATATAAGTGGTATCTGTCATGTTTTTGACCTTTAGCATACCGGAAGGCAGGTCCGGATGGGTTGGGTCGTATTGCCAGATATGCTGTTCCGTCTCTTTTACGTGGTTGTCCGTCTCGATCGAGGTATTCAGGATCGATGAGATACGGCCCTGGGCGTCATATTGATACTCCGAGATACTCTGATAGGTATCGGAGCTGTCGATCGTTTTCTGCAGGAGGCCCTGGGGCGAGTAATAGGCAATGGTCCAGGACTCGGGCGTGCCGACAGACTTGGTGTGCGTGGAGATCCGGCTGTAGTCACTGGCTACCTCCTGGGTCCCGACGAACCCCTGTAGAGGCTGGCCGCTGCCGTCGAAACTATTGAGACTGACCGATCTCACCCCGGCACTTTTGTAAAGCTGCCATTTGGCCTTCGTCTGCCGTGCCGATACCAGATCCTTATAGTAAAATTGCGCGTTACATACCTGGGTAAGCACCAACGACAATAAACATCCGCTTAATAATTTCATAATGTATTCGTGCAAATTTAAAAATCAGTTCATACAACGAAAAATCGGGTTTTTTCATACACCAAATCGTGAAAACCTGTGAGTTTCCTTATTTTAGTTAAAATTTTTAAAATATCCCTCTGTGTCGCATCTAAAAGAACGTAAAGAAAAGAACTGTTTAAACTGTCAGGCTGATCTGGTCGGCCGTTACTGTCATCGCTGCGGGCAGGAAAACCTGGAACCCAAGGAGACGGTCTGGCATTTGGTGCAGCATTTCTTTAACGACATAACCCACTTCGATGGAAAGTTCTTCGAAACGGTCAGGTACCTGCTTCGCCGGCCGGGTTTTTTGTCGACGGAGTATATGTTGGGGCGCCGGGCGTCCTACCTGAACCCGATACGGATGTATGTGTTTACGTCCGCTATCTTTTTTATCATCCTGTTTTCCTTGAAGAAACCAGATGATTTTGTGCATGTCAACGACAAGGAAAAAAAGGAGGTGGTATTGAGTCTGCCCGATCTGAAGGCGAGACTGGCCAGAGAAGAAAAAGATCTTTTGAGGACAAGGGATATGGATGACAGAGAAGACCTCGAGCAATCTATCCAGAAGACGGCAGCAGCGATCGCTTCGATCCATAAAGTTTATGGGGATTCCACGGCGAAGCGGTTTACGCGGGAGCTGATAGATGACCTGGCGGTGGATGCACTGGCCGACAGTCTGAAAAGACCCGGTCTTACCGAAACGCAAAAGGCAGCCTACCGGGATAATATTAACGAGATCACAAATCCCAACTCGGGCATGACCTTGTTTGGGATGAATTTAGGTCAGTACAAGAATGCAGCCGAATATGATTCGGCCCAGCGGATCTTGCCCGATAGTCTCAAGGATGGATGGCTTACGGCCAGTATAGCCCGCCAGGTGATCACATCACACCAGGAGTACCGGGAAGATCCACGTCGATGGAAAGAGCATTTTTGGGAGCATCTGACGCATAATTTTCCAAAGATCCTGTTCTGGTCTTTGCCGATCTTTGCGATGATCCTGAACATCCTTTATTTCCGTCATAAGAAAACATATTATTATGTCGATCACGGGATATTTACGATCCATCTCTATTGCGCAACTTTTATTCTTTTGTTGTTGACGGTCCTGATCGATAAGCTGACGGATTGGATCAATATTGGCTGGATAAAAATAGTGGGCGGTATTTTGATCTTTGGACTGATCATCTATATGTTGATCTACCTGTATAAGGCAATGCGCGGGTTTTACAAACAGGGGCGGGCCAAGACCTTTGTCAAGTATATAATAACATTCTGGGTAGCAGCGATTGTCAATATCATTTTGCTTACGATCTTTACGCTGCTTTCTTTGATCTCTGTGTGAGGGGCGCTGTCCTTGAGGCTCCGTACTTTTAGCGGGCGAAAAATGATAAAATTATGAGCGATACGAATAGCGCCTTTCAAAGGCTGGTTGGAATTATGGACGATCTGAGGGAAAAGTGCCCCTGGGACCGCAAGCAGACCCTTCAGACCCTTCGCCCTCTTACCATCGAAGAGACCTACGAGCTGGCGGATGCCATCACTTCTGCCGACTGGAAGGGGATAAAGGAGGAACTGGGAGATCTGTTGCTGCATATCGTATTTTATGCTAAAATTGGAAAGGAACAGGGGCAGTTTACGCTGGAAGAAGTGATCAACGGGATCTGCGACAAGCTGATCTCCCGCCATCCGCATATTTATGGTGAAGTGGCGGGTCAGGCAGGACTGGTAGAAGTAAAGAATGAAGAGGACGTCAAGCGCAACTGGGAGCAGTTGAAGCTGAAAGAGGGCAAGAAATCGGTACTTGGCGGGGTGCCGGTCTCCTTACCGGCGACGGTCAAGGCGGCCCGCCTGCAGGAAAAGTCGGCCCAGGTCGGGTTTGAGTGGGATGAGACTGCACAGGTCTGGGAAAAGGTAAAGGAAGAGCTGGATGAGCTGCAGGAGGCGGTTGCGTCAGGAGATAAGGAGAAGATCGAGGAAGAGTTTGGAGACGTTTCTTTCTCCCTGATCAATTATGCACGGTTTTTGCAGATAGACGCGGAGAATTCCCTCGAAAAGACGAACAGAAAGTTTATCCACCGGTTTACCCGGATGGAGGATGCGGCGCGGGAGCAGGGGCGGTCGCTGGCGGATATGACGTTGGCGGAGATGGACGCGTTGTGGAACGCGATCAAAGCGGAGAGGAAGGCCTAGGCGCGGGAGGAAGCCCGCTGGTTTGCGGGGCCCGGGGCGCAATGCAGCTGGGTCGGGGGAAGGGACATTAACAAACAAAATAAAAGCGATTGAAGGCTTTTTTTACTGATATTTTCAAGCGAAATATTTATCCATTTCTCGTAGCGGTTGCTTTTTTTCTCACCGGCTATTTTTTAAATCTTTATTTCAGCAGCGATGCCTCCGTGGGGGTATTGCGGAATGATATCCAATCCTTTTTGAAGGACAGGCAGGACGATTTTGTCCATCTGACAAAGGATACGGCCACCATTTACCGGCTGACGGAGAAGCTTTATTCCAGGAAGGACCTGGAAAAGATGGTCGAGAAGAAGTATGGCGTATTTATTTATGCGACGGATACGGCCGGGGAGCCGGATGTACTGAAGTTCTGGAGCGACCAGCGCTCGCTGCCTACGCCAGGTATCCTGAGTGGCAAGGATGGCGCCGGCTTTGCCGAACTGCCCAATGGTCAGTATGCCTTTGATCGCCGGACCATCGTCGGTTCGGACGGAAAGACCATGGTTGCCGTGGCGTTGATCCCCATCCGCTGGCAGTATTATATTTCCACCAACAACCTGAATCCAGAGTTTGTCGATATCGGCAAGGCAGAGGATCGGGTTTCGATCGTGACGACCAGAACAGATTTTCCTGTCAAAGACCTGCAGCAGAATGTGCTGTTCTATCTTCAAAAGAAAGAAGGGTATCACGCACCCGCACATAACTGGCAGATCCCGCTGGTGATCCTGCTCGGTCTGCTGCTGATCCTGATCATCATCCACAATATCGCGCATACGGTCCGGGAGCGCTGGGGCGCCGCCTGGGGGATCGGTTTTCTGATCTCTATTATTCTGCTGCTTAGAATTACCAGCTACCTGGTCCCGGATATCCTGAACCTGCGCCAGTTCGAGCTTTTCGATCCTACCATCTATAGCAGCGGGACTATCCTGAACAGCCTTGGCGACCTGGTGATCAACGCCTTTCTTTTTTGCTGGATCATCCTTTTTATCCGCCGTGAGCTGAGCGATTATACGATCCCGCAGTCAGAGCAGAAGTGGAAGAACTGGCTTTGGATCACCATTGGTTTGTTGATGCTGGTGGTCACCACCTTCGAGTTTGCGGATATCGTCCAGTCGCTGGTGACGGATGCCAAGATCTCGTTTAACGTAACGAATTTCTTTAGTCTTCTTAACAATTACAGTTTTATCGGCTTTCTGGCGCTGGCTGCATTGGCCCTGGGATATTTCTTCCTGTCCCAGGTATTGTTCCAGCTGATCGGCTATCTGATCCGGGCCCTTTCCATCGTGTTGTATATCGCTATCGCGACGGTCGGACTGATCCTGCTGACGTTTATGCGCAAGACCGAGCTGGTGGAGCTGGAAATATTTGTGCTCATCTGGCTGCTCGCCTATGTCTGGCTGATGCAGCGGCGGATCTTTTTTGACCTCCGTTTCCGGCTTAATGTGTCGGAAGTATTGTTTTGGCTCTTTATCTTTTCGACCTCGATCTCGGCGGTCATTTTGTACGAGAACCGCAAGATGGAAGAGTCCAACCGCCGGGAAATGGCCGAAGCGCTGGCGGATCAGGCCGATCCCAACAGCGAGAAAATGCTGAATATCGTTTTTGGCCCTATAGACAGTGATTTTTTATCGTCTGAGTTCAACCGTTTCAAAGATCCTTTGAGCAATCTGGAGATGAAGGATAGTATTATGAACAGGAATTTCAGCATGTACCAGAGTAAGTTCGACACCCGTGTCTATACTTATGACGGTGATGAAAAGCCTTTGTTCAACGAGCCGCCGATCTCCTATGATACGCTGAATACGATCTTTACCCAACAGGGTAAGAACACCGACATCCCCGATCTCAAGTATTACCAGCGGTCCTTTGACAAGTATACCTATATCTATCGCAAGCAGCTGCGCAGCGATACCACCGGCAAGATCATCGGTTATTTGTTTATCCTGGCAGAACCCAAGAATTATAAGGGCAACGATGCGCTGGTCCCTGAACTTTTTCGTCAGCGGAATGAGAATTTACCCGCCTATTACGCCATTTACAGCAAACGGGAGTTGATCAGCGACAACAGCGACTACCCCTTTTCGACCCACCTGACGGATGAGCAGATCCCGAAAACGGACTTTGTACATATTCACAAAGACGCTTATGACGAGCTCTGGCATCGGGTCTCTCCGGATAACTATGTCGTGGTAGTAAAGCGCGATAACAGTTCGATAGAGGATATCACGCTCTTTGCCTACCTCTTCAGCGCCTTCCTGTTCCTGGTGGCAGTATTCCGGGGCGCGGCGCTGTTGATCTGGTCGCGTTTACACTGGAGCAATCTGCGTACGTACTGGCAGATGAACATCCGGTCGCAGATCCATACGACGATTATTTTTATCAGCCTTTTCTCCTTCGTTGTCATCGGGGTGGCCACGATCATCTTCTTTATCAATCGCTATAACCGTGACACGCTGGCCCGGCTTAGCCGGGAGATGCAGGTGATCATCAGCGAAGTGCAGGGCAAATTGTCGGGGCCCAATGCCAGCGGCGAATCGGGTCGGATGCTGTACCAAAATTCCAAACGTGAGCTACAGGCTTTGATAGAGGACGTTGCGCAGACGCATAGCACCGATATCAACATTTATGACCTGGATGGAACGCTGCATGTGTCTTCGCATCTGTTCGTTTATAATAAGGGTATCCTCAGCAAGAAGATGAACCCGCTGGCTTATTACAATCTGCACCAGCTGAACACGATCCAGTATGTCAACAGAGAACAGATCGGCGGTGTTCCCTATGTAAGTATTTACCGGCCGCTGCGGGATGACAGCGGAAATGTATACGCCTATTTGAACATTCCGAGTTTTACCACACAGGATGAGTTGAAAGAGGAGATCTCGAACTTCCTGGTGACGATCATCAATCTGAACGCCTTTATCTTCCTGATTGCGGGTACGATCGCGTTGTTCCTGACGAATCGTATCACGTTCAGCTTTTTGCTTATCTCCAAGAAGATGCAGGAGATCGCGCTGGGTAAAACGAATGAAGAGATAGAATGGAAGCGGAATGACGAGATCGGGGGCCTGGTGAAAGAATACAATAAAATGGTAAAGAAACTGGAGGAAAGTGCTGTTGCGCTGGCCAAAAGTGAGCGCGAAGGCGCCTGGAGGGAGATGGCGCGGCAGGTAGCGCATGAGATCAAGAATCCGCTGACACCGATGAAGCTAAGTATACAGTATCTGCAGAAAGCCATCGATAATAATTCTCCCAATGTAAAAGAGATGGCGGCAAGTGTGGCGCGCACGCTGGTAGAGCAGATCGATCACTTGTCAAAGATCGCGTCGGACTTCTCGCAGTTCGCCAACATCGGGAACCCTAAAAAAGAGGTGTTTGACTTGCATGAGATGCTGTATTCGCTGGTCTCTTTGTATGAAACGACGGAGAACCTTCTTTTTAAATGGGTGCCGGTGCATCAGCGGATCATGGTGTATGCGGATAAGACACAGCTGAACCGGCTGTTTACGAACCTGCTGCAAAATGCGTTGGAAGCCTGTGTCAACAAGTCGAAGCGGGTGATCAGCGTAAGCGAGGAAGTATTGGAGAACGCGATCCTGGTAAAGGTAACGGACAACGGAGAGGGGATACCGCTGGAAATGCAGTCGAAGATCTTTATTCCAAATTTTACGACCAAGTCATCAGGTACCGGATTGGGTCTGGCGATGAGCAAGACCATCGTAGAGCAGGCGAAGGGGCGCATCTGGTTTGAAACGGTAGAGGACGAGGGGACAACTTTTTATGTCGAGTTGCCGATACTTCGGGCGACTACCTGAATAAAAAGGGGCTGTCTGAAAAGTAAAGTAGACAGCCTCTTTTTTCATTACGTCCGGCAAAGTTTGCTTTGCCGGGGAGGGCCGATCGGCCCTTCTTTATTTAGGAGCACGTCGTGCTGCCAGGAAGTTTTTAAATTGGTCGAGCGGCATGCTGCTTAGGTTTTGAGCGGCGGTCAGGCCTGCTTTCTGGGCAGCCAGTACGCCATGACGCACATGGGCGTAGCCTTCGACGCTATGGGCGTCGGGGTTGATGGAGATGGGGACGCCTGCATCGACGGCCGCGGGGATCCAGCGCCAGTCCATGTCGAGACGGCGCGGGTGGGCGTTTAGTTCGATGGCTACCACGTTGGCGGCACATGCTTCTATGATACGACGATGGTTGACGGGATAGCCGGGACGGCTCAGCAGCAGGCGGCCTGTCAGGTGACCAAGGATCGTGGTATAGGGATTTTCGATGGCGCGGAGCAGGCGATGCATGGCTTTTTCTTCGCTCATCTTCAGGTTGGAATGAACGGAGGCGATGACCAGGTCGAAGGTAGATAGAATGGCGTTGCTGTAGTCGAGCTCGCCGTCATTGAGGATATCGCATTCGATACTTTTGAAGATCACGAAGGGCGCCAGTCTTTTATTTAGTTCGTCGATCTCCTGGTGCTGCGCTCTTATGCGTTCTTCGTTGAGACCGTTGGCGTAGAAGGCGCTTTTGCTGTGGTCGCTGATGACGAGGTACTCATAGTCCTGGGCGATACAGGCTTTGGCCATTTCTTCGAGCGTATTGGAGCCATCGCTCCATTTGCTATGACTATGGATAATGGAGCGGATGTCTCCGGGCTGGATGGGCGTGGGCAGGGGGGAGGAGGCGGCACGGGTGATTGTCGTCGCCTGTTCGCGGGCCGGCGAAGGTATATAATGCAGGCCCGCTTCTTCAAAGATGGCTTCTTCCGATGGATAGTCTGGCTGGCGGTCGTCTTTGTAGGTTTTTCCGGTGCGGCCTGTCCATTCTTCGAGAAATTCGGCGGAGCAGCTGGTGCGGAAAAGTACAGCCTGGAAGTAGCCGGTTTTCACACAGTAGATGTTTATTAATACTCCTTCCGGGCTTTTGAAAAAGAGGGTAGTGTAGTGGTCTTCTGCCGGACCTTCTTCAAATGAAAACTGATGCTGTGCGAAGAAGCTTTTAACCGTTGGGCCGTCGGCCTTCGTTACCCATTCCAGGCGGTCGATGATGGGCAGCTGCCGTCTGAATTCACCTGTCAGCGCAAATAGGTGGCCGGGGATTTGTTTGTTGAGCTGCTGGTCGAGGTCATTGGCGTAGGCTTCGATTTCAGCGTAGAGGTGGCTGCCCTGGCTTTTTAGAAAGAACTCGATGGTCTCTTGTACGTTAAGCTGGGTTTTTTCACCAAAGCCTTTATAGAGCAGGAGCCGGTTTTCCTGGCAGGCGTAGAGCAGTTCGCCGATCGATTCGATGCCCATTTCCTTCCAGATCGTGGCTATTTTCTTCGGGCCAAGGCCTTTGATCTGGAGCATTTCGAGGACGCCGGCGGGTGTTTTTTCGATGTATTCGCGCAGCAGCGGGAGTTCGCCGGTGGTGAGGATCTGGGTGATCTTTTTGCCGATGGCATCGCCGATATTCTTGATGGAGACGAATTTCTCGGCGGGGAGGTCGGCCAGCTCTGTCGGGAGCTTTTCGATGGTAAAGGCTGCGGTGGAGTAGGAGCGTGTTTTAAAAGAGTTCTCGCCGTGGATGTCCATGAGTTTGGCGAGAAGGGAGAACTGGTCGGCTATATAGGAGTTATCGATTTTTGTCATGGGGCTAAGGTACGGGATTAAGGGATAGCCCGCGGCGCGCCGCGGGGCCGCTGCTGCTGAAGGACGGGCACGAGTATTGTCCGCGGAAAGCCGCCGCCGGGAGCGGCGCGCGGTGCATTTCGCGCTGGCGGGGTGGCGCCCGTTAACGTGTCCGGCTGGAGAGTAGACCCTGCAGCTTGTGCCGGCCGGGGCGCCAAAAGAAAAGTCCCGAATCGCTTCGGGACTTTGATATTTTTGAAACTAAGAGAAGGACTATTTCTTTTTAGGAGCGGCCTTCTTAGCTACTTTCTTTTTAGGAGCAGCTTTCTTCTTAGGAGCGGCTTTTTTCTTAGCGGCTTTTTTTGCTGTTGCCATGATTTTAGAATTTAAATTGGTTAGTAAATCAATTCACATTCTAAAAATAAATATTTTGTTGGAAAATCCAAAATAAATTTGGAATCTTCCAACAAAATACCTTGCGCAATAAAAGCAGTATCTTCTTAGGCTACAACTTCAGCAGCGTTAACGCTGACAAAAGTCTTGTCGCCCTTGCCTTTTCTGAATTCAACCAGACCGTCGGTCAGAGCGAAGATCGTGTAGTCTCTTCCGAGAGCTACGCCTTTGCCGGGGTGGTACTGCGTACCGCGTTGACGAACGATGATGTTGCCTGCGATAGCGGGCTGGCCTCCATAGATCTTAACTCCAAGGCGTTTGCTTTGGGAGTCGCGACCGTTCTTTACACTACCTTCACCTTTTTTGTGAGCCATATACTAGAGATTTTTAGGATCGTTTACAAAATGCGTTTACTACAGACAGGGATCAATTAAGCGATGTCGCTGATCCTGATCTTTGTGTAGTGTGTGCGGTGACCGTGTTTCTTACGGAAACCTTTTCTTCTCTTCATTTTGAAGGCGATAACTTTGTCGCCCTGGAGATGCTCGAGAATTTCAGCTTTGATAACAGTCTTTACGTCTTTTCCAACGGAAAGGGAACCGTCACCGGCAGCCAAAAGAACTTCTGCGAACTCAACTTTGTCGCCGGCATTACCCGCGATACGGGGGACGTACAAAGTCTGGTCTTTCTGGACCTTAAATTGCTGACCGGCTATTTTCACAACTGCTAACATAAATTTGATATTAGGGCTGCAAAGGTAAGGGGATTTTAGAAAAAAACGAAAGATAAGTTCAAAATTTCCCGCTCTGAGGCAAGATTTTTTTCAATCCGGGCGACTCTGGCCTCGGAAGGGAGGCGGCTCGCTTGATCGGAGGCCGAAACAGGCTTGATCAGAGCCCGAACAGGGTAGATCGTAATCCGCAGCACGCCTGACCGGGGTCGGAGGCTGACTTTACCGGGGCCTGAAGCACACCTGACCAGGGGCCGCAACCTCTGATCAGAGCCCGAAACAGGGTAGATGGTAATCCGCAGCCCACCTGACCGGGGTCCGGAGGCTGACTTTACCGGGCCCGGAAGCACACCTGACCAGGGCCTGCTGCCCTGATTGGGGGCAGCAGCGGCTCCGACGGGGGCCCACCAAAGCTGCGCCGTTTGGCCGCCAAAGTTAACCTTTTTCGATGAGGGGCATCAAATTATTAATTATCAATGGGTTGAGGGTTAAGGTGATAGAGCCGGCGGGAGCCGCGGCGTATAGGGTGTCTTTTTATTGTCTATTGATCATTTTGATGTAGGTTTGCCCGCATGAACATGAAGATTAAATCATTCCTTGCGAGACCTTTCGCATCGTATATATATAAATCTATACAAAAGGGAATGACGACCGCTGTGGCAGACCAGGAGGCTATTTTAAAAGAATTGCTTCGGGTAGGGAGTAAAACGGTTTTTGGAACTGAGCACAAGCTGGATTCCGTAAAGACCTACGAGGAGTTCAGGCAGGCTGTGCCGGTCAGGGATTACGAGCAGTTTTCTCCTTATATAAAAATGGTAAAGGAAGGCAAGCACAATATCTTATGGAAGGGGCTGCCGATCTACTTTGCCAAGACCTCCGGTACGACCAGCGGCGTCAAATATATTCCCATCAGTAAAGATTCTATTTCCAACCATATCAATACGGCCCGGAACGCATTGTTATGTTATATGGCTTCCACCGGGAACACGGCGTTTGCCGACGGGAAGATGATCTTCCTGTCCGGTTCGCCCGAGCTGGAGCGGATAGCCGGTATCCCCACGGGCCGCTTGAGCGGTATTGTCAATCATCACGTCCCCGGTTATCTCCGCACCAACCAGCTGCCCTCTTACGAAACGAATTGTATCGAGGACTGGGAGACCAAGCTGGAT
>JAATGQ010000010.1 GCA_015654595.1 Chitinophagales bacterium | reverse complement strand
CCGGTAAGCTCGGAAAGATATTTTACAAATCCGTCTGAATTAAGTTCCCTGATGACTTCCTGAATGAAAGGAGGCAAAAGTTCCATTTTATTTAGTCCGTGTTTCTTTTCATTTACGTGGACATAATGTATCCAACCCTGGTCTATAATGGGCGGAAATTGTGCCAATGCTTTTTCAGCTGCCCATTCCTCCAAGAAATTATCAATATATATATGGGGATAGGGCGACGCTTTTCGATAGGTTTCGCTATTGGATAATAAATTTTCTTCCAATTTGGACAGGTCAAGAATCACATCATTAATCGGTTCCAATGGATTCTGATTGGCAGAGCACATTTATTTATAACTTTTATGGTTTACAAGGAAAATCAAAGTTAACTACTATAGAATTTAAAAAAGTGAATAATTTGTTACTACAGGGAATTAGAATGTAAGTTACCATTAGATGCCTTAAGAAGTGGCGATTGAAGACCAACAAAAAGTTGAAGGATATCTATGGGCAAAATATAAGGAAGTAACCCGGTTAATCCGTAAGCAGTCTATAGCAACGTTAATCAGCTTACCAAAGGAAGCCAGGATGAGTATCAGTTGCTACATAAACAGTACCAGGAGCTACTTAAAAAAATCGAAAGATTAGAAGAACGGTTTATTGAAGAAGAGATCAACGCCGACTTATACAATAAATTTTCAGAAAAGTATAAGCTTGAAAAGGGTGAAATGGAGGGTCATTTATTGAAGGTGGGCAAACAGGTGTCGAACCTTGAGGAATGCATCGATCATACCCTTGATTTTGTGGCTAAAATGGCTTCTGAGTGGCGTTCAGCCGGCTATTTGGCTAAACAGGAAATATAATTTTTACTATTTCCGTATGTTAGAGATGCCATAATAGAGATAATCCTGCCGAGGCATAGGAGCGTTGAAACTGCTATCGCTGGCTAATGCAACCGAATGACAACAGGCTACTTCCCAAAAAGCCATATATCAGTCCAGTGGTTTGGCGTTCTTTCCTGTCTTTTTTTAATGGATGAAATTTCTCGTCTTCATCCTCTTCTTCATTGTTGGTGCCACGTGGCCTCCAATATTCTTTTTTTGTGAGACGTGCGGGCATAATTTCCTTAGCGCTACTTCCGTCAAACATTGCTAATTGGCTGGTTCCAATTGTCGGTTGACGTGATACTATGTCGGAACGCGAAAGTATAGTCTGGCCGAATTCCGATAAAAGAAAAAAACTAAAGAATATAAAATGCTTGAAAGATAATATCATAGTTGTGTTAACAGCTTGGAGGCAATTAATACAGGATGTCAACGACAATGGTTGATTGCGATCACATCTGGCTTTCTTTGGAATTGTTTCGGGATCATATCGACAAGATGCAAATACTACCTTACCGATGTTTATCGGTAAACGAAACAAAAGAAGGTGCGACCTATAATGCCGCGAGGCTATGGGCTAAATTCTTAAAACCTGAAATAAGGATACTCCCGTTTTAGTTGAATACACAGTTACCGACTATTGCCAGAGTTTTGGTGATATTATGGCTCATATTGGCAAGGAACTCAGACTTAGCAACATTGGCCGCATCGGCCTGGATTTTGGCTGCCTTTAGCAGCTCACGCTTCTCAACCATATGTGTAACATCCTGGGTAAAGATCATCATCCCGCCTACCTTTCCGTCCAACTCGTACCATGGACGCATTTCCCACGTTGTGTAGCGGCCATTGCTTTCGTCAGGAAACAGGAATGTATCTTCGGGGTTGCGCTCGACAGCCCCACGAAGGATACGCTGGTGCCTGTGCCGTGATTCAGGGGTCATAGAATTAAAATGGTCATAATAAGATGCGCCAATTACTCCTTTATCTTTCAGGCTATAGTCTTCAAGCCAGCAATTGCTGGCAGCGACGTAATGCATGCTTCTATCCAGCATAGCCACCGCCGCTGGCGCGTGCTGCACGAATGCGGATAAAATAGCCCTTGACCTGTTTATTTCAATCTGGGCTTTCTTTTTTTCATCGATATCATGGAGGGTGCCATACAGCCTTTTGCAGACACCTTCTTTCATCTCTGCCTTACCGATTGCCCGCACCCATAATTCGCGGCCTGTTGCGTTAATAATCTGAACCTCCAGGTTCCACGGGCTGCCGTCCTTTAATGCCTTTTCGACAGCGAGGGAAATAGAATTTCTGCTTTCCCCCTCCTTGTAAAAATTTATGCCCGCCTTCACATCCGGTTCATAGTTGGGGCGGACGCCATGTATCTCCTTCGTAACCGGTGTCCAATAGAGCTTCTGTTGCTCCACATCTATCTGCCACCCTCCAATCCTTGCAACCTGGTTTGTTTCTTCCAGCATACGGTTGGCGCGCTGCAGGTTTACCTCCAGTTCATACCTGTCTGTAATGTCCAGTGCATTGGCGATAATATACAATTCTCCAGCTGCCGTCTTCTCCATGACGTTATTAAATATCCATGTTTTCAGGCCGCCATCTTTATGGCGCATTGTCACAAGGCCTTTGCCGGCACCGGTTTTACGGATTTGTTCAAGGTAGTTCCTCAATCCCGGATGTTCCCTTTCCGGTATAAGGTCAAAAAGTGTTTTGGCCAATAATTCGCCACTGCCGTAGCCCAGCATTAATGCCCCGGCCGTATTTACTGATATAAATTTTCCCTCCAGGTCGTGGGTGCACATAAGGCCCTGGGAATTTTCAAAAAATGCCCGGAGTTTGGCTTCGCTGTCTGCAAGCTGGCCTTCTGTAGCCAACTCGACCGTAAGGTCCCTGCCAACTGCGAAGAGGTTACCGGTGCCGTTTTCGGGTGAGGCCGACCATTGTACATGCCTGTATCCCCTTCCGGCAGAAGAAATGCGCATCGTAAAATTAAGCACCTTTTCACCGGATTCCACATGAAGCAACTCCTGTCTGGTCGTCTCCATGTCATCGGGATGTATCAACTCATAAAAAGAAGTGTTCAATAGCTCCTGCAACGGGAGGCCAAGCAAATGTTGTAAAGCGGGGTTTACCTTTTTGAAATAGCCATCAGTGCCCGCGATGCAGATCAGGTCGGGGGACAGTTTAAATAAACTTTCAAAATTGCGTAGTTCCTCCTTTTGCCGCCGTTCCACTATCAGGCCCGTTACTTCCCGGGAGAGTAGCTCTAATGCCCTTTTTTGCCACTCATCCAGGATCCGCGGCTTGCGGTCTATGACACAAATGGTCCCTAAATTATACCCGGCCGGGTCCTTTAAGGGAAATCCTGCATAGAACCGGATGTCAGGGCTCCCGGTAACTAGTTCATTATCTTTAAAGCGTTCGTCCTGCAGCGCGTCGCGGACCTCAAAAAGAGCATCCTGCATAATCGTATACTGGCAGAAGGCAATATCCCTGGGGGTTTCATTGATATCGAGCCCTACTTTTGACTTGAACCATTGGCGGCTTTCATCAAGGAGCGTAACAAGGGAAATTGGCGTGGCACAGATCAGGGATGCCAATTCTGTGATTCGGTCAAACTCCTGTTCACTTAATGAATTCAGTATCTCATAATTTTTAAGGGCCTTCAGGCGATCCGGCTCATTTGCCGGGATGACGGTTTGTTTGTCTGGCACGGGAGAAAGTTTAATTATTTACTAGGCCTGATGACTCCTAAAAAAAGAAGCCATTAAATAAAAGTTTAGGTAATATAATCTCATGACAAACGGTTGCTGACATGGTGGAAATCACTGCTGAGGCCATTGCTTT
>JAATGQ010000151.1 GCA_015654595.1 Chitinophagales bacterium | reverse complement strand
GTTGCAGCCTGCGGCTGCTGCGCGGCTCGCTCAGTCGTTTACCAGCGATTCCACGATACACGTTGCCACGAAGCAGGATTGGACGGATAAGAAAGTGACGGCCCAGAACGCTACGAATACCTGGAAATGGTCGGCTGTGAATGTGAGTGATCTGGCGATAGGGATCAGCGATCACTATGACTGGGATGCGGGGAGCGTGATCATCGACGACAAGACGGGGCGTCGTGTCAGCATGCAGGCTGCCTTTTCCGATTCTTCCGAAGATTTTCATCACTCTGTTCAGTTTGGCCGGTATTCGCTGGCCTGGTTCTCCAACAACTGGCCGGGTGTTGCTTATCCCTACCCGAAGTCCACCGCCTTTCAGGGTTTTGCCGATATGGAGTACCCGATGATGATCAACGACAGCCATGAGGATGACCTGGTCTTTGCGGAGCTGGTGCAGGATCACGAGCAGGCGCATACCTATTTCCCGTTTTATATGGGTACGAATGAAAGCTATTATGCTTTTATGGATGAAGGCTGGGCAACGACCTTCGAGTACCTGATCGGCATAACCGAGAAGGGGCAGAAGGCTGCCGAGGATTTTTACAAAAAATTCCGCGTTACCCGGTGGATCCATGGCTCGCATGATAAGGAGAACCCGATTATTACGCCAAGTCCTGACGTGACCTTTGGCGCGGGGAATAATGCGTACGGCAAGCCTTCGCTCAGCTATCTGGCGGTAAAGGATCTGCTTGGCGATAAGCTTTTCAAAAAGGCGCTGCATAATTATATGAGCAACTGGAATGGAAAGCATCCTATCCCCTGGGATTATTTTTATTCGATGGAGAAGGGCTCCGGCAAGAAGCTGGATTGGTTTTTTTATAACTGGTTTTATACGCCGGGTTACATTGACATCGCGCTGGCTAAGGTCGATAAGGCGGGTAAGGGTTATACGCTGGATATTAAAAATATTGGCGGGTTTGTCGTTCCTTTTGATGTGATTGCGACTTACGATGATGGGGCGACAGAGACTTTCCATCAGACACCGGAAGTCTGGGAGAAGGATCAGAAGGAAGCTCGGGTGAATATCAGGACGGCAAAGACGGTGAAGTCGGTAAAGCTGGACGGCGGGATCTTTATGGATGCAAATGAAAAGGATAATGAGTGGACTTTTAGCAGGATGAACCCTTAAGTAATGGCAAGAAGACTCCCCCTGATCCTGCTGCTCTGGCTGGGCGCCGATCTTTATTTTTACCAGGCCATACAGACGCTTGTGCATTCGGAGGCGCTGCGTTGGTGTTATTGGTTGATCGACATATTATTGATGGCCGGAATTGTGATGGTCATTTTTGTGCGGCGCGGTTCGCGTGTGCAGCAAAGATTGATCGGGCTGCTGATGGGAGGGATGCTGCTGGCCTTTATCCCGCCTTTGGTGGCTGTACCGCCTTTATTGATCGAGGATATCACGCGGCTTTTCCGCGGATTTCCGGCGAGGGCGGTCTGGGTCAGCGAACTGGCCTTGTGTATTGCCGCGGCTATGTTCGGGCTTGTATTGTTTGGGATCACTTATGGCCGTCATTTCTACCGGGTGCGTCGGGAGACGATCGTTTTCCCGGACCTGCCCGAAGCGTTTGACGGCTTTACCATTACGCAGATAACGGATGTTCATTCGGGGAGTTTCACCGATGCTGCGGGTGTGCAGAAGGGGTTGAACCTGGTCAATGCGCAGCATAGTGATGTGATCCTGTTTACGGGCGACCTGGTGAATAACAAGGCTTCGGAGATGGACCAGTGGATCGATGCCTTTTCTGGTCTTCGTGCACCGATGGGTAAGTTTTCAGTATTGGGGAATCATGATTATGGAGACTATATTCAATGGGAGTCGGCCGAGGCCAAGGCGGCGAATCTCGATCGTCTTAAGCAGGTACATGCGGATATAGGTTTCCGGTTGCTGTTGGATGAGTCGGTGATCCTTGAAAAGGGTGGGCAATCCATTGTTTTGCTTGGGGTGGAGAATTGGGGGAAGGGGGGATTTCATAAATACGGAGACCTTAAGAAGGCGACGGCTGGTGTCAGGGATGATGCCTTTAAGGTGTTGATGTCGCATGATCCTTCGCATTGGGAGGGGGTGACGCTGGATCACCGGCAGCATATTCATTTGACTTTGTCGGGGCATACGCATGGTATGCAGTTCGGGTTCGAGTTCCTGGGGTTGAAGTGGAGCCCTGTTCAGTATGTCTACCGGCAGTGGGCGGGGCTTTATGAGAACAGCGGCCGGTTTCTTTATGTGAACCGTGGGTTTGGGTTTCTGGGTTTGAAGGGCCGCATTGGTATGTGGCCGGAGGTGGCGGTGATCACGTTGAAGAGGAAATAGGCTGACTGCTGCGCTTGCGGCGCGGTGAGCCGACGGTAATGGGCGAAGCCGACGGACTGTGGCGGGGTGGTGCTGGCGATGGGCGGCAGTCGAAATCCGGGAAAAGGATACAAGTTCCATGGATTAGTGTTATAGCAGGGGCTCTTTTCCGAGCGACCTTTACTGCATCAAATAAAAATAAACGTATGAAAAAGACAATTTTTATTACCGGTGCAAGTACGGGTATAGGAAAAGAAACCGCTAAGTTATTTCAGGCCAAAGGCTGGAATGTGGTTGCGACGATGCGCAATCCCTCGAATGACGCCGAGCTGTCGCTGCTGGACAATGTATTGGTGACAAAGCTCGATGTGTTGGATCTGGCTTCCATTGAAAGTGCGGTGAAGGAGGGGATTCAGAAGTTTGGGAAGATCGATGTGCTTCTTAATAACGCGGGTTATGGCGCCTATGGCAGCTTAGAAAGTTTTCCGAGGGAAAATATCGTGCGTCAGTTCAACACTAATGTAATTGGACTATTGGATGTAACGAAGGCTTTGCTTCCTCATTTCCGTCAGAACAAGAGCGGCATTATCATCAATATTTCTTCGATTGGCGGTAAGATGGCTTTCCCGATGGGCGCATTGTATCATGGGACAAAGTTTGCGGTGGAAGGTATATCCGAATCGCTGAGCTATGAGGTGGGTGAATTTGGTGGAAAGGTAAAGATCGTTGAGCCGGGGGCTATTGCAACCGATTTTTCCGGCCGCAGTCTTGACTTTTATAATGATGAAAGCATGCCGGAATACCAGCCGCTGGTGGGGAAGATGCTGGCGATGGTACAGCGCATATTTGCGAATGCTTCGCCTGCAAGCGTGGTTGCGGATGTGATCTATACGGCGGCAACGGATGGTACGAACCAGCTGCGCTATGCTGCGGGTGAGGATGCAAAGATGGTGATCGCCAATCGTCAGCAGCAGGATGACGTTACCTTTGTTGCGGGGATGAAGGCGTTGTTGGGAGTGTAGGTTTCTTTTTTCTTTTGGGCCCAAAAGAATTTTACTATGAACAGAGTGCTTCATTTACAAACGATCCCCGAGCTGAACAAGTTGTTTTCGCTGGAGGGAAGGATACATCATCCGTTGATCTGTGTGGTTGATTTCAGCGGGTTGACGGATCATATCAATGATGTCATTGCTGTTACGGCGGATTTTTATTGCATGCTCTTCAAGAACTATAATAAGAATTATATCAAGTATGGCCGTAAGGTCGTCGATTTTCAGGATGGCAGTCTGATCTGCGTGGCGCCGAATCAGTTGATCGAGATGGATTATGATATAGATATATCCGGAAACATGATGGGGTGGGGTGTCTTTTTTCATCCCGATCTGATCAGGTCTACTTCTTTGAACGACAAGATGAAGAATTATACCTTCTTCTCTTATGAAGTGTCGGAAGCGCTTCATTTGTCAGAGAAGGAAAAGCAGATCCTGACCGATTGCGTTTTTAAGCTGCAGGCGGAGTTGACGGAGAATATAGACGTGTATAGCCAGGCGATCATCGTTTCTACGCTGGAGATGCTGCTGAGTTATTGCGACCGGTTTTATGGGCGGCAGTTTATTACGAGAAAGAGTTCCAACAATACAGTAGTCGGGCAGATAGAGAAGGCGCTAAGCGCATATTTTAAGGAAGGGGGTGTCACCGGGAAAGGGCTGCCTACGGTAAAATATCTGGCGGAGCTGGTGAGTTTGTCGCCTGGTTATCTGAGTGATCTGTTGAAAAAGGAGACGGGTAAAAATACGCAGGATCTGATCCACTTTTATCTGATCGAGGAGGCGAAGAGTATTTTACTGAGTACGGATAAGTCTGTTGGGGAAATTGCTTACGCGCTGGGTTTTGAATATCCCCAATATTTCAATAAGCTTTTTAAGAAGAAGACGGGGAAGACGCCGGTGGAGTTCAGAAGTATGAATTAACATAACGTGGGGGTTGATGTATTTTGGTTATTTCCATGTATATTCGTGACTCCTATCATATATGAATTGATATATAGCGTAATCGATTGTCAGATATTTTCTTGTGTAACTAAGGGAAATCATGTATCCGGGCTTTTTGTGTTCCTGGCATAGAAGTTTGAAAGTAAAGATTGTATGGATCAATTGTTTTTTTCGATATCATTTGAATACAAAATAATGCCTCATGCTCTCTTAGTAGACTTGCGTGCAGATATTGAGTTGATCGATAATAAAACTTGTCTGGTACATAATATCCGTCGTATCAACTCCGATGAACCCTCGCTTTTACCAGTATTGAAGCTGGTTTATTTACGGGATAAGTGGGTGCATGCGGATAGTGGTAAGGAAAGCCATATCGGAAATGCGATAGGGGAGGCTATTAATGCGTATATTTTAGGCCGGCGTTCGGTGCAAAGGGGATAATTTTGTAAAACCGGCGGGTTTGCTGTCAATAGTTTAATAAGATGCAAGACATAAAAAAAATTCTGATCGTAGACGATGATCCGGATCACCTGTTGATTTGTAATATCCTTTTTCGAAGAAGAGGGTATGAGGTATTGCCTTTGCTTGGGTGTGATCCGATAGAGACATTGACTACAGCTATTGACGATTTTAAGCCCGGCCTGATCTTTATGGATCATTTTATGCCTGGGGTTTGTGGGTTCGATGCGGTTAAAATGCTTAAGACGAACCCGTTATACCGTCAGATACCGATCATTTATTTTAGCGTTCACAGCGAACTGGCGAAGGTTGCCGAACAGGCGGGGGCGGACGCGTATTTTCAAAAGCCTTTTCAGGCTGACGAACTGCTCAGGATCGCGGATAAGTATGTCGCATAAGCCTTCAGGAGCTTCTATTTCAGATAGTACGCCCGTAAAGGGCCTTTCCAGCCAAAAAATTGTATATTTTTGTCCCATGCGAATGACAATTTCCGGGTTGCCCCGTAACTACGACAAATTTGACTTACAGCGCCTCTTTAACCCGTTTGGTTGGGTTGAGTATACAAAGATCCTTATCGATCCTATTACAGGTTTGAGCAGGGGGAAGGGGATTGTTGAGATGAGAGATGACCAGGCAAAGCAGGCTATGGCTGAGCTGCAGGGTAAAGTGATAGGTCCCAGTCCACTTAATATCAAGGAAGCTAAAATAAGGCCGCGTCCTAATATTTAGGCAAAGACGGCCGCCTGTCGGCGACCGTCCTTTAAAGTTATTCGCCGTCGGGGTAGTCTGCACTGAGCGAGAGCTTTTCCCAGGCGGAAAAGTTGTCCTGCAACAGTCTTAATTTATCTATAGCCAGGTCATAGGCCATCTTGCCTAATAGGAGGCGAAGGTGCGGGCTGCCGCTTTCGATCGCTTCGATAATGGCTTCGCTTGCCCGGATCGGGTCGCCTTTTTGTTTGCCGCTGCCTTCGAGGCTGGCTTTCATGCGGGCGCCGACGGTAGCCTGGTAGTCGGGCAGCTGGGTTTCCGTGCGGGATGTCGAGCGTCCTGCCCAGTCGGTGCGGAAGGGGCCGGGTTCTACGATCAGCACTTTGATGCCGAGAGAAGCGACCTCCTGCGAAAGAGATTCGGACCAGCCTTCCAGCGCATATTTTGTCGCGTGATAGTAGCCTGTTGCCATAAAGGATCGCAGGCCGCCGATCGATGAGAAGTTAATGATAAAGCCGCTGCGTCTTTTGCGCATCCCGGGCAATACGGCCTGGGTCAGGCTGACCAATCCGAAGAAGTTGGTTTCGAATTGCGCACGGATCTTGTCTTCTTCGCCTTCTTCGATACTGGTAAAATAGCCATAACCGGCATTATTCACCAATACGTCGATCTCTCCGAATTTTTCTTCTGCTTTTTTTACAGCCTCCGAGATTTGTGTTTTGTTGTTTACGTCGAGGGTGACGGCGAGTGCGGTTTCGGGATATCCTTCGGTGATGTCCTTTACTTTTTCGACGTTGCGCGCCGTGGCGACGACGCTATAGCCTTTTTTCAGCAGGAGCTTTGCGAGTTCACGTCCGAAACCTGTCGAACAGCCGGTGATAAACCAGACTTTTGTTTTCTTTTCCATGTTTATGATTTTTATGTGTGATCGATGCTAACGCCACCCTCCACCCAGGCTTGAATAGAGTTCGACGACAGCCTGCAGCTGCTGCAGGTGGTCATCGATCCCCTGCAATTGGGTCGAAAGCAGGTTTTGTTCTGACGTCAGGACGTCGGTATAGTTGGCTTTGGCGTCGGCGCGCATCAGTTCTTTTGTGTATTCTACTGATTTCTGCAGGAAGTGGATCGCCTTTGCGCGTGTCTCGATCTTTGTGGCTGCCATCTGGTAGCTGAACAGTGCGTTTGACACTTCCTGGCCTGCTGTCAGCAATGCCTTTTGAAAAGCCAGCAAAGCCTCCTGTTGTTGGGCCTTGGCAACCTCCAGCCGTTGGCGGTTTATGCCGTTTGCGAAGATGGGTTGTGTCAGACCGCCCACCAGGTTGCCAAATAAGGAGGAGGCGTCGAAGAAGTTTTTCAGCTTACCCGAGGACAGGCCGCCTTCGCCGGTGATCGTGAGTGCGGGATAGAAGTAGGTCCGCGCTACGTTTGTCAGTTCGGCGTTGTAACGGAGCTGGTATTCTGCCTCCTGGACGTCGGGGCGGTTCGCCAGGAGCTGTGCCGGCAGGCCTACCTGAAGGTTTGTTGCGACTTTCTGGTCGCCGAGGCTGTCGCGGGTGATGGGGCCGGGGTCGCGGCCCAGTAAGAGAGAAAGCGTATTTTCCGTCTCGCGTATGTTTTGCCGGATCTCGGGGATCGTTACTTCTACCTGGTATAACCCTGCCTGGCTTTGCATTACGGCGGCGCCGGTCAGCACGTCGGCTTCTTTGAGGTCTTTTGTGGTCTGGACGTCCTCATGGCGGTTCTCTACTGTTGCCAGGGTGATCTTCATTTGTTCGTCGAGGGCTACGAGGCTATAGTAGTTCGTGGCGATATTAGCGACCAGCTGTGTTTGTACGTCACGGCGATAGGCATCGCTTTGTAAAAGGGCTGCCAGCTGCGCCCGTTTTGTGCTGCGGAGCTTTCCCCATATATCGACCTGCCAGCTGGAGTTAAGGTATAGTTCGTAGTTATGTGTGGTGGGGGTATTGCCTTGTTTACCCAGGGATGCCTGTGCGTTTGCGTCGAGGCTTGGGAAGAAGGCGAGCTGGCTTTGTTTGAAGTTGGCTTCGGCCTCGTGTATACGCCAGACGGCGGTCTGCAGGTCGAGGTTGTTTTTCAGTCCTTCATCGATCAGGTTCTGGAGCAGGGAGTCGGTAAAGAACTGGCGCCAGGGTATCGTTGCGATGGTCGTGGTATCGGAGGTCGGCAGACCCTGGGTTGCCGTGTCCTGTGATACCAGTTTTCGAATGGCCTGGCGTCTGATGGTCGAGTCATTGACGGCCGAGTCGCCGATCGGCGTGGTTCCGCGGACGGAATCCCGGTACAGCTGCTGGGGGGTCAGGCCTTTGGCTTGCTGGTAAGGTTGTGTGACGCGGCAGGCTGGAAGGCAGCCGGCGAAGACGATCACTGCTGCCCAGAGGAGTGGGCGGAGGGCGGCCTGTCGGGGATTGCCTGCGCTGGTCGGTTGAGCCGGCCAAATTACGATTTTAAGCGGCTTCATCTTCATCGGTTTTGTTTTTTCTTACTTTTTCCTGTATCCCTTGGAAGATCACAAACAGCGGAGGAATTACAAACACTCCCAGACAGGTGCCGAACAGCATACCTCCGATGGCCCCGGTACCGATACTCTTATTACCATTGGCGCCTACGCCGCTGGAGAAGACCAGTGGCAGCAACCCGAAGATAAAGGCGAACGATGTCATCAGGATTGGACGCAGCCGCGCCTTGCCTCCTTCGATGGCGGCCTTCAGGAGGTCCATTCCCCTTGCGCGTCGTTCTACCGCAAATTCTACGATCAGGATCGCGTTCTTCGACAGCAGGCCGATCAGCATGATCATGGAGATTTGCATATAGATATTGTTATCCTCGCCAAACAGCTTTGCAAACACGAAGATGCCCGAGAGTCCTACGGGCAGCGACAAAAGAACGGCAAACGGCAATAGATAGCTTTCATACTGGGCGCTGAGCAGCAGGTAGACGAAGGACAGGCACAACAGGAAGATATAGATGGTCTGTGAGCCTGCGGCCTGTTCTTCTCGGCTGATACCCGAGTATTCGAATCCATAGCCGGCGGGCAGTTTTTCCGCCGCCACTTCCGATATGGCCTGCAAGGCCTGTCCTGTGCTATATCCGTCATTGGGCGACCCGCTGACGCTAACGCTGTTGAACATGTTAAAACGGGACATCGATTCCGGTCCATAGACGCGGTCGAGTGTGATGAATTCCGTTATCGGGATCATCGCGCTGTCGGAGCCGCGTACATAGATCTTATTCAGGGAGGCGGGTGAGGAGCGATAGTTTGTATCGGCCTGGATGATCACCTGGTATTGCTGGCCGAACTGCGTAAAGTTGGAGGCGTAGCTGCTGCCGAAGAACACCTGCATCGCATTCAGGATATTGGTGACGGATACGCCGGCGTCTTTTGCCTTCGGGACGTTGATATCCATCTGGTATTGCGGGAAGGTCGGGTTGAACGAAGTTTTTGCGTATTGTATTTCCGGGCGATGGTTCAGTGCGTCGAGGAAGATTTTTGTTACGTCGTAGAACTGTTGTGTCGTATGTCCCGCCTTATCCTGCAGCTGTATGGTAAAGCCGCCGCTGGTGCCGAAGCCGGTGATGGTGGGCTGGGACATGAACACGATGTCGGCCCCGCGGATATTTTGTACTTTCCTGGTGAGGTTGGCTATCACCGTTTTGTTGGTTACGCCAGGCCGGTCGCCCCAGTTCTTTAGTCTTACGGTCACCATGCCGTAGGCGCTGCCGCTGCCCCCGATGTAGTTGCTGCCGAGGGTGCGCATGGTGTTGCCGACGGCGGAGTCGGTGCGGCAGATGGAGTCGATCTCGTCGGCTACCACCATGACTCTTTCCATACTGCTTGCCGGTGGTAAGGAGATATTGACAAAGACGGTCCCCATGTCCTCTTCCGGTACAAAGGAAGAGGGGGTGCTGCGCATCAGGAGATAGAAGAGGACGCCAAAGCCGAGGATGATGGCGATGACGAGCCAGCGGCTTTTTGCAAGGAAACTGACGCTTCGGGAATAGCGGTCGGTCAGTTTACCGTAGCCCGTATTGAACCAGACTCCAAAACGTTGTAGTACGGTGCGGTGTTCGCCTTCTTTCCCATGATCGGGCGGACGGAGGAACATGGCTGCGAGGGCGGGGCAGAGTGTCAGTGCGTTGATGGAGGATATACAGATGGCAATGGCGAGTGTGATCCCGAACTGCCGGTAGAAAACCCCGGAGGAGCCGGTGACGAAGGACACGGGAACGAATACCGAAGCCATGACCAGGGTGATCGACACGATGGCGCCCGAGATCTCGCTGATGGCGTCTATGGCCGCCTTCTTTGCAGATTTGTAACCGCTCTCGAGTTTTGCGTGGACCGCCTCTACTACCACCACGGCGTCATCCACGACGATGCCTATCGCCAGGACGAGTGCGAATAAGGTGAGCAGGTTGATGGAGAATCCCAGCAGGTAAAGGAAAAAGAATGTCCCGGTGATGGCTACCGGAACCGAGATGCCATGGATGATGGTTGACCGCAAGTCCTGTAAGAATATAAAGATAACGAGGAAGACGAGCAGGAAGCACTCTACGAGGGTATGGAGTACTTTGTCGATCGATTCCGTCAGGAAGTCGTTGATGTTTACGAGGTAGGTGATCTTTACGCCTGCGGGTAAGGAAGGGATGACCTGGTTGATCACTTTCTGGCAGTCTTCGATCACCTGCCGGGCGTTTGAGTTGGGTGTCTGGCTGATGGAAATGCCGACAGAAGGTTTGCCGTTTGTCGAGTTGGAGCCGGTGTAGCTAAGGGCGCCGAGTTCGATGCGGGCGATATTTTTCAGTTGGAGGTATTGGCCGCGTCCCAGTGATTTGATAATGATATTGCCGAACTGGTCGGTGGATTGAAGTTGTCCGCTGTAGCGGATCACGTATTGAAAGCTCTGGTTGTCGCCCTGGCCGAACTGTCCGGGGGCGGCTTGTACATTTTGTTCCTGTAGTGCGGCGCTGACGTCGGAGGGCGTGATCTTATAGACCGCCATGGCGTCGGGTTTCAGCCAGATGCGCATAGAGTAGGTCATCTGTGAGCCCGTTACTACGGCGTTGCCGACCCCGTTGACCCGCTGCAGTTGTGGAAGGATGTTGATGGCGGCGTAGTTCTGCAGGAAGGTCTGGTCGTAGCCCGGCTTGTCGCTATAGAGGGAGAGGATGAGGAGATTGGAGGATTGAGATTTACGAACGTTTACGCCGTTTTGGGTCACGGATTGGGGCAGTTGGGACATCGCTGCGGAAACACGGTTCTGGACGTCTACTGCTGCGATATCCGGGTTCGTGCCGACGTCAAAGTATACGCTGATATTGGCGGACCCCGTATTGTTTGCAGAGGAGGTCATATAGGTCATGCCTTCTACGCCGTTGATCTGTGCTTCGAGCGGTGTGATCACGCTTTTCAGTACGACGTCGGCGTTGGCGCCGCTATAGCTTGCGGAGACCTGTACGGTGGGCGGCGAGATATTGGGGTATTGCGATACCGGTAACTTGGAGAGCCCCAGGATACCCAGCAGAACGATGATAACGGAGATTACCGTGCTCCGGACGGGGTGGGTGATAAAGCTTTTTAGCATGGGGCTTTATTTAGAAGAAGGTGGATAAGTAGAACCGTAGAGGCTGTCCGCGTTGATGGCGCGGGGGACGACTTCGGTGCTGTCTTTTAGATTGAGTCCGTTGGTCAGGATCTTATCGCCTCTGTGGAGGCCTTCGGATACGACCAGGAACTTGCCGTCGTTGGTAGCTCTGCCTTCGATGGGCATCGAGATGACTTTGTTGTCGGCTATAACGAGATAAACGAAGTGTTTATCCTGCAGTTCATAGGTGGCGGATTGAGGTACGAGCAGGGCGGTGTCGATGGTTCGGGGAATTCTGACCACGGTGCTTGCCCCACTTCGGATGAGTTCGGTCGGATTGGAGAATTGTGCTTTGAGGCTGATGGTTCCCGTTCCGGTTGTGATGAATCCGCTGGCGGTTTGCAGCTTGCCTTTTTGTGGGTATTGGCTTCCGTCTGCGAGTACGAGTGAAACGGCTGGAAGGTGGTCCAGTTTATCCTGCAGGGTGGCTCCCTGCATCCTGTTGGAGAGGCCGAGGAGTTGTTTCTCTGTCAGTGCGAAGTAGGCGTATACCTGGTCGATGCGGGCGATGCTGGCCAGGGAGCTGGATGTGGTGCTGCTGACGAGGTCGCCGATCTTATAGGGTATGGAGCCCATCACGCCGGTGATGGGGCTGCGGAGGGTGGTATAACCGACATTGGTCTCTGCGTTCCGAAGCTGCGCGTTGGCTTGCTGGAGGGCGGCTTCTTTCGATTGGAGGGTATAGTTGGCGGCGTCGAGTTCGTATTTGCTGACGATGTCTTTTTCTACGAGGGGGCGGACCTTTTCGACGCTCATTTTCGCTGCGTTAACGTCGGCTTCGGCGCTTTTTATGGCAGCTTTGGCGGTGACAACCGCTTCGTCATAGACCGGGTTTTTTATCTGGAAGAGCAGCTGACCTTTGGTGACGTTGGCGCCTTCGGGGACGTATATTTTTTCCAGGTATCCGTCTACGAAGGGGCGGAGCTGGACGATCTCGATGCCTTCGATGGTGGCGGGGAAGTCGTTATAGATGGTGGCGGTTCTGGGCTCGAGGGTAAGCTCCGAGAAGGTTTGCGGTTTGCCGGCGGCTTTTGAAGACTTTTTGCCGTCTCCGCAGGAGGCGAGGAGGAGGGAGGCGGCGAGGGAGACTGCGATCGCGATGTGAGGCCTGGCGATACGATGTGTGAGCGAGGCGGCGGCGAGGGCCGCTGGGATGTAAGACTGGCGCCCGAGGATTCGATGCGCGAACGAGTTGACGATCCGGAGGTGTAGGCTCATATTCAGCGGGTTACTTTTGGAAATTTCGCATGGAAACGAAAGGTATCAAAGTTTATACCCGGATTTGTAAGAAGGCAGGATTAAAGTTGAATTAAATTTTGACCGTTATTGGTTAGTGGGGCAGGTGGGCATAGGGCTCGACATGGATCAGCGCGTCTTTAATGCGCGGTACGGTCGAGAGCAGGCTGTCTTTTACGTGGTGGGAGATGGCATGGCCTTCGTCGACGGTGATGTGGGGATTGACCTGGATATGGAGATCGACATAGTAGTCGAAGCCCATTTTGCGGACGTAGCATTTTTCTACGAAGTCTACGCCGGGTATTGTTTCGGCGGCCTGGCGGACTTGCCGGACCATTTCTTCGGAGGGGGCTGCGTCCATCACTTCGTCGAGGGCTGGTTTTAGCAGGTGGAGTGCGTTGTAGATGATAATAGCGGATGCGATGAGTGCTGCCCAGTCGTCGGCGGATTCGTAGCCGGCGCCGAGTATGATGGCTACCAGGATTCCGACAAAGGCGGCAATGGAGGTGATGGCGTCGCTGCGATGGTGGTAGGCGTCGGATTTTACGGCCTGGCTATTGATCTCTTTACCGACTTTCAGCACGTAGCGGAACATGCTTTCTTTTATAAGGATGACGATCGCGAGGATACCGAGGGTGAAGCGGCTGGGAAGCTGATGCGGGGTGCGGATGTATACGATGGCGTTCCATGCTATAAAGATGGCGGTAGCCAGTAAGAAGAGGGATATCACGATGGCGGCCAGGGGTTCTGCTTTTCCATGACCATAGGGATGGTCTTTGTCGGCGGGTTTCATGGATATGCGGAGGCCGACCCAGAGGAGTGCGGAGCTGAGGACGTCTGCGGTGGTCTCGGAGGCGTCGGCGACCAGTGCGTAGGAATGACCGATATAACCGGACAGGAACTTGACGAAGACGAGTACGATGCTGATGGCGATGCCGATGGCTGTCGTTCTCATGCCTTTCACGGAAGGATGTACATCGTTGTTTGTCATTCTTATCGGGGATTTGTGGCCGGCAAATCTACGATTTTAGCGTGGGTTAGCTCCTGGAAATTTTGTATCTTATATTCATGAAAATAGCACTGACCTTATTGCCAGCTTTTTTTGTAAGCCTTCTTGCGACTGCCCAGCAGCGTATACAGGGTGACTTTGCGCTTAAGAATGTGCAGACCGGAAAGTATGTGCGGATCAAGGATGCCAATGGCGCCAATGGGACGCCGATCGTGGCTTATTCGCCTGTCAACTGGAAGTGTGTGACCTGGGAGTTTCAGCCGACTGCGGACGGCGGTTATACGTTGAAGAATCTTTTCTCGGGAAAGACGCTTCAGCCGCAGGATGGTGAGGTTAAAGCCGGTGTTGTAATGGAGGAACAGCCATTAGGCAAGGACCAGCATCAGCAATACGAAGTAATCGTTGCGGGGGTAAATCAATACTATATCCGCTTAAAGGGAACGGACCTATATCTTACGCCTTCCGATCCGAAGGGAGAGATCAACAGTAGTATTATCCTTCAGTCGAGGAAAGAAGGTGATCTTCAGAAGTGGACGCTGGTAGAGCAGCATCCGACGATGTAATCAGAAATTTGGGATGGCAGATTGCGATCGTTCACTATTTATGATCGTATTCGCTAAGGTGTGCAAATCGGTATTTCCCATCGACCTGGGCGAGGTCAACGAAGTTTTCGATCTCGGATCGGAAAGTCTCGTCCTCCAGGTCGCGGTCGTGAAGCAGGATAATGATGTTGCCGGAGAGGAATGTTTTCTGGTTGTCGAGCATTTGGGTGATGATGCTTAGCATTTGGGCGGCGGAATGTGTTCCAATGCCTTTTTCTGCCTGGCGACGCCATTCAATATCCCATCCAAAGATGCTGTAGCCGTGCGCAACAAGGGTGTCTGCGGCTTCTTTCCCATTGTTCTGGTCATTGCGAGAGCCTTGGTTGGTCAACCGAAAGAAGTTACGACCTGGCAGGCGGACCAGTTCATTTGTCAGTTGGAGCGAATCCCGGTTGCGGTCAATATCGGATAATACTTCTTCCGGCCGGGAGAAATACTGGTGATATTTGCGATGTGCGTGGCTATAGCTATGATTGCCAACCTCAACGAGGCGGTCGTCTTTATAGACCTTTGTCAGGGAGCGCGATTCTTTTGTCGCAACGGCCGCTGAACCCACCAGGAAGACGTTGATGGGTATGTTATTTCTTACAGCAAGGTCATTAACAAAGCGGCTGCCGTCGCAGGGACCGTCGTCAAAGCTGAGATAGATGACTGGCTGTTTGCGATTGGATTTGTCAGGTCCACAGGGAAGACTATTGGTACCTTTACTTATCGTTTTTTCGTTAGCGCCTTCCTTCGAGTAATTTGCGGATGGCATGAACAGCGTTATTCCGCTGATCAGGGCTGCGGCCAGTTGTTGTTGGGTGCAAAGCATATGGGGTCTTATTAGGATATATATGCTTAAATTATTGTACCAACCCGAATCCGTTCCAGGGGGCATCCCAGTGGTTGATATGAGCAGGAAAAGGGGCAAGCATGAATATTGCATAGGGGATCATTCCTGCAAATGGTTAGCAGGTGACGGCGGGGGAGTTGCAGGGGGGGCTCACTCCCTGACCAGCGGCGGGTGGTTGACCGGCAGTACGACAACGGGGTATTTTTCGATGGTGACGTTGCTGCGGTCGAGGCCGAAGTTGATGGTTTCTTTTACGCTGATCATTTTAAGATTAAAGTAGCTGCGCATCAGGAAACGTTTCCAGAAGGGCAGTTCATTCGTAAAGGAAAGGAAGGGTTCCATGATCAGGAAGCAGAAGTCGCCGGTTATGCTTTGCTGGTAGGTCTGCTCATCCCGGTCGGAGATATCGACTTCTTTGTTCTGGACCATTTCTTTGACGACCTGGCTGAAGTAGTAGTCCATTCTTGGTTCGATCCGAAAACCGAGGTTGAAGGTGATGAAATAGATATCGTTTGGAACGAGCGTTTCTACATGGTATCGTAGTGCGTAGGGTTCATCGAGGACGTTGATGTGGAGGAACCAGTAAATGTCTGCTCTTTTGGGGGATCGGGAGAGGATAGAGTCCATTGCCGACTTTTCTATCATTTTGGAGGTGCCGGAGGCGGTGAGATAGACGAGGTTGGTGGCGTATTTGGGAATGTGTCTGTCTGCGCTGAGCTTTGTCAGCAGGTCGATATACTCGCGGCAGGGTACCAGGTTGGCCAGGGTGTTCTTCATTTTCCGGCCGCGGTTCCATACGAACATCACGCCAAACAGGCAGGAGCCGATCACCAATGTAAGCCATCCCCCTTCCCTGATCTTGCGGAAGTTGGCGATGAGAAAACAAATTTCTATAAACAGGAAAAGGCAGGTGATCATCGCGACGAAGGGGAACGCCACTTTTTTAGACCGGAGGTAAAAGGAGATGAGCACTGTGCTCATCAACATCGTCAGGGTGACGCTGAGTCCGAATGCGGCTTCCATGCGGGTCGACTCCCGGAAGTATAAGACCATGCCGATGCAGCCGGCCATGAGGAACCAGTTTATAAAGGGAATGTACAGCTGCCCCTTGATATTGCCGGGGAACAATACCCTGTGCCTGGGCCAGATATCCAGTCGTATCGCTTCGTTGATAAGGGTAAAGCATCCGCTGATCAGGGCCTGGCTGGCGATAATCGTTGCCAGCGTTGAAAGTACCAGCGCTGGCAGGTAAATGGCTTGTGGAACGATGTGGTAGAAGGGGGAGATGATATCCATCCTTTGGCCGTCGTGGTTCAGGAGCCAGGCTGTCTGTCCCGCGTAGCAAAGGATCAGGGTTATCTTTATGTAGATCCAGCTTACCCTGATGTTGTTCCTGCCGCAGTGTCCCATATCGCTGTACAGCGCTTCGGCGCCCGTGGTACAAAGGAAGATGCTGCCCAGCAGCCAGAAGCCGCCTGGAGCGTAGCGCAGCATATGGTAGGCGTACCAGGGGTTCAGCGCTTTCAGTACGCCGGGGTTGTCTTTCATAGCGAGTATGCCAATGATCCCGATAAAGGTGAACCAGATGGTCATAATGGGGCCGAATACTTTGCCGATCTTTTCTGTGCCGAACTGTTGAAACAGGAACAGGATGATCAGGATGACAATGACGATGCCCTGTGTCTTCAGGTTCGGGTCTATTGCCTGAAGCCCTTCTATTGCTGAGGCTACAGAGATGGGGGGCGTGATGATGCCGTCTGCCATCAGGAAAGCGCCTCCTGCCATCGCTATAAAGAGCAGCCAGGGGCCGGAGATCTTGCGTATAAGCGCGTACAGGGAGAAGATGCCTCCTTCCCCTTTGTTGTCAGCCTGAAGGGTAATGATCACATATTTTACAGTCGTTTGAAAGAAAAGGGTCCAGAATATAGCAGATAGCGAGCCCAGGGCTTTTTCTGCCGTAATGGTGTGGTCGTGAAAGACGGCGTTTAGTGTATATAGGGGAGATGTACCGATGTCTCCGAAAACAATTCCTGTCGCTATCAGAATCCCGGCGGTGGTCACCCGCTTGTGGAATAAGGCTGTCGAGTTGGTATCCATGTCTATTGCATTACAGCGAATATAAGCAATTCGACTGGTCTATTTTTAAGCGAAATATGACTTTGCAATGGTCGGCCAGGAATGCTGCGCCGAAGTATTTGCCGCCCATGGCGGTTAAGAAAGAATATACCGAGTGATCATAGCTTTGAATAACTTTTGGGTTTATGGCCTATGTGCTGCCGGAAGACCCGCGAGAAGTGGCTGAGGTTGGTGAAACCGAGCTGGTAGCCGACTTCGGATATGGTGAGGTGGTCTTCTTTGATCAGCCGTGCGGCTTCGTTCATGCGTGCGGATTGGTAATATTCAAAGGGGCCTTTGCCAAATGTCTGGCTGAATAGCTTACGAAGCCGGGGCTGGCTCATATGCGCCTCTTTTGCCAGCTGAGCGATATTGGGCGGTTCACCGAGATGCGATTGTAAATGCAGCTTGACGGCATAGATGGCTTTGACGTCGTCTATATGCATATCTGCGGCTGGAACGGCTTCGCGCTGCAACAGGATGGAGATGGTATGGGTCAGCAGTTCTTCGCATTTGAGTTTATAGTATTGTTTTTCGAGGCTTTCCGGTACGGGCTGGCCGAGCATTTCTGCCGCTGTCTGGACGATTTTGGAGGTGATGTTCGTTTCGAATACGAGGTTTTCTTTTGCTTCTACTATCGTTTTTACTACAGGGTGTTTTATGTGACCAAAGAGTTCGTTCAGGTATGTTTTGGAGACGGCTATCGTCACGCTTCCGAAGGAGGTGTTGGAGGGCATGTCCATGATGGAGGAAACCCTGTGTTTGCAGATCAGGATGTTGGATTTTTCCGGTGATAGCTGTTCGGCGGGATCGGCGGGTGTTGGAAAGATGCCGCTCAACAGAAAGACGATGTCTTCCTGTCCTTTGGCCAATTGATTGGTGCGGTCGATGGAAATGTTCTCCTTTAAATGATAGTTACGGATCATCATGCGCAGCTCGCTGCCCCAGGAGAAGCCGGTGATATAGCCCGAGCCTTTTGATTTTGGGATAATTACAAACCGGCCTTTCGTTGCGGCACCGATGGCTTTTGCAAATTTTTGGACAATTCCTAAGCCGCTGTCGGTGATCGATATTTTCATTTACGGCTATTTTTAGTACAAAGATGGCTATTTTAGTTTAAAAGATTGCCTCAATTTTGTATCTGCAAAATTGAAAATTATGTTGTTACAGGGTAGGGAAGTTGCTATTGTAGGTGGAGGTCCGGGCGGGTTGACGCTGGCGAGGTTGTTACAGATGAAGGGAGTTCGCGTGAAGGTTTATGAAAGAGATTTTAATGAAACTGCGCGGGTGCAGGGGGCTACGTTGGACCTGCACTATGAATCGGGGTTGAAGGCTATTAAGGCGGCAGGGTTGATGGATGTTTTAAGAAGACTTACCGGCCGGGAGCGGATAAGGGGCTTGTGATGGATAAGGAGGGGAGAGTTGTTTATTATGATGATGGAGGAGGTGATGGTGACGCGGCTGGCGAGGATAATGATATAGGGATTGGAGAGGATGCTGGCGGCGCGGTAGGCGATGATAAGCGCTGGACGAATGGTGCGGCTGGCCCGGACGGTGATGTCGCGGAGGATGATAACGTCGCGGCTGAAGATGATGGGCGCCGGATGAATGACGGTTTGGACGACGGCGGGGGGGACGATAAAAGCGGTTCGCGCGATGATTTTGACAGCGTGTATGCCCGACCGGAAATTGATCGGGGGCCTTTGAGGGATCTCTTATTGGATTCATTATTACCGGGGACGGTTGTTTGGGATTGTCATTTGTTGGGACTCGTGCCGGAGGGGGATGGCTGGAAGCTGGCTTTTAAGAATGGAGAGACGGCTACTGCTGATATTGTTATTGGCGCGGATGGTTCTTCGTCGAAGGTCCGGCCTTTTGTTACGTCGGTTAAGAATCACTATGCCGGCACGATCATTCTGCAGGGGAATGTGGCGGAGTATCCTTCGATGCAGACTTTATTGAACGGCGGAAAGATCCATGTCTTTGCTGATGGGAAGTTTCTGCATATTTCATCCAAAGGCGATGGTTCCATTGATTTTTATATCAGTGTTCGGAAAGAGGAGGATTGGGTATCTGTTAGTGGAATTGATTTTTCGGATCGGTCTGCTGTTGTAGCGTGGTTCAGGGCGGAGTTTGAGGGATGGAGTGAGCTTTGGCTGGGACTGGTGGAACGTGCTGGTCTGCCGCTGTTGCTGCGTCCGCAATATTGTATGCCGTTGGATCAGCGTTGGGAGACAAAAGCCAATATTACTTTACTGGGCGATGCGGCGCATCTGATGCCACCATCCGGCGAAGGGGTTAATCTTGCGATGCTGGATGCGTTAGAGCTGTGTGAGGTGTTGACTGATGAGGGATATGACGATATGAAGACCGCCATTGCCGATTATGAAAAGCGGATGCAGGAGAGGGGTATTGTGGAAGCGAAGGTGTCGATCGACATGGTGGAGTGGATGCATGGCGAGCATGCGTTGGAGAAGATGGTAGAGTTGCTTGGCGGGTAGGCGGACCTTGCCTGGCCGGGCCGATTGGAGCAGAGATGGCTGGCGCCGGATTGGCCGGGTTTGGCCGGCAGGGATGATTGGCGAGTGTGGCTCGTCGTGAGATTGCCGGTGAGGGAGTGGGTCGACAGATGTGGCTTGTGGAAAGCGGGTTGGCGGATGTGGATTGTGGAGGATGGACAGGTGTGGCTCGTAGAAAGCGGGTTGGCGAGCTGCGGGATTTGTTGGCGGGGGCTTGGATTCTAAAAGGAAAAGGGGTATTTTGAGGGATGGTCATGCGTTATTTAATATCAGCCGTCTGGTTGGCTAACGGGCTTTTTTGTAAGGTGCTGAATCTTGTTCCCCGGCATCGGTTGATTGTTGCCAGGATTATTGGCGAGGCGCATGCCGGGCTTTTTACCAAATTGATAGGCTGCGCAGAAACGCTGATGGCGCTGTGGATCGTCATTGGTATCTGGAGGAGGGTGAATGCGATTACCCAGGTTGTAGTGATCGCATCGATGAATATCCTTGAATTTATATTGGCTCCCGATCTGCTTTTGTGGGGTAGGTTCAATGCTTTGTTTGCTTTCTTCTTTATTCTCGTAATCCTCTATAATGAGTTTTATTCCCAGGCAGGAACAGGAACTTTATCCCCGAACCAAACCACAGAACAGATTTAACATGTTTGCTTCTCTTAAAAATCATCCTTTTGCTGTTGAGGCTTTTTTTGAAAGCTCGCTGGTTTTGACCTTTGCCGTCCCAAAGGAGGAGGTTCAGCACCTGATCCCTGAATGTTTGGAGATGGATGTCTTTGACGATAAGTGGGCCTTTATTGCTGTGGCGATGGTCCAGACGAAGTCATTGCGGCCAAAAGGGTTTCCCAGGATGTTGGGGAATGATTTTTTTCTGATCGGATACCGGGTGTTTGTCCGTTACGTCAATCTTGCGGGAAAAAGATTGAGGGGGTTATATATCCTTAAGTCAGAAACGGACAAAAAAAAGATGGAGTTCTTTGGCAATATCTTTACCCATTACAAATACACTACGACGGATATATATCAGGGAGGTGTGGATGGGAGCCTTGAAATACGATCCGGGAAATCGGACTTTCAACTTCGGGTTGATCTTTCTGCCGGTGATAATATTCCCTTGCCGTCAGGGTCGCCATTTGCCGATTGGAAGGAGGCCAGAAGGTTTGCGGGGCCTTTGCCTTTTACCTTTACGTATGATCCGGCGGAGAAGAAGGTTTTGATCATCGAAGGAGTAAGGGAGAACTGGACGCCTAAAGCGGTCAGGGTTCTGAGTCAACGGTTCTCATTTGTCGAGGAGTTGGGGTTTAGTGCTATAAGGCTGGCAAATGCTTTTGTGATCCGGGATATTCCTTATTATTGGAAAAAGGGTAAAATTGAACAATGGCACAAAAAAGAAGAAGGTTTCAAGGTGTCTTGAACATCCTCAGTTTTAATCGTCATTTTTATGTGGCTGGGCTTGGAGTGCTGGCGGCATTGCTGCTTGGTTTTTCTTTTATAAACTGGCCGACGTCCTATTCATGGGTTATCGCCGCGCTATTCCTGTATGGTTTATTGATGCCTTTGTTTGTGTCGGCTTATGTCTATGACTTTTCGGGGTATTATGACCTGCAATGGATGGACAGGATCATTGCGGATCAACAGCGGATAGGGCTGGTCGTGAATATCAATGCAGGTTTTGATGAAACGAGTTTTCTTATCAAAGAAAAGATCCCCGGATGCGAGCTAAAGGTGTTTGATTTCTATGATTCCCGGCGGCATACAGAGCCTGCTATAGTAAGGGCGCGAAAAGTAAGCCTGGTCTATCCTGGGACGCGGCAGGTGGAGTCTGGGGCGCTTCCGTTGGAAGACAGTACTGCCGATATGGTTTTTCTGCTGTCGGCTGCACACGAGATAAGGTCACAGGAAGAGAAGGTTGCCTTTTTGAAGGAATGTCACCGGCTTTGTAAACCGGGGGGCAAGGTGGTGATGGTTGAGCATTTGCGGGACTTTCCGAACTTTCTGGCGTTTTCGGTCGGGTTTACGCATTTTTTCTCCCGGTCTGTTTGGAGGAAGGCTTTTAAAAGTGCTGGTTTTGCGACTTTTCAGGAAACCAAGTTTACTCCTTTCCTGTCTATCTTCGAATGTCGTCCATAATGTTTTTGTAAGAAATGGAATTGCAAGTAAAGATTGTTGGTGGTTTGTTTATTCTTCTGTCGTTGGTTCATTTTATCTTTCCAAAGTATTTTCATTGGAAGCAGGAATTGGCTGCGTTGAGCCTGGTCAACCGCCAGATGATGTATGTGCATACTTTTTTTATCGCGTTGGTAGTGTTTTTGTTTGGGCTGCTTTGCCTGACGTCGGCCGACGAGCTTTTGTATACGGCGCTTGGGCGGAGGATTTGTTTGGGTCTTGGGGTGTTCTGGGTCGTTAGGTTATACTTTCAGTTTTTTGTGTATTCGCCGAGGCTTTGGAAAGGGAAGACATTTGAGACGGCGGTGCATCTATTTTTTTCTTTCTTATGGGCTTATGTGAGTGTGTTATTTATGTTGGGATATTTTAAAGCGATGTTTACATGAGAGATAAGCTGGGGTTGCTCTCGCGTGAGGAGGTGAGTGAGACCAGGGTGCTACTGATGCGAATGGACCTGGAAAATGTCTTTCCATGCCCGAAGGGCAGCATGGCGGCCGCACATTCCGTGTACGCCGCCGCCGGGAGGGGTAGAGGAAGAGCAGATATAGATGCCTTTGTCGGAGGTTCTGTAGGGAGAGCAGCGGAGGGCGGGTCTGGTAAACAGCTGACGCCAGTCAATGGCGCCGCCATTTATATCGCCGCCGATATAATTGGAGTTATATTTCTCCATCTCTGCGGTGCTCATCACGTGACGGGCGAGTATACGGTCGCGGAAGCCGGGGGCGAAGCGTTCTATCTGCCGCTCGATCTCGTTGGTCATATTCTGTGTTGATCCATTGGGTACGTGGCAGTATCCCCAGGCGGTGTGTTTGCCTTTCGGGGCCCGTGTTGAGTCGAAAAGGCTTTGTTGTGCCAGCAGCACGAATGGTTTTTCCGGGTGGCCGCCATTTGCTGTCAATTGTTCGGCGGCTTTGATCTCTTCCAGGGTATTTCCGATATGAACCGTTCCGGCTTGCCGGCATTCTGTGGCAGTAAAAGGAATGGGGCTCTCGAGGGCCCAGTCGATCTTGAATACTCCTTGTCCATAGCGATATTTTTCCAGCTGCCATCGATAGAGAGAGGACCAGCGATGTCCTCCGAGTGTCAGTAATTGTTGTGGGGTCAGATCGAGCAGTACTGCCCTGGAGGAGGGTAATTGCGCGAAAGAGCGGACGATATGGTTAGTCTCGATCTTGCCGCCAAGCTCGACAAAGTAACTGGCCAGTGCATTGGCTATACTGGCGGAGCCGCCTTTTGGCACGGGCCATCCTTTGAGGTGGCCTGCGATCATGAGCACCAGGCCGATGGCTGATGTTGCGGGTTCTGTCAATGGTAGAATGGAATGAGCTGCCATACCCGCCCATAGGCCGCGAAGTTCTTTGGTCTGAAAGCGCTTTGCCAGTCGTGTTGCGGGCAGCAATGCTTTTGTTCCGAATGCGGCCATCTTTAGCGGCTTGCTGGGCCAATGAAGCGGTCCCAGTACATCGGCGGCGATATCGGGCCATTCTTCTACGAGGGGTTGCAGCAATTTTCGGTAAACGGTTTCGTCATGACCGAGCAGGCGAGCGGTTTGGTCAACCGAGCCTTTGAGTATGGCGGCGGTACCTCCATCAAAGGGATGCGCCGCCGCCGTGGGCGGATAGATATATTGCAGACCGTATTTGTGCAGCGGGAGTTCGCTAAAAAAGGGGGAGCCGGCTGCAAGGGGGTGAACGGCAGAGCAGACGTCGTGCCAGTAACCTGGCAAAGTCAGCTCTGTAGTTCTCATGCCACCTCCGACAGTATTTTTTGCTTCGAGCAACAGTACAGAGAGGCCTTTTTGCTGAAGAGTAATGGCTGCGGAAAGACCATTGGGGCCGGCGCCCACTACTACGGCATCAAATTCAGTTGTGTTGTTTTTCATGCAGACATTAATAGGTGATATATTCTTTAGCATGTCTTCCTTCGATCAGCGGGTATTCCCGCGGAATCTTTGTGAGCAATATATTCAATGAATCGTGTTTTTCATCCAGGCCTGTCAGTTGGATCCTCAAGGAATCGATCTGCCGAAAATGGAAGCTTAGCTTTTTGCTTGTATCCGCCCTGTTGTGCAAATAGAGGATGCTGTTGAGCGTGTCGGCTTTATATGCAAAATAGTGTCGTCCTGCATTGCTATGGATTTCGGTCTTGCGCACGCTGTTCATCACTTGTAGTTTTACGGGTCGGGTCACTTTGATGCTAAGCGTATTCCAGGCTTCGAAGGCAACGTTCTGCCAACGCACCGAATCCAGCGGATTGAAAGGTAATTCCTGTCCGTTGCGTTGAAAGCGTTCTACATAATAGAAGCCTTTTAGCTGCGGCAGTCCTCTTTCTTCGGGAAGTTTGAAGGAGCGGCCGGAGTTATAAGCCAGGGCAACGCTGACGCCTCTGAATCCTAAAAAGAAAACGATAAAGATGGCTTTTAGGGCTATGCGGCCGTTTCGCTGCCATTTTTGAGTCAATGGCGGCGAAGGAAAGGAGATGATCTTTTCGGTCTGCTGGTTGAAAAAAAAGCGCCAGATTCGGGCTATGTTTTCTGCCAGCAGAAATAAGGCATAGAGCAGAATAATGATGGATTTTATCTGAACGCCGGTATCATAGCAGATATTGAGCGCTACGATCTGTACGAGGATAAAGGCCAATAAAAAGGCGGCGAGGGGAGTTGTTTTTCGCCATAGCAGTAAGACTGTGGCCAGCAGTTCAACGACGCCGCCGAAGATCTCATAGGAAGGGGAGGCTCCCGTCGCAATCCAGAAGAGTCGCCCCGGGGTATAATCACCGACAATAGTGTTCAACTGGCTGACCGTCGGAAAAGGCATCTGAACGGGAAATACTTTGATAAATGCAAAGTAAAGCATCAGGCCGGCCAGTTTATACCGGATGATGACCTTTAGCCAGTAATAAAGCGTATTGTATTGTTGGGTCTTGCGATCAATGGCGCTCCAGATCAGTGCTGCTATGAAGGCGACGGCCAGTGCTGTGAGCAGAGTGCCATAATTGTCGCCGCCGTTAAAGTCGATCGACCAGGGATAATAGTTTGACAGGAGGTCTGCATCTACGTAGGTGAGTTTGCTCCATTTGATGGATGCGACTTGCTTAAGGTATTTCGCGTCAAACGGGATCAGCACGACCAGCGAAAAAAGCAGGAATGTTCTGAATAGAAGTTTCTGGTACTGTTGCCAGACGACCGGCGGGGTTGGATGGATCATTCTGTTTCTACTTTTTGATTTTGTCAATGGACGGTTAGTAAGCCGGTCCGTATTTTTTTTCTCCTGCCGGAATGGCGAAGTCAAGGCTATTTCCTGGCGGGGGTAAAGGGCAGGCGGAATATTTCGAGAAGGCGCAATTGGGATTGGTTGCCTTGTTGAAGTCCAGTATAACGGTGTTGTCTGCGTCGGGGCGGGCGGCCGAGAGGAATCGGAAGGCGTAGGATCCGTGTTCGCCGGTACTGTCCGAGAATGTAAAGAATAGTTTATCGTCCTGTTCGAGAGCTTGCAGGGCATATTCTTTTCCTTCATAGCTAAACCGAACGAGTCCTGCAGCAGGACGTTGATTGGTTATTCCCTTTACGTTGGTGATCGAAATGGTGGTCTGGGGTGCGAATGGCTCGAAGATGCCTTTTATCCGCCATTTGAGGTCGATAGGGTATCGGTCCACTTTTGTGAAATGGCGGTGCGCTTCGCTGTTGTTATCCAGTACCCGGACTACCAGTTTGCCGGAATTGACGGTTACGAACCAGCGGACGTTGTCCTGTTGCAGCACAATGGAAGAAGGCGCCGACGTGTATTTCAGGGAATCCTGTTTTGGGATATCCGATCTGCTGATGGCTGTCCGGCCTTCGACTTTTATTTTCCCGGCATCGTTCAGCTGAAGGTAGATCGAGTCTCCTTTTACCAGGTAGCTTCCCGCTTTTGCGGGGATACCCTTTGGCAGCACTATGTCGTTGGACGGGTCGCTTCCAAAAGTCGTCGTGCCTTCTTTCAGACTATAGGAGCCGACAAGGCTCAGCGGGCTTGCGAGCTGCGCAAGTTCTTTGTCTCGTTGGTTATACCAGGCCTGTATGTTCCTGGTATAGCTGTCGTTGCTTTTCCCGGATTTTTGTGCGGAGGCCCATGCTGGTAAAAGAGTGATTGTTGCTGCGATGATCGTTGTAAATGCTTTCATTTTCTTGAGGTGTTTGTTTGTGCGTTTTTTTAAAGACCGCTTTCCAGCAGGTAAGTTTTTGGGATGCGATCGAGGACGGCGGATATGGAATCTCCTGTTGCGGTCTTCCCATACAACAGGAGTCTGTTTTCTGTTGGCCGGTCATAGTGCCAGGAAAGGGTAGGTACCTGGTTGGATTTGCTCTTTTTTGTCGGGCTGATTCTTCCTTCACCGTTGAGGAGGGCAACCTGTCCTTTGTCTTGCAGGTGCAAAAGTCTGTTAACCGTATCGGCATCGTAGTAATAGAATATTTTACCACCGCCTACGCCAGCCAGTTCGTAGCTGCGGTCGACGTCTTTATCCTGTCGGCTGCCGTTGCCTTGAGGGATATTGAGGAGTTTGCAAGTATGTGTGATCAGGGTTGAGTACTTTTCCAATATCACTTCCTGCCAGCGGATCGAGTCAATGGGAGAGTAGGGGATTTCTTTTCCATTGAGTTGGAACCTGGTGACCTGGTAGACGCCTGCGCTTCCGGCAAGACCGGGAGTAGCGGGTTTTTTCAGATGATGTTTTACGAAGTGAAGGTCATAGCGGAGATAGCCGTAGAGGATGGTAAAGCAAAAGACGACGAAATATTTAAACCCGCGGAGGAGGAAGGATTTCCATTGCTGTGGGAAATGTGGAACAAACTCGGGGGACACTGCTGTTTTTTCTTTGATCAGCAGCTGATATAGCGCGGGGAGATCTTTGGCCAGCAGGAATAGCGCGAGCAGCGCAAACATTGCGCTGAACACATGTACCCCGCCGTCATACGCATGATTGGCGTGTGCAATATTGTAGAGGATGCCGGCTACCAGCACTGCTCCGATGGTTGTGGTGGGTCTGAAAAACAGGAGGATGGCAGAAAAGACTTCTGCGCAGCCGAGGAAAACCTCATACCAGGGGATTACTCCCACCGATTGCCAGTAAAGTTTGTAACCCGAAAGGTCTCCCAGGTTGGTATTCAGTATGCCAAGCGACGGGTAGGGCATTTGTACGGGGTAGAATTTCATAAAGCCATAGTCCAGTACTCCCAGGGCGATCCTGTAGCGGACGGCTACGCGCAGCCAGTAGTAAAGCTCGTTATAGGATTGTCTTCCTTTACGTTCCGAAAAGAAGGACCAAAGCAGCCCGCCCGCTACTGCTGCCAGCAGGGCCACTCCCCAGTTGGCGTAGCTTTGCCAGCCCCATTTGCCGTTCTCGCTCGTCAGGGTGACAAACTTCGGTGAATAGTCTGTCAGAGCCCGCATAAAGTTGAAAAGCGAGTTGGCGTGAAAAAGCTGGCTGTACCATTCTGCGCTCAGCGGCAGGATCAGCAGCAGAACGAAGATGGCGGCGATCCGGAAGGTTGTCCTTTCTCCTTTTGTCCAGGGTAACTGCGGCTGGGTTATATAAATACTTGTCATGGTCATATTTTTCGGGGCACGCGCCGCCCTTCTTTTAAAAGATATTTTTTGTCGTTTCTTTCCAATATGATTCTTACCGAGTCGCCGGTGTTAGTGGTTCCTGTGAGGGTCAGCAATGAATCGCCTGATTGCTGGTAGGCAAGATTATAACCGGCGGCATTACCGTTCTTATGCTGCAAATGCAGCAAGTTATTTGCGGTATCGGCCAGGTAGCTATAGAAGAGCCTGCCTCCGTTGCCAGCGGATTCGTAGGTTCTTTCCAGGTCTGGCTGGTATTCGATCGCTGGCCGCGAAAGGTCGGCGGCAACGGGTTTGTTGATCCGGATGGTGAGGGTATTCCATTTCTCGAAGACAACGTTCTGCCACCTGGTTGAATCTGTGAGGGAATAGGGAAGGAGTCGGCCATTGATGGAGAATTCGCGTACGTTATAGTATCCTGCGCTGTTGCGTATGCCTGCCGTTGACGGATAGGGCCAGCGGTCGGTGTGATGTTGTATGGCAATGGCAATGGTGAAGGAAAGTACGAGAAGCAGGTAAATTGCTTTTGCCAGTTGCTTTTTGCGTTTGTTTTTTTCTCCGAAGGACGATAGGAATCGATCGGGTTGTGCTTGCCGCCGCAATACCAGCAGCTGATAGAGACGCGGGATATCATAGGCCACGAGTGCGAGGGCAAGCGAGAGCAGATAGGTGCAATAGACATGTGTGCCGACACGATAGGCGAAATTGGCGACGGTGATATTGGTCAGCAGCGCTGTGATGAGTGCGGCGCCTATCAGGGTTGTGCGTCGGGATAGCAATAACAGTGCGCCGGCTGCTTCGAGCAGGCCAAGAGTTGCTTCATACCCTGCTGAAGAGGCGCCGGTGGTCAGGTAATAGATCTTCCAGGGGAGGAAATCGCCATAGGCTGTGTTCAGATCGCTGAGGGTTGGAGCGGGGATCTGGATATGGAAGAGCTTGATCAGTCCATAGGGAAGGATAGCTATAGACAGTCGAATTCTTAGGAGCAGGCGGAGCCAGTAATATAGTTTTGTATAGTCTGTCTGTGCGGGTTTGCCCAGGGACCAGATAGCGGCGCCTGTCAAGGCTATAAGGAAAGCGATGGTCTGGTTGGCAAAGCTGCCGATCCCCCATTGCGGAATGTGGCTGGCGGACAGAAAATGCGGGGACCAGCTGGTTAATCCAAATAGGTTTTCAAAACTGCCTGTGGACCATTCTAATCTAAAGAATCTTGTCCAGAAGTCCAGATCGATGGGCAGGATCTGGATAATAAAGAAGATAAAAGCAACCCGGAGCGCAACCAGTCCGATCCGGGGCCAATTATTGGTGGTATTGCTCATGGTCATTTATTTACAGGGGTTACGTCAAAGACTCCGGGAGTTGGGGTGGGCACATTGCTATTTGAGCTGATCTCGTCTTGCGAGTAGAGGAATCTTTCCGGTAATTGTGTGCCGATATTGGGGGTGATTTTTACTCCTGTTGTTTCTTTTCTTGTTCTTCTGACCTCATTAAAGCCCAGCTGCTGCCCGAAGAAGCAGAGATATCTTTCTAAGAGGATCTCGTTTAGCAGGGCGTCTTCGGGAGAAAGGTTATTGGTGTTTACGATTCCGCCTGCTGCGAAGTCATCACTGGTATAGGGTTCATATTTAAAGTTGCCATTGAGATAGGTAGCGTCGATATATCCGCCGGTATTCATAAAGGCCCTGTAAGCGTTGAGGTCCTTCAGTCCTTCGGCGAATCCTGCGGTTCGGAGGCCGGCTTCGGCCAGGGTGAGCAGGTTTTCCTGGTAGGTGACGAGTGAATAGGAGGCTGTTTGTGCAAATATCCCTTTCAGAGAGCTGGTCGAGGTGGTGTTGGGGGTGAACTTCGATTTTGAGGCGCCGCTGCCTGTATAGGTGAAATAGAAGTTGAGTCTTGCCCGTTCGTCGGTCTTGCTGTTACCGTGATAGGTGGCGCTTGCCGAGTCCAGCAGGGTGGTTATAAAGGCGCCGTCGGAATTGATATCGGTCAGTGATTTCCCGTAGGAATAAAAGTTTTGTGTTCCTGTAGCCGTGCCGTGCAGGGAAAGCAGTGATCCTGCCGAACTGCTGATGCCTTTGGCTGCTTCTGTGAAAGCGCTGGAATAGTCCTTCGTTTCCAGAAAAAAGCGGGCTTTCAGCGTATGGGCTACGGCTGTCCATTTGGAGGCGCTGCCGCCGAAGTGGATATCGGCTGTCGATGGTGAGGTTCCGATACCGGAGGTAAGGTCGGCGATGGCGCTATCCAGCAAGCGCTGGACGCTATCGTATACCCGTAGTTGTGGATCATAGGCAGGGTTGGGGTATTGATCGATCCTTCCGGCTTGCGTATAGGGTACATCTCCCCATAGAGCGGCAGCGGAGCCTGCAGCATAGGCCTTGATCACGCGGGAGATACCGATGGTAAGCCTGTTATTGACGGCAGCGGCCCGTTGTTCGAGCAGGATTTGTTGTTCGATCACGCCATAGTACACGTCCTGCCAGTAGGAGGTGAAGTCCGATGCGGAGGCGACGTAGTACTCAAGGCTTTTATATCCCCGGTCGATACCTGTAAAATAGCCTGCCCAGATGCCGGCGACTACGCTGGAATGGCCTTCCTGGAACTCGATATTGCCTAGTTGGAGGCCTGTCAGCAATAGTTCGGCTGAGGCATCTGTCGGATTGTTGGGGTTGTCGTTCAGGCCGCTGACTATCTTCTCGCAGGAGAATAGTGACAAGGAGCCGATAAAGAGTAATGTATATAGATTTCTGGACAGCATGATGTCGGGATTGTTAGAAGGTGAGTTTTAAGGTGAACAGGAACGAGCGCGTATTGGGCGTATTCGAGTAATCCTGTCCTTTTGCCAGTAATGTTCCGCTGATATTGGTATCAGGGTCGATGCCTTTTATTTTTGTCCATAGAAGAAGATTTCTTCCGCTTGCCGTGACGTCGATCGCCTGGAAGGGGAACTTGTGGTGGAATGTTTCGGCATCGATCCGATAGGTCAGGGACAGCTGTCTCAGCCGGGTCCAGCTGCCATTGCTGATCCATTGTTCGTTCAGGCCTCCGAAGCCGCCGCCGATCGAGGTGTAATAAGGTTCGTCGAGCAATACCGGGCCTGCTCCGAAGTCTTTTACATTTCCGCGTACGGTCGTTCCCGCGGCAAACGTGGTTCCGGCATAATTTTTCATCGATTGTTTGAGTGTAACATCATGTCCTACGTCTGCGTGTGTTCCGAAATTGTACATTACTCCCCTGGTGCCTTCGTAAAAATCTCCGCCCTGTGACGTTTCGAAAAGTACATCGAGTGTGAATTTCTTATAGCTAAGCGTTGTCCCGAGGCCGCCTTCCCAATTTGGGTTCGGGTCACCGATCACGCCCTGGTTGGGGTCAAGCTGGGGAAATCCGTTGGCATCCAGTGACAGTGAACCGTCTTTATTGCGCGCATATTTTCCACCCCAGAGCACACCGACCTGTTTTCCTACGACTGCCACGGTGCTGAGGATAGAAGTGGCGACCGAAAGAGAAGTTGTACCTGCCAGATCGGTGACTGTATTGTGATTGTGGCTGAAGTTGGCATTTACCGTCCAGGTAAAATCTTTGGAATGGATGAGTTCAAAACCCAGATCGGCTTCCACGCCCTTGTTTTTTAGAGAAGCGGCGTTCGTATACTCGGTGATAAAACCTGTGGAAGGAGAAAGCCCTACGGGGATCAGCATGTCTTTTACGTGGTTCTGGTAGTAAGTGAAGCTTGTCCGCAGACGATCGTCGAAGAAACGAAGGTCTGTGCCCAGTTCATATTCCGTCTTCTTTTCCGGCCTCAGTTTACTGTTGCCGCGTTCCGTATTCTGAAGAAAGGCGCCATTGCCGTATTGCGAACCTGCGAGATAGTCGTCATTGACGCCGCCTGAAGTGCCCTCATTGTAGGAGGCGGCGACAAATGCCGTCTGGGTTTTATAGGGTAGTGGTTGTACGCCGACCACGCCATAAGAGGCTCTTAGCTTTCCGAAGCTCAGCAGGGAGCTGCGGGATAATGCATCGAGTTTTGTGAATTGCCAGGCGATATCGGCGGAGGGATAATAGAATGTCTTGCTGGTTTTTTCTCCAAAGGCGGAGCCCGACTCGCCGGCTGCTGCTACATTCAGAAAGAGGGCGTCATCGAAGGCGAGGTTGATTGTATTGTAAGCCCGTGCGGTACGGGTATGCCAGCGGTAGTCTGTAGCGGCGATATTGGCTGAGGTGGCATTGGAGAAGTTGACAGGTCCATCGGGGATGATGTAGTTGGTGACGGTTGTGCTATTACTGAAATACTGCCGGTCGTTGACGCTGAACCCGGCGATATAGGTCAGGAATAATTTTGAAGACAGGCTTTTTTTGACCCTTCCGATGATGTCGGTTGACCATTGTGCTTCTTTATAGACTTCTTCGGTAAAAGTGCCTTTTCCGGCGCCCTGGTAGTCATTGACGGGGAAATAATTCAGTCGTTCGTCTGTGTACATGTCATATCCTGCCCTGCCGGTAAGGTCAAACCAACTTACCGGTTTGAGCGTAAACTCGACGCTGTTGATAAAGCGATTTACGGATGTCGTATAGCGTTGATCATGGAGTGCCCAAAGGGGATTTCCTATCAGTGGGTTTGCGGTGGCGCCCAGATAGCTGCGATAGGTACGTTGTCTATTGACTGCTGGGGAAGCCGTGGGGCTCGAATAGTAATTGCCTTTATAATCCGAGACGTCGAAGTCAGGGGGTGTTCGTAAGAGTCCTGCCGTCACTCCGGATGTCGAATTACTTCTGCCGATCCGGTTTGAATTGGTCTTTGTAAAGGATGAGGTTGTCGAGATACGAAAAACATCATTGAGTTTGCGTTCCGTGTTCAGCCGGAAGGAGGCTCTGTTGTAGTTGCTGTTGCCGTTGAGGATGCCTTTTTGGTTGAGGTCGCCGGCGCTGAAATAGTAGGTGCTTTTATCTGTGCCGCCGCTGATGCCGATATTATTGTCGGTCAAAACGCCTGTCCGGAAGACTTTGTCATAGTTGGCGTCGACGAACACGTCTCTCGAATTTTTCTGAGTGATCGGATAATACTTTTTGCCATTGACAGCCTGGAAGTAGGCGCCTGTTGTGTTGACCTGGTCTTCTCCGCCTGCCCGGGAGGCAATCTTGTCGCCAAAGGAATTGATTGCTGTAGGGCTGTAGACGCCTCCGGAACCCTGGCCATATACTTTTTGTCTCGGATGAAACGGTACATTGATATTGTCAAAGGAGGCGGTAGACGAGTAGGTGATGGTTATTTTTTCTTTGTTACCGCTGCGGGTGGTTATGATCACCACGCCATTGGCAGCGCGCGATCCCCATAAGGCCGCAGCTGAAGCGCCTTTCAGCACCTGTACGGACAGGATATCATTTGGGTTTATGTCATTTAGTCGTGATTCCTGTACGGCGCCCCCGATGGCTCCGCCGATAGTTGAGTTGGATATAGGGATGCCGTCGACGATAATGAGCGGTTGGTTGTCTCCTGTCAGTGTGCTCAATCCTCTTATCTGGATAAAAGAACCAGCGCCGGGGTCACCAGAGGAGCGGTTGATCTGGACGTTGGAGGCCTTGCCGGCTATGCCATTGAGAAAGGAGCTTTCTCCGGAATTCACGATGCTTTGTCCGGACACGCGTGATCCCGTAGCTGCCTGGCGATCGACGTTCTCTTTGAATCCCAGAGCCGTGACCATTACGGCAGATAACTGTTGTCCATTTTCCGAAAGCCGGATCTGGAGGTCGGTGTTGCCGCCTGCCGGGACTTCCTTTCGGTTATATCCTACAAAGGAGAACACGAGGGTTGGGTGTGGGTCCGAAACGGCAAGCCGGAAATTACCGCTGCCATCCGTCGATGTCGATCTGCTGCTGCCTTTTACGTTGACGGTCACTCCTGCCAGGCCTTCTCCTTTTTCGTCGGTGACTCTGCAATTGATCCAGGTGCTGTCTGCGGCGTGTTCAGGCGAGGCGTCCTGTTTTATGATACGTTTGATCAGGATATTTGTACCAATCTGCCGGTAGGTAAACTTTCGTGGGAATAGCAGTTCGTCGAGCGCTGTTCCGAGCCGCCTTTGATGGTAGGCGATCGATATGTTGCCGGATCCGGGGACATCGGCTGCGTTGTATACGAACCGGAATTCAGTTTGCTTTTCGATGTCTTTCAGGATGTCCCGGATAGATGCTTTTTTTGCATCTAAGGTTATCAGGGTGTTGTTCAGATCCTGGGTTCTTCCTGGATAGGCCAGGAGCGTCAGAAAAGAGAGCAGCAGCAGAATTGCCGTCAAACAGGTGACCCGCATAAGTGTAAGATATTTTTTGTGAACGCTTAACCATCTTTTTTTTGCCATATGCATCATTTGAGAGTTTTGGTTGGGTCCATTTTAGTCTACTAATGTTATGTACTTATAGTGCAAAAGCATTCCTGCCGGAAGGGTATTTTCCGTTTTTGAACAAGGTCTTATTCTGGCTTAGTGCCGCGGTTGTGAAGACAGGTCTACCTGGCGCCGCGTTTCATCAATGGTATAACTTAGATTGTTGACGTCACAATATTGACAAGAGATCTTTCAGCGGGATAGAGTTTTTGAATCGGGCACTGTAACGATAGCGTTTCAGGGAGGGGTCTTTAAAATGTATATGATAGCCGTACCAGTTTTCGAGCTGCAAGCCGATGTCTTCAAGGGTGACGAGGTCGAACACCAGTTCTCCTTTTCGCCATTCCGTATTGTTTGTCGGCTGGCTGGTTTTGTCCAGCTGCTTTGTTGTGTGATCCAGCGTGATCTGTTCTCCGGGATTCAGGATATTTGTCGTTCCTGTTTGCGGTTCTGTGACAGCGATCTTGCCGGAGATCAGTGTGATGCTGGTGTTTTTTGATTTTTCATAGGATTGGATGTCGAAGGATGTTCCCAGGACTTTTGTTTCCAATTCCCTGGTATGAACAACAAAGGGTTTAGGAGAAGGGGCTACTTCGAAGAAGGCTTCACCTTCCAGCTTTACTTCCCGGTTGTCGGCAAATTGTCGTTGGTACAGCAGATGGGTATTGGCGCTCAACCATATTTTGGTACCATCGGGCAGCGTCACCTGTTGTAGTTTACCTGCGGGATTGTATACAGAGATATAGTTTTCCGGGCCTGCAGCTTTGAATTTTTCGACCAGGATCAATATCAGCGCCAGTCCAGCCAATGCTGCTGCTGCGCGGCTGCCGATCCGGACCATCCGGCGAACCGGGTTTGGCCTGGGTTGATATTCCTGATACAAATATTCCTGGTACAGGGGGCGCAGGTTCTGCAGGATGCGGGTACGGACCAGCTGTTCCTCATTCGGCGAAGTGGATGGCCATTCCACGTGCGTATAATCGGAAGATTGGTACCAGTCCAGCAGCGATTGTTTTTCTTCTTCTGTTGTTTTGCCGGCAAGGTATTTTTCGATGAGGTCCAGCAGCAGCCTTCTATCCATAGGTTATTTTTTCGGTCGTCTATAGATAGGTGTGGTCAACGGCTTTTTACCCTTACTCTGTCAGCAGATTTTTTGAAAAAAACTTTGCAGGGCGAGATTGATGGTTGTCGGCGCGAAGTAATAATTTTTCAGTGAAAGCCGAAGTCTGCGGAGGGCTTTACTCAGATGGGCTTCAGCGGTTTTGATGGAGATGTTCATTTTGTCGGCGATCTCATCGAGGGAGAGTCCGTCGTGGCGGCTATAGACAAAGACGAGGCGGCATTTTTTCGGAAGTTTGTCTACGATGCCCTGGATATGTTCTTCGAGCAGTCGGGCGTGGAGGTGACTGTCCGGGTGTACTTGTGTTTCGGGGGCATAGTGTTGGCTGAGCAGCTGGCGTCGCCGGTTCTCCTTCAGGAGTTGGTTAAAGACATTGAATTTTACTGCGGAGGCAAGGTAATTAGGCAGGCTCTCTATAATAAGATCGTTTCTTCTTTGCCAAAGGCTGGTGAACACTTCCTGTACGGCTTCTTCTGAGGCTGTTTTTTCTCCGATATGGTGATAGGCGATCGCAAGGAGGCGTTTCCAGTATAGGTGATAGATCTTCTCGAAAGCGCTGGCAGATCCTGCGCGGAGCTGGAGAAGCAGTTCACCATCAGTCAGTTCAGTTGTAAATTCCCGGAGCATATCGGGTCTGATTATAGTCTACTAAATTAGTAGACAAATGTAGTAAATTATTTTTTGATATACTACATTATTTTAAAATAAAGGGAGCGTATATCTATACGCTCCTGGAATACCGGACCTGGGACATTTATGAATCAGGTGAGGGCAGGCGTTGGTGAGCCTGCCCTTTGTGTATTAGTTGGTTTCCCGGCCTTTGAAGGCGTCGAACAGCCTTTTTCCTTCGGCTGCTTGTTGAGGAAACTGGTCGATAAGGTTTGAGCGTTCGCTAGGGTCCCAGGCGAGGTTGAAGAGTTGGCGGATGGTGCCGGTTGGTTTGGGGGGTGATGGGCTTGTTCCGGTGGGCGCTGCGCTGGAGTTTGCGGCTGGTGTTGTGCGGGGGGATGATGTGCTGGCGGCCGGTGCGCCGGTGGGGGCTCCTGCGGCTGTGGCGGAGACCATGTCGGCGGGTGGCGGCGCGTCGGCGCTGGCGGGGACTTCGCGGTATTTCCAGTTGTCGAAGCGGACGGCCTCGGCATAGCCATGATTGACGATATAGATGGGCCGGTGTGTGTAAGATTTGCGGTTGGCCTTTCCTGACAGGAGGTCGGAGATGTCCTGGCCGTCGAGGGTTCTGCCGGCGGGCAGAGCGGCTCCTGACCATGCGGCCAAGGTTGGCAGGATATCGACGTTGCTGATCGGGTTGGTGAGTGTTACGCCTGTTGCGGTATGGCCTTTCCAGTAAACGAAGAAGGGGACGCGGACGCCGCCTTCATAGGAAGACGCTTTTGAGCCGCGGAAGACGCCTGCTGTGCCGGCATGCCAGCGTTTGGTTACGCTATCGCCGGACATGCGCACGGGAAATTCGATCCAGGGGCCGTTGTCGCTGCTAAAGGCGAGGATCGTGTTATCGGCGAGACCATTTTTCTCCAGTGCTCTCCAAAGCTGTGCGATGCTGGAATCGAGATCTTCTACTACTGCACCGAGCGGGCCGCCTTCCTGGTGGTTTTGCAGATAGCTGGCTTTTGCGGCCAGGGCTACCGGCAGATGCGGCATATTATATGCAAGATAAAGGAAGAAGGGCTGTGTCTTCTGCTGCGCGTTGATGATCCGGATCGCCTCGTTGGTATACAGGTGAGTCAGATTCGAATCGGCGGGTTTATAGATCTCGGGTGTGCGATTGCGATAGACTTTTATCGTCGTATCGGTCTTTACGTAGGGCCAGCGGTAGTCGTGGCTGTACAACAGGCCATAATAGGAGTCGAAGCCTTGTGATGTCGGATAGTTATAGTCGTGTTTATCGCCGAGGTGCCATTTGCCGATCATTGCGGTCTTGTAGCCGGCGGTCTTCAGCATTTCTGCGATGGTTACTTCTTCGTCGGGAATACCCAATGGCGAGCCGGGGCTTAGCGGATCGGGGATATTCATACGAGAGGCATAACGTCCTGTCAGCAGGGCTGCGCGGCTGGGGCTGCAGGAGGGTGTAGTGACGATATAGTTAGTGGCGCGGACACCTACCCTTGCGATCGAGTCGAGAAAGGGCGTTTCGATTACCGGGTTGCCATAGCCACTCAGATCCGAGTAGCCCATGTCATCGGTAAGGATGAAGATGATATTGGGTTTTTTGTTCTGTGCAAAGGAGGGCTGGCTGAGTCCGGTCAGGCCGGCGAGCAGCCCCAGTGCCAATGGTTTTAGTCGGAATTTATTTTTCATATACTTTATTTTACCAGTTAGGATTTTGTCCCAGTGACGGATCCTGGTCCAGTTCCGTTTGTGGGACTGGCCAAAGATAGTGTTTGGCTGCATTAAAGACCCTCGCAACGGCTGGTTGAACGGTCGTTTGAACGCCGCCGTTGAGATAGGTTATGCCGTATACATTGCCCGGCATGACCGATTCGGCGGTGTGCCAGCGCCGGATATCTGCGAGGTGCAGCCCTTCAAAGGCAAGCTCTACGATGCGTTCTTTACGAACGACGCTTCGCAGGGAGTCCTGGCTGAGGCCGGTGGGGATGGCGGTCAGCTGTACATCGGATCTGCTGGTACGGACGGTGTTGATCGCGTCGTATACAGACTGGTCGATCGCGTTGGATTCGATCTTTGCTTCGGCATAGGTCAGTAATATTTCAGGATAGCGCAGCAAAATAATATTGATGCCGCAGTTAGAAGGCAATGCGTAGTCGGCCGTGTTGATGTATTTCTTGATATTATAGCCGGTAACGGAAGCGATATAGGTGCTGCCGACGGCATCGCTTGTACCGCTGTTTGGTGCGGGATGAAAGATTGCGCCGCTTGGTAAGGTATCGCCATCGAGGAAGACCGAATAATCCAGCCGGGGGTCACCGCTTTCGAACTGGTCGACCGCGGCGCGGGTCGGGACATAGGTGCTTTGGCTGCTCTTTTGGCTATAGGGCGCCAGCAGGTAGAACACATTATTGGAATAGGAGCTTGCGATGAATTGCTTGTCGAGGATCACTTCGCTGTTGTTCTCTGCGGCATAGCTAAAGAGTTTGCTATAGTTGGAATAGAGATGGTATACGCCGAGGTCCATGACCGATTTTGCTGCGGCTGCTGATGCCGTGTATCTGCCGGCATAGAGGTCGGCGCGTGCTTTTAGTCCCAGTGCGGCGCCGCGGGTGATGCGGCCGACATCCGATCCAGAGTAGCTGGTTGGGAGATGGGGTGCTGCAGCCGTGAGAGAAGAATCGATGAAATCATAAACGGCCGATACCGAATCCCGGGTAAGTGTGCGGGCGTCTGTAAGGGAGAGCGGCTTTCTGAGGATGGGAGAAGCGCCAAACAGCCAGGACAGTTTGATGTACTGATAGGCTCTTAATACGGTCGCCTCTGCCTTGTATCGGTAGAAAGTGGCGCTGTCGGTAACTGCGATGACCTTGTCGACATTGTCGAGGAAATAGTTACAGGCGGCTATACCGGTGAACGCGTTGGACCATTCAGTCAGGATCTTCGAGCTGCTGGCGTCATAGGTGCCGAGATAGATAAAGGCTTCGGTTGCAAACGGCTGGTTAACGATGGCCAGATCGGTAAAGGCGTCGAAGGATAAGATGTTTGTGCCGTCGAGGTCCCGGTAGAGTGAGTTGACGGCGAGTTGAGCATCCGTAGACGTTTTCCAGAAGATATTTTCCGACAGCCGGTCATTTGGTTCGGTATCCAACAGGTCCTTTTGGCAGGAGGACAGGGCCAGCATGGAGAGCAAGGCCAGTATTGCCGGGAAATACTTATATGTATAGCGGATCATGATAGTATTTTTAAAGGTTGAGATTGAGGCCGAGGGTGTAGACGGAGGTTTGCGGGTAATAGGTAGCTCTGCCCGAGTATGTTTCCGGGTCGAGGTTCCATTGGTTCAGCTTGGAGAAGGTTAGGATATTGGTCGCTGCAACGTAGACTTTCAGCTGATGGATATGTGACCTGCGTAGTACGCTTGCGGGAAGGTTATAAGCCAGCTGGATATTTTTCAGCCGCAGATAGCTGCCATTGAAGACCAGTCGGTCGGAGGTGGCCACGTTGCGTAGATCCGACTTGACGGGTCTTGGGAATCGGGCATGCGTGTTCTGCGGCGTCCAGTAGTTATTGCGATAGATCTTATGCGTAAATCCTTCCTGGTCGCCCATTTCGGCAAGTGCGCCGGATAGGCGGGTGTCGACCTTTGCAACGCCCTGGAAGAGCAGGTTCAGTTCGAAGTTCTTATAGCCAAAGCTGGGGTTGAGGGCAAAGGTATATTTGGGAAAGGGGTTGCCGATAACGGTCATGTCTTTTGCGTCGATAACGCCGTCCTTGTTACGGTCGATGTATTTGACGTCGCCGGGTTTGGTGTTGCTGGCATAGGTTGCTCCGTAGGAGTTTATCTCGTCCTGTGCCTGGAAGAGTCCGGCGGTTTTGTAGCCATAAAGCGAGTTAATAGGCAGCCCTTTTGCGACGATAAATCGGGGGTCGATGTCCGATCCGGTTATATAGGGGCCGGTGCCTTTGAGGTCGAGAACTTTGTTGTTGTTGATGCTGAGGTTCCCCGAGATCGCATAACGGAAACCATTTGTGGCGGTCTTGCCGGCGTAGTTGAAGCTGAATTCCCAGCCTTTGTTTTCTACCGAACCTGCGTTCTGATAGGGGGCTGCGAGTCCTACTGTAGCGGGGATATCGAGGTTGAGCAGGATATCGTTGGTGACTTTGCGGTAGTAGTCTACTGTGACATTGAGCTTTCTGTCGAATGCCGATGCGTCGAGGCCGAGGTCAAGCTGGGTCGTGGATTCCCAACCGAGGTCCGTATTGGCCAGTGTGCTTTCCCGGTAGCCTTGTACTGCGTTGCCGCCGAAGTCATATCCTGCTGCTGTCAGCGAAGAGTAATAGCTGTAAAGACTAACCGATTGATTCCCGGTCTTACCCCAGGAGCCGCGCAATTTGAGATCCTGTATGGCGGGTTTTATCGCATCCCAGAAGTCTTCCCTGGACAGGAGCCAGCCCGCTGAGAAGGAGGGGAAGAAGCCATATTGTTTTGTGCCGGTGAATTTAGAGGAACCGTCGCGGCGGCCATTGACTTCGAGCAGGTATTTGCCGGCGAAGTCGTAGTTGATGCGACCGAAGTAGGAGCGGAGCGCGTATTCCGCATCCGATCCGCTGTTGGTCTGGGTACCGTCTGATGCGCCCTGGCTGATCGATTGGATATCGTTATTATAGAAATTCTGGCGATAGGCCGAGAGCGTAGTTTGTACGTTGTCGATCTGCGAATAGCCGGCCAGCGCCTTTATATGATGCTGGTCGAAGCTCTGTTCGTAGGTCAGCAGGTTTTGCCAGGTATATTCCTTTAGGGTGTTTCTCGCTTCGGTGAGGCTGTTTGGGCTTACCGTCTTTGTGATGTTCTTTAGCGAATCGGTGTTGACGTAAGCATTGGTGAAGTATTTGCCATAGGAGTCGTATACGCGGCCTGCAAAATAGGTGTTAAAGCTAAGTCCCCTGACGATCTTCCAGGTACCTTGTATGATGGCGGTGAGGTAGTCGTTCTTGTTTTTCGACAGGCCGCCGAGTTCGTCGTACATCTGTGGGTTGTTGCCCTGGGTACTCAGACCGTAGTTGCCGGTTGGGTATTTGTGAACGGCCCACATCGAACCGTGGTAGAAGTAATTGATCGGGTCGACGGTGGGGTAGTAGTTATAATTATAGCGGTAGTCGATATTTCCGTTAACGGTGATTGCCGGGGACACGTTGTAGTCCGTGTTCAGGCGAAGCTCTGCGAGCTGGCTGCCGTAGTTTTTTATGATGCCTTCCTGGTCGGCATAGCGAACGGAGAGTCGGGAGCGGATCACGTCGCTGCCGCCGGCTACGGAGAGTTCCTGGCTCGTCTGTGGAGCGGAGCGGAACTGTGTTTGGAACCAGGTATTGGGGAGGGGATATTGATAGCGGTTGGCAGCGTGTACCCAGGTGTTTATGCTATCGTCGGTGAATTTGGAGGGCAGGGTCAGACCGGCGTTGTTGTAAGCTGTCTGCTCCAGCTTCATATAGTCATAAATGTCCAGTTGTTGGGGGCGGTTGATTGCGCGTTGCAGGGCGTAGTAGCTGTTGAAGCTGACCTGGGCGGGGCCTCGTTTCGCTGTCTTGGTTGTTACCAGGATAACTCCATTGGTTGCGCGGCTTCCATAGATAGCGGTGGATGCGGCGTCTTTCAGGATACTGACGCTTTCGATATCGGAAGGGTTGATGTCGGTGAGGCGTTGTTCGGCGCCGTCGACGATGACTAAAGCGTCGTTCTTGCTAAGGTCAAAGCCTTGTGTTCCATTTGTGGAGCCGATATTGAAGGTGGTGATGCCGCGGACACGGATGGTGGCGGAGGAGTTACCGGGTGTGCCGCCCTGGTCGAGGACGGTGACGCCGGGAAGCTGGCCTTGCAGGGATTGTTGAATATTGGAGACGGGCCTGCGTTGCAGTTCGGCGCCGGATACCTGGGCGACCGAGTTGGTTACGCTGATCTTTTTCTGGGTGCCATACCCTACAACTACCACATCCGAGAGTGCTGTTTCGGTGGAAGTCAGGCGGATGTCGAAGGGGGAGGAGGTGGTGACGAATTCCTGTTCCTTGTAGCCGACGAGGCTTACGACGATGGTGAACGGAAGTTTCTGCCCTGTTTGTAATTGGTATTGCCCGTGGCTGTCGGTGGCGGATTGATTGGTGGTGCCCTTGATGCGGACATTGGCTCCTTCGAGCGGGAGGCCGGTTTTGGCGTCGAAGACTTTGCCCTGTAATACCGATCTGATATCCGGGTTGTTTTGGGCACGGAGCAGTTGGGGCAATAGGAATGCGATGGCAAATAGCCATAAGATTGGTCTCATAAGAGTCATTTGTCAGTTAGAAGTTAGTGATTGGCTGTGTTGTGGGGCTTAGCAGGTACAACAACAGCAGGAGCGCTTAACCATATTCAAAATTTATTAGTCTACTAAATGAGTGGACAAAAGTAAGGGTTTTTTATTTAAATGTTAAGTGGTTGTGAAAAAAAATTGGAACGGCCGCTGCCGCTGACGGCATCGGTAATATCGTAGCAGAAATTTGCGAATGGGGGCGGCAAGGGGTCGTGAGGGGAAGTCTTTGAGCCGCTTAGGGAGGGGCGAGCCCGGCCCTTCATTTGGGAGTGCGCCAGGGATGGGAGCAGGGTGCCTTGCACCGCGGACAGCCCGGCCCGGAGGGGGCGCCCAAAAAATAAAAGCCCCGGAGCATGGTACTCCAGGGACTTTTGTGGATTGGTTTCACAGTAGCTTATTCGGCTTTGAAAGCATATTTTGTAAGCTTTGCTCCGTTGACGGGGTAGAGCTTTGTATCTGTGTTGGTCTGTCTGTCCCATTCGAGATCCGTAGCGGCATCGTCGGAGGTTTCTACGAGGTTGTCGAGGTCGGCGGACCATGTGCCGTGGATAATGAGGTTGGTAACCTGTTTGGAAACGGTTCCATCCGCCTTGAAGGTTACGGCGTCGATCATCAGCGCATAGTTGTTTGATGCGTCGATCCCGTCGATCTTCAACTTTCCGTATAACCCTGTTTTTGTTTTGTAGGCATACACGTCGCCAGCGTTCAGCAGGCTGCCGGTGGAGTTGGTACCCGCTATCCCATTGTCGGTAAGGGTGGTGTCAATTTGGGCAATCTCTTCGCGTGTCAGGTCTGTGTAAGACGTTGCAGTGTCGATCTTTTGTACTGTTGCGACGGTGTCGGCAGCGGTCGTTGTCGTCGTTTTTGGTTTTGAATCGTTCTTTTTGCTGCAAGAGGAAAAGTAAACTAATGCGCCTGCTAAAAGCAGCGCGCCGAGGAACATCGTTCTCACGTTTGTAATTTTTTTGGTTTTTAAAGGAAGTGGATTGTTTGGTCCACGATTCCCGATACAAACGGGAGTTGATTTTTTCTTATTGCTGCAGAAAGTACAAAGTTTAAAAACTAAGTAGAATGTTTAGGCTCTTCGCGAATGTATGCTCCATGGAGGCTTTTTTATGACTCGCAGCAGTGAATGGCGGAATGAGTTGGCGGCGGTATGGTTTATAGCGTCTTTCTAAATTCAACCGGCGAGATGCGGGTCTTGCTTTTAAACAGCTTACTAAAGGAGGGGGGATGCTCAAAGCCAAGTTCATAGGCGATCTCACTGACAGAGAGGTTTGTCGTGGATAGTTTTTCTTTGGCTTTTTCGATCAGCTTTTTATGGATGTGTTCCTGGGTGTTAAGACCGGTAAACGACTTTAGTAAGCTCCTGAGATAGTTGGGAGAAAGGTTCAGGTTGCCGGATATATACTGAACCGTTGGCAGTCCCTTTCTGAGTAGTGCAGGATCATTGAAATAATTGTCGAGCAGTTCTTCCAGTTTTTCGAGGATCCCATGGTTGGTGATCTTGCGCGTGACGAACTGCCTGTTGTAAAACCGTTCCGAGTAGGTGAACAGGAGTTCAAGTTCGGCGATGATCACATCCTGGCTATATTTGTCGATCTTGGATCTGTATTCTTCCTGGATATTTTTTATGATACTGATGAGTTTAGCTTCTTCCTGCGGCGCAAGATATAGGGCCTCATGGACCGAGTAGTGAAAGAATTCGTATTGATTTATGGATTTTGCCAGTCGGGTCTTCCAAAGATAGTCGGGATGGATCAGGATAGCCCAGCCCGATAATGCTGCTGCAGCGGGGTTGTTATTTTCGATGCCCAGTACCTGGCCTGGCGACATGAAGAATAGTCTGCTTGTTTCAAAGTCGTTTTCCCTTTGTTCTTTCTTTATACCAGGATTGAGGGTACGCTGTCCATAGCGGTATTTGTATTTGCCTTCCGGGTCCGATTTCAGGAAGATCAGGTAGAAATCATAATACAGGCTCACAGGGCCGTGGCCGTGCAGGTCCGGCCGTTCTATCATCCCCATTTCAACGACACTGAAATGGGGATGATCAGGCATTGGCAGCCCAAGCACCTGGTGATATTGACTGATGGATTTTATATGATATACCTGCTTTTCCATATCCCTAAAGTTATTGACTATTTTTATAGGCTTCGGCAAATACGGGCGCATATTCCCGGAGTTTTGTGGGTCCCAGAACCGGCCGGTGTTTGTTGTAGTCTTCGTATAGCTTTCCGTTGCGTCCGGCGGCTCCCATTTCTACAAGACCATCTACCAGCATTTCATTTGCGCCTCTTTTGAGCATGGTGTCTCTTAGCATTTTGTCGGAGATGGTTCCCCATTTCAGCCAGGGCTTATCAATGGCTTCGCCCATTATTTTTGCGACCTCATTACAGGAACGTTCTTCGCTGGCGATATACCGGAAGGTACGTCCTTCGAATGGCTTTTCCATTTCTTCCGCTATTACCGAGGCGATATCTTTTGGGGATACCAGCAGGTTTATTACATCGCCGCCATAGTTGGATAGTATAACGCCCCTCTTGCCGCTCAGCAAGCCGGATAAGCCATAGTATTGCAGCGCGATTATGGTGCCGACAAATCCCTTGCTTACTGCCTTTATCACGTCGATGGTTTGCAGCAGGTTGCCGTAAAAGCCAACAGGCCGCATAAATTTGATCGATACGTCGGCGGGCAGGGATTTCAGGATGCTTTCGGCCATGAAATGGAATTTCAAAAGACCAACGCCCTGGTCTGTATGTGCGCCGATGCTGCTCAGATGCACGATCTTTTTTACGCCTGAATGGTCGACGGCTTTTTTGTAAGTCGCTACGAGGTCTGTTACGGTTTTATAGGGGTCGTAGGTCTTATCCATAAAACGCTCGGGGTAGGTTGGTTCCATCAGATAGACGATATCGGCGCCCGTGAATGTCCTGGTCACAAAATCCAAATCGTTGATGGAGCCGATGGCTGCGGCTGCGCCCAGCGCTTCGATCTCTTTTTGGCGGTCGGCCTTGCTGCTGATGACGGTGACTGCATGACCTTTTTGAACCAGTTCTTTTGTAAGTGGTTTGCTGATATTGCCAAGAGAGCCGGTCAGTATGATTTTCATGGTTGTGTTTTTGTATAGCAAAGGTCAACAGGCCGGACCGGACGGTTATAGCCAAATCGCCTTTTGTCATAGTCAAAACACACTATTGCCTCTAAGCGTATGTATGACCGCTGGTCCTGGTCATGTCTGCCACGATGGATATGAACGGAATGCCGCTAAGCCTGATACCGATTGGTGATGCTAATTCAGCCGGCCGATCTTTTTTAGCGAAAAATCGAAGCGGGTTCCTTTTTTTAGCTCCGATTGCGCTGCGATGGTTCCATCATAGCTTTCGATGATCTTTTTGACTGTTGGAAGACGGATACCGTGCCCGCGGGCCCCGAAGCGGTTAGCGTATCCAGAATATTGTACTTTTTGGACACTTCGAGCCTGGCCTGTTCATTGAGCAATGTATTCGTCTTTTCCATCTACTGATCAGAACGTTGTGCGTATGAAACTATAGCCTTGGTTTAAGGGTAAGAATTAATTTCTAAGTAATTCCTTTAGTATAAGTTGGGGAAAAATAAGTATTTCTATGTAGTGGGACCGCGCATTTTGACTAGTGGATCCGTTCATCCAAAAAGGATGTGGTCTGTTGTGCGTATCCTGTCAGGATAGGGTGGAGGAAGTGGGAGCTATGGAGGAAATACTGCTGGCATGATATTTTTGGCTTTCCAATTATGTTCCAAAAGCTTTATCGCCATCTCGAAGACATCGGCAATGCCGTTAAGCAGCAGGGCGAGCGCTCTGCCTTGTCCCAGCAATGGGGAGCAAAAATCAGCGGGCAGCTGGAAGATATACAAGAGACTTTTCGGCAAAAGCCGAAACGCGGTCCCTGGCGTTTTCCCGCTATTATTGGCGGTGTATTGACAGCATTACTGGTCTCAGTGGTGGTTCTGCTGTTTCTTTCGATAAAGGATCTTCGGAATGATACCCATGTTGCATTGGATCGCTCCGCAGAAAATGGGCAAGCTTCGCTGGTCCTCTTTACCCAAGTCAAGGCATCGCATGAAAGAACCAGGGATTTGGAGACAGAAGTTGCCCGTCTCGATTCGCTGGTTCAGTTGCAGTCGCAGACGATCTTTGAGCTGAAGAAGCTGAATGAAACGACGGTGCAGAACTTTCTGCATATCCGCAGGGACCTCCATGAAATGAAAAAGGATGATGAGCGGTAGGCGTTTGATAAAAGGAGGACCAACGACATGGCTGTAAAGGGGCAGATACATATAGGTACTTCGGGATGGGTGTACCCGCACTGGAAGGGGCTTTTTTATCCGGTAGGGTATCCGCAGCGGAGATGGCTGGAATATTATGCCGGGCAGTTTGACACAACAGAGATCAATGCCAGCTTTTATCGGTTGCCAACCCAGGAGACGGTTGATAAATGGCAAAAGACGGCAGGAAAAGGGTTTCATTTTTGTCCCAAGATCAGCCGATACATTACCCATGCTAAAAAGTTGAATGATCCCGAACAATCGGTACCGAGGTTTTTCGACGTTTTTGGAACTATCGCCCGATCATCGGGGCCTGTGCTGATCCAGTTGCCTGCGGTGCTGGGTTTTAATGAACAGAAAGCAGCCCATTTTTTTTCTTACCTGAATAGCCATTATGGCGATTTTAAGTTTTCGTTGGAGGCGCGTCATCCCGGCTGGACGGAAAGGGAGGCCATAAAGCTGTTGAAAAAGTATAAGATCGGATGGGTCATTGCCGAATCAGGCAAGCGCTTTTCTTCCGGCGAATTGATTACTGCCAGGCATATTTACCTGCGATTTCATGGGCCGGATGGCTACTATGCTACTTCTTATAGCAAGGAAGCCCTGAAAGCTTATGCGCGAATGTGTTTAAGCTGGAAAGAAGATGGCTACGCTGTATGGGTATTTTTTAATAATGATCTGCATGGGTTCGCCATCGAAAATGCAAGGACCCTTAAGGAGATGGTTGGGGAATAAAGATCTGAGTGTTATTTTTCAGGCGGTTTTGTTTATAGCATAGAATGCCGCCAGGTGTTGGGGATACATTTCATGAAAGAAGTTGTGAAAACAGGGAAGAGAGTCTTTCTTTCAATTCGTTAAAATTGTCCGGCTTGGTCAGGAAGGCAGTGGCGCCAATATCTTCCGGGCTGATATCTAATTGCTCAAAATTGGAAGTCGAGTACATCACGATCGGGATCTTTTGCAGATAGGCAATCGTCTTTAATTCTCTCAGGCAGTCCCATCCGTCGATATGGGGCATGTTGATGTCCAGGAAAATGATGTCCGGCGCGGCGATGGTCTTTTCGTGCAGTTTTTGCACTCCTTCGTTGCCATCGGCGAAATGGGTTACAGCGGCCTCCATACCCAGCTCTTCCAGTGCGTCTGAAAATATCTCCGCGTCGTCGCGGTCGTCATCAATCAGAAGGATATGTTTGCTCATGGACACATTGCATTTAAGATGTTTCTACGGATGATGTTTTGGCAACAGGATGATGAATCGTGCGCCCCTTCCTTTTTCTCCTATTGCCTCGATCGCTCCATGATGCCGCAATACAATCTTTCTGCATAGGGCAAGGCCCAAACCAGTACCTTCATATTGATCTTTTGTATTCAGCCTCGTAAAGGTATTGAAAATTTTTTCCGCGTGTACCTGGTCAAAGCCTATGCCATTGTCTGCCACCTCGATCTGGTAAAAATGGATATTGCGCCGCCAGATCGGTTCGGCTGTGATGGTTATATGCGGGGGACGATCCTGCGCCGAGAACTTAAGCGCATTGATGACCAGATTGTAGAAAAGTTGATATAATAAAATGGGCGATCCTTCGATTTCAGGCAGGTCGTTATATGTTATAACGGCCTTTTTCTCTGCAATCAGCACCTCGAGGTCGACGGTAATGTCAGAAAGGATGGGGCCGAGCGGAACCTTTTCAATCTTTTGGCCGTTGTAATTCATCCTGGAGTAGTTCAAGACGCCTTCAATCATTGCCTGCATGCGATTGACGGAATGGTTGATCTTTTCCAGGAAGCCCCTGCTTTTGGGGGAATACAGATTTCCGTCGTCTGTTTCCAGCCGGCTTAAAAAAGTTTTGATCTTTCGGAGCGGTTCTTTCAGATCGTGACTGGCGACATGCGCGAATTGCTGAAGGTCCTGGTTGGAGGCCGAAAGGTTTTCGTTGGATTGAGCAAGTTCTTCATTGGTGGCGGCAAGTTCCTCATTGGCGGCAGCGAGCTGCTCGTTGGCCGCCTGGATTTCCTCATTCGCTGCCCGAATCTCTTCATTACTGGCGTCCAGCTCTTCGGTGCGCTGCTGGATTTCCTGTTCAAGGGCGAGCTGTAGTTGTCGATGGACGGTGATATCCTGTGCCGTCCCTACCAGTTTGAGAGGGTTCCCCTCCGCGTCCAGGAGCGTCTTACCCTGGGAGTGGACGATCCTTTTGCGTCCCGTGGTGAGACTTTTGATCGTAAACTCTTCATCGAATATTCCATCGGAGCCTGCCGTTAATGCTTTTTGGATGGCATCTGCCACCCGCTGCCGATCGTCTGGGTCCACCAGTTCGAAAACAGCATCAATGTCATTTTTTCCCGGATCGATGCCATACCAGTCATACATCCTCCTGGAATAGGTGAGTTTGTTAGTCTTGGCTTCGATACTCCAGGTTGCCAGTTCAGCGACTTCAATAGCCTCTCTTAAGAAAGCTTCGCTTTCTTCGAGTTGTTTTTTGTTTAGTATATCTGCTGTGACGTCAATGGTAACGTCAAGGATCGCATAGACCTTGCCTTCGGCGTCCAGGAGGGGAATATAAGAAAAGTTGAAAAAGTGCCGGGTAAGAATGCCGTTCTCCATAATGTCGCCGGGCATGCCAACGGCCTCGTACGGCCTGCCTGTCCGATAGACGTTGTCAAGCAGTTCCATAAAAGGTTGATCTACCAGTTCAGGCATCGCGGCCCGCAAGGGTTTTCCGGTGATCTCCCTGCCTTTTCCGGCAATATTCAGGAAGGCCTGGTTGGGCATTTCTATCACAAGGTCGGGACCGATGAACAGGGCGATAGCGGCTGGGGCGAAATCGACCACTGCTCTTAATTTTGCAGCGGTTTCTTCTATCGCTTTTCTGGCAAGCACCAGATCCGTGACCTCCGTCGCGAGTACCATGACGCCGGAAACGCCGCCTGCCGAATGGATGGGTGTATAAGCATAATTAAAATACCCTTCTTCCAGCCGTCCGTTCCGCTCGAGCCTGGCCATAACGCCAGTGCCAAAAAAAGGCTTACCGGAATCATACACCGCTTGCAGCAGGGACATAAATCCCTGGTCCCGGATCTCCGGGAGGGCCTCGAGCAGCTGTTTTCCGATGATCGCCCTTGTCTTGCCCCATATCTGAAAGATCGCATCGTTCCCCAGCTCCACCACCATGTCACGGCCACGCAGCAGCCCGATGGCCATGGGAGATTGTTCAACGATGTTCCGAAAGCGTTCTTCGCTATATGCCAGCGCCTGTTGCTGCCGGACAAGCTCATCGATGTCCATGCAGAATCCGGCATACCCTGCGTAGGATCCGTCCTCCCGGTAATAGGGATCGCCGGCGGCACGGCACCAGGTCACGGCTCCATTACCTTTTCTGATCCTGAACTGAGTGTCATAATGCGTCCGGGCTGCCACTGAAGAAATGAAGGTTTCTGCGCTCCGGGCGCGATCTTCTTCAACGATTGCATTCTACCATCCGTTCCCTAAAAGGTCTTCGTACCTCATACCTGTCCATCCAACCAGCGTCTCATTCAGATAGGTCAGGCTGCCGAGTTCATCCGACAGCCAGAGACCGGTCGGAGCGCTGCTGGTGACCCGCCGAAACAGGGTTTCGTGATCCTGCAGCGACTGTTCGGTCTTTTTTAACATATTCTGAGCTATCGTAGCATCCTGCGCTATGCCGCCGAATCGCACAGGTCGTCCTTGTTCATCGAAAAACGCCCTGCCCCGGAAATGAACCCAGCGTAATTTCCCGTCGATTGCGCCGATGGTCCGATGGCGCATTTCGTAATAGCCTTCGTTCTCTCCCGCAAGTGCCGCCCGGGCCGCTGCATTGACGGCGTTCCGATCGTCGGGATGGATATAGGCGATCGCGTCGTTATAGGAAATCTCCTGGTCTTTGCTTATCCCAAAAAGTTCCCGGCATCGCTGATCCCAAATCATTGTATTGTTTTGCAGATCTACTTCCCAAACACCTATGTCAGCACTCCAGGCTGCAAATTGTAACCTTTCAGTTTCTTCGGGTGTCCATTCTTTATGTTGTCCTTTGCCAGTATTAGTCATATTGTATTCCTAAGTATGCCGGTATTCGATTTTCTTTTCGGATACCGCGGTTAATTCAGCAATGCATCGACTGATGCGATTACATGATCCAGGCGCTACTTATCCGAAAGATGGTTGTCAGGAAGAATGCGAGCGGGCAGCACATTTTGCCTTCCTCTCACATCGCCAGGATATCTCTGTTAACGGCATTGCGTTTGAGCATTATTGTTGGCCGTTTTGCTGACGTAAGAGATTGCTGAACAATTATGGAGCCATTTTTAGCAGGGGCGACATTTTGGGCAAAGTACTTTCCACGGGTCTAAAAAAATGGAGAGACGACGGTTAAAGTGGGGAATTTTTTCCCGTTCACAGGGGTGTGACCTGTAATCGGGGCAGTGTATACTTCATCGGCTGAAAGATCAGGTTAATGGGCAGTGTGCCGGTAGTTTCGTAACCTCGAATGCTGATTTTAATGTCGGGCTTATTGGGCGATTCGATCTCCCCGTAATCTGAGACGTCACCTTTTTTTCCAAAAGGAGTAGTTGGAACGTTTAGCGATTTAGACTGTTGTTTGTCGATCGCGTTATTTTTCACTTTGACAGAAAGGTAATTTTGTACAAACAAATATGTTATGACAACTCCTTTCAAATTTCTATTCCCGTCCTTTGCCTTATTCATAGCTATTGCCGGTTGCAGCAAAAGCGGAGGCAGTTCCTCTGGCAGCAAGTCTTCCACCTGGACAGTTGCCGATACGACTTATACGTCGAGCTCTACTTCGTTTACCAATAATGAGCTTTTGGGTATTGACAGCAAGGTAAGTCCAGCTCCGCAGATAGGCATTCAATTTGCGGATACTCCAGCCGCGGGTAGTTATACCGTCGTAAATCAATATAATACCTCGGTCGGAACCAATCAGTGTTCCATCCTGGAGACAAAAGGCAGCGGGACTTTGTTTGTGTCAACCGGGGGGGGCAGCGTGACAGTCACTGTCTCTAAAGGAAAAATAACCGCGTCTTTCAAAAATATAGAAATGGGGGTACTATCCGGCATAACCAACAACGGTGTTTTTACTTTTACCGACGCCGGATCCAGCAGCGGAACATTGGCGGAGCAATAGACTGTTTTCACGCGGCGATTTTACACGGTCGATTGCATTTTGATTTAGAATTGGCTGACGGGCTGGTGTTGATATTAATGCAAATTTTGCAATAATATGAAGTTGTTTATTATCGCAACGATGTTGCGATTTAATTCATTTGTCTTCTTTGTTATGCATTCTTATTGCAATACATTTGCATAACAATGCACTCAAATATGAACAGGCGCAATACACCGTCCAAACAATTGGTTTTTCAGTTGCTGGAAAAGTCCGGATCGGCTTTAAGCCAGGATGTGCTTGAGAAGAAGGTAAAGGGTAAGATGGATCGGGTAACGATTTACCGGGTTTTGAATCGTTTTTGTGAAGATGGGATTGCGCATAAGATTGTGAGTGAAGAGGGTAAGTTTTATTATGCGTTGTGTCGTTCCTGTACGGAGGATCATCATTCTCATGAGCATCTTCATTTCCGGTGTCTTCAATGTCAGAAAGTAGAGTGTCTTACGCACAATTTGCGTCCGAAATTGCCGGATGGTTACCAGGCATTGATCTCCAATTATTGGGTTTCGGGTTATTGTAAGGATTGTGCGAAGCATATGAAGTAGCCTCATTCTGAAGCATAAATACCCACGAGCGGTATCCTGGAGCGGCAGACGCGAACGAAATACCTGTTTGCAATGCTAATGCAATAACGAAATTTCTTACTATTGCAATTAAATTGCAATATATGGTGCGGTCTATTTCCTTGCTGCTTGGTGGTTTCTTTCCAGGCATATTACTGACTTTATTGGTAAGCGGGCGTCCATCGGGTGATAGTCAGAGTCAAAGATCTGCCGATCTTTCGAGAACGGGTATTTATGACTCTCTTCGTTTTCCTCTCAAAGTTTCTTTATACCGGTTTAAGCTCAATACTGCCAATCTTCCTGTTTATCATGAATGGGTTCAATGGCATCACGATGCCTATTTGCCGATGGTTGCGACGCTGGACAGGGAACGGATGTATTTCGAATCTGTGTTTCGTGACAGCATTGCGGAGCCGGACGTTATCTACTGGCTTGCTATCAATGGGGAAGGTGGTGCTACTTCTGCTACTTCTCCTCTCGATATCGACAAAAAGCACGTTGAATATATGAAAAAGATCCTTGTCAGGGGATCACGTACCACGCTTCAGACGGAATTCACATTATTGCCTGATTTTATTGAGAAGGCTATCGGGGAGCATCAGCAGCAATCGAAGTGAAAAGTGTGCTGTCAAGGCGGTTTTACTTTGTTATAATTCCTGCTCCGAATGGGAACAGGGGATGGCGGGTGTCGTGTGGTAAATCTTCTTTTTGCTGGTAAACGTCATTCATGGAGGAAGGGAGTTCAAAAGGAAGTCTTCCGCTAAAACCTGTTTTTCCGAATACCGCGTCGAGGATCACCTGGTCCCTGGCGTTGAAATCGGCTATCAGGACCTGTGCAGCGGCGGCGATCTCGGGGATGACGGCCGGGCGTTCGAGGTTGATGATTATGATGGAGGGTTTGTTCCTGATCTTATCGAGGATGGCTGTTCTGGCGCTGTCGCTAAAGTCGAGCCGTCCCTGGTGAAAGCTGTGTTCCTGGCGAATATTGCTAAGACCACCGCTATAAGGAGTCTGGAGATGCAGAAGGACGATATCGGCGATGGCTGACTCTTTAACAACGGCGCCATAGGTTGCGCAGGCGTTGCTGTCCAGCCCTTCTTCATAGATTTTTAACGGGTGTTTTAGCGGCAGCAGGTTCTTTTCGTTCCTGAGCAGTACGAGGGATTTTCGCTGTGCTTCCAGGCCGAGTTCCACGCCTGCCGGGGAGCCTACCTTTTCATCGACCTTATTTTCATCGACGAAGGGTTGATCGAATAGTCCCAGCTGGAATTTGAGCAGTAGGATTTTTGCAACGGAGCTGTCGATGCGGGTTTCTGTGAGTTGACCGTTTCTGACCAGCGCGGTCAGGGTATCGGCAGCCGTTTCTCCGCCGAACTGGTCTATGCCGGCCATGATTTCGGTTTTCATTTTTTCTCCGATATTTTTGTCTTCCATTCCCCAGTCTTTCACTTCGGAGAGGGTGCGGCCCTTGTATTTTTTAGCGGTGAGGGTATTCCAATCCGATAGGATGAGGCCCTTGTAGCCGAGTTTGTTTTTTAGGAGGTCGGTCACCAGCTGTTTGTCGAATGCAGCGCCAACGTTTTCTTTTTCCGCTGTAGGATCGTTGACGATCCCGTAGCTCATCATCATGCCGGCGGTTCCGGCACTAATCGCGGCTTTGAAGGGCTGCAAGTGATAGGAGATGTTATGACCTGGGTAGACGAGGTGTCTGCCGTAGCTGAAGTGTGATTCCCAGCCATCTTTTACCGGGCCGTTACCGGGAAAGTGTTTACTGATGCACATAACGCTGGTTGGCGTCAGATGATCGCCCTGAAATCCTTTGATATAGGCGGCCATTAATTGTGAGGCCAGGGCTGCATCTTCTCCGAAGGTTCCACTGATCCGTGCCCAGCGGGGATCGGTGGCCAGGTCTCCCTGGGGGGATAGGCCGCAGGTGATGCCTACGGCGCGGTATTCGCGGGCGGCCAGCTCTCCAAATCGGCGCATCAGGGCCGTATCGCGGGTGGCTGCCATGCCGATGTGTTCAGGAAATTCCGAAAAGCCGCCGGCGCCGGCGGTGGTGGCGGTGTTACCCGGTTCGAGTCCGTTCTTGGGGTCGGTGCTGAATGTAATGGGGATGCCCAGGCGAGTATTTTCTGCAATTTTTTGGATGATGTTGTTGAAGCGGGCGATCTGCCGGGCGGGCACGTCGCTGGCGATAACGAAGTGGGTTATCTTTTTTTCGGAGATAAGCCGGTCGGTTGTGATCTCATTGGAAAGCAGGCCGCGGGGATCGATCGTGCCGCTATCGGTGATCAGTGTATAGCTGTGAAACAATTCCCCGGTTTTTTCTTCCAGTGTCATTTGCCGGAGCAGGTCATTCACGCGTGTCTGGGGTGTCTGCCTTGCGTCTTCATAGATATCCATACGGCCGTTGTGGTTCAGGTCACGATAGGAGATATTCGATTGTCCGTAGCTATGGATCAATCCCAGGGATAGGAGGAGGGCGGTTAAGGTCGACAAACTGCGTAGGTACTGCATCAGTTTAAATTATAGGCTTTTTTGTCTTTGACATTTGATCTTGTCGCATGAATTACCTGGTAAACTACGAAACGACGTCGTCTGTAACCAACCAGCCCGCGTCTTTCTTTCCTTGTTAATTAAAAGCCTGTACCCGGCTTTCAGATGTGTACTATCGAAACTGGCTGGTTCCGGCAGATCTCGTGCTATTCTTGCCGTTTGTCAAATTGATGCACCAGAGTTGCATTAATAAGATCGAAGCGTCTATATTTGTAATCCCACTGTCTTTAGACATGTTGAAATTAATCCTCAAAATATGATATTGAAAAAAATTACGATCGGGCTTAATCTTATGAAAAAAAGATATCTCCTGTTTCTTGTAGCGGCCTTTCTCTGTGGGGCAAACCGTGTTTGGGGACAGGCGGAAGGGGCCGTTCCTCATATCCCCAACTGGCAGAATATGGATCTGGGAGCGGATACCATTTTCGGTATCAGCACCGAAAAAGCGTATAAAGAATTACTGAGCGGAAAGCATTCAACGAAGGTGATTGTTGCCGTTATAGATGGGGGAGTGGATACCCTTCATGAGGATCTGAAGAGCGTGCTTTGGGTGAACCCGAAACGCAGGAAAGGGGATGACGGGACTTATGGATGGGATTATATCGGCGGACCGAAAGGCGATGTTCACTATGATAATCTGGAGCTGACCCGCCAGGTTCGGCAGCAGCAGGCTTTATACGAAGGAAAGGATAGTGCGCAGCTACAGGGAAAAGAGCTTGCGGGTTGGCGCAACTACCAGGCGGAGAAGCGTATACTTGACAGTAAAAGAGCGTCGGCGGACCAGAATCTTCAGGGGATCGGGGGATTTGCCCGGGTACTGGACGGTATCGTCAAAAAAATCGGCAAGGATACCCCCACCTTAAAGGATTTCCAGGATTTTGTACCGCAGGGACCTGGGGAGATGCAGGTAAGAAAGGTATTGGTGAATATTCTTTCAGGTGGGGAAACGTATCCCGGGTTTAAGAAAAATGAGCTGGACGCAGCCCTTGAACATTATACAGCGCAAAGGGACTATCAGCTGAACCTTGGATATGATCCCCGCCAGGAGTGGGTTGGAGACGATTATTTCAACTCCGGTCAGCGGGATTACGGGAACGGCGATGTAATGGGACCGGATGCTACACATGGCACGCATGTTTCGGGTATCATCGGCGCGGACAGGACCAACGGCCTTGGTATAAAGGGGGTGGCGGACAATGTAAGTATCCTGAATGTAAGGACGGTGCCGGACGGGGACGAACGGGATAAGGATGTCGCTAACGCCATTCGCTATGCTGCGGATCATGGGGCAAAGGTTATCAATATGAGTTTTGGTAAGGGATATAGCCAGGATAAGAAAGCTGTGGATGAAGCGGTAAAATATGCGTTGAAAAAGGATGTGCTGCTGGTGCAGGCGGCGGGCAACGATAATGCCGATATCGATACGGCTGCTAATTTCCCGGATCGTCGCTTTGCCGATGGTGGAGAGGCGGGTGCATGGATTGTGGTTGGGGCTTCGGGTCCGAAGGATGACAGCACGCTCAAGGCGTCCTTCTCGAATTATGGGAAGATTGCTGTTGACGTTTTTGCGCCGGGCGAGCAGATCTATTCCACTATTCCCGGTTCCCAATATGCTTATTTCGATGGTACCAGCATGGCTTCGCCCGTGGTGGCGGGTATGGCGGCGCTTATCCGGGAATATTATCCAAAACTCAAGGCTGCGGAGGTAAAGGATATCATCCTTCAATCCGTCGTGAAGGTCGATCATCCTGTGTTGCTGAGCAGGGGAGGTACAACGGAAAAGGTAGCTTTTAGCGAATTGTGTCGGACCGGCGGGGTCGTCAATGTATTCCATGCGCTGCAGCTGGCGGAGAGCCGGGCGAAATAGAAATTACTTCTGCTCTGCGCGTAGAAAGAGCGGTTCGCAAGGATAAATAGCGGGTTAAATATTGCAGCGGATCACTCGGTTACATCCTCTGCATTTTCGAGAATGTAATAGAACTGGTGAATATCGGTGGAGTTCAGCCGGAGTTTTCCCCGGAACGTTTTGTAGTTGTCGATACGATAGTGTGTGTTCTTTAATTTTAGTTTTACGGTGAGGACTGATGCGGGCCCGCTTTTCCCGCAAAAATAGCAGGCGGCATAAGGATTGGCGGACAACACGACGGTCATGCCGCTTTTATCGATGGGAATAGTATAGCCCTCGACTTCCACCGTGGTTCCTTCCAGCTCCCGGATTGCCCAGGGGAATTTGGGAAAAAGCATATTGCCTTTTGCTTCCGGGTAATACCGTTCCTCGAACTCGATGTTCTGCAGCTTTGCCCAGCTCAGCCTGGTGGCGGGGTCTTCCGTGGGCAGCGCGGATATTGGGTGCGGTGTGGGAAGCGAGGGCGGTGCAGGTGGTGTAGATGATAAGGGCGGGACAGGTGATGAGGAAAGCGCGGACGGGGTAGACAGTAAAGGCGGCATGGATGTCAGGGGAGGCAAAGGTGGGACGGATGGTGTGAGCTGTGCGGTCGAAAAGGCTTCGGTAAAAATGACTGCCAGTAGCAGGACTGTTTTAGTCATGGGCCAGGGTTTTTGATATATTTAGGCGGAAGGCTTTTATAGCGGGGATCAGGGAGGCCGTCACGCCGATGCCGAATGTCATCAACAGGAGCCAGCCTTCTTCCGCGGTAAAGCCCTGCTTTTGCAGGCCGATATGATAGTTGCCGGCTGCATAACTGTCCAGCAGGTGAAGGCCGAGCCGGCTTAGCAGGAAGCCCGCCATGAATCCTGCCAGTGAAAGACAGACTCCTTCGGCAAGGACCATACTAAAAAGGCGCAGTCGGCTGCTTCCCATCGATCGGGCGAGGGCCAGTTCGTATTTTCTTTCCTGCAGTCTGCCATAGAGAGAAATAAAGACACTCAGGCCGGAGATGAGCATGATGGCAAAGGCAATGGCCTGCATCGTTGTGATGCCGATCCCCATCAGGTCGAAGAGACGGTTGATCTCCAATGCGGGTGAAGCTGCCTGCATATTGGTTGTTTCGTTAATGATACGGGGCAGAGTCATGAGTCCCATCGGACTGCGGAATTTTATGAGTAATGCGGTCAGCTCGTCTTCAGGTTTCACGGTATCTGTGGGGGTTGTATCGGGTACGGCGTGCGAGCGAGGTGTGATGGTGGGGCCGGTTGTGGCATGCCCGGGGGACGTGGTAAGTGGGCTTGGTGTGATTGATGCGGAAGGGGGCGTAGCGGATTTGGTAGTAACACTGCTGGCGGCTGGGGGTGTGGTGGCAGCGCCGGCGGGGGTAGGGGCCGTGCCGGCTGTGTTGTCGTCATCGTCCCCGTCATTATCATGATGATGATGGTGGATGGTCCAGACCGTTGCGATATTGGTGAGTACGAGATTGTCCAGTACGGAGCCTGAAGGCTGGAGAATGCCGACTACTTTATACTGGAATTCCTTATGTACATGTCCCCTGGCGCCCATGCCGTGTGTTCCCAAAAACAGATCGCCTGGCTTCAGGTTGCCGGCGAGCGCCACATTCGAACCCACTACGGCGTCCAGGGTCTTTGAAAATATATTTCCTTGCCGGAAGGCGGCGCCGTACATTTTTAGAAAGCTGCTATCCGTACCCACGATGGGGTACGTTTTATAGGAGTCGCCGTATGCCAGGGGGATTGCCTGTTCGATCAGGGGATCATGAATGATCTTTTCAGCATCCGAGCGCAGGATGTTTCCTGTTGGTGCATCGATATGATATACGGCGGATAAAACCAGCTGTAAAGGGCTTCCTTTTGCCCCGACTACAAGGTCGATGTCCTTGAGATCATTGTTGAATTTGTCTTCGGCCTGGCGGTAAACCACCAGCAGCATGGAAATGATTCCTACGCCAAACATGAGCAGCAGGATGCTCAGGATGGTGCCTAAGGGTTTATAAACGAGATTGCGAAAGATTATCCTTATGATCATATTAGCCGGATAGCGTTTGAAAAATGCTGATTTACTCTTTGGTCGTGTGTTACTATGATCAATGCCGATCTGGACAGAACGGACTGTTCTTTGAGCAGGTGAAGAACAGAATCGCAGTTGTCGTCGTCGAGGCTGCTGGTTGGTTCATCGGCAAGCAGCAGTTTGGGACCGGGCAGGAGCGCCCTGGCAATGGAGACGCGTTGTTGTTCGCCCTGGCTAAGCTGTGCCGGATTTTTTTTCAGCAGATGCCCGATATTCAACCGGTCGGCGATCCTTTTGGCTTGTGGGTGATCCGGGCGCTGCCCGGAAAAATATTGCGAGAGGAGGATATTGTCGAAAACGCTCAAAGCGGCCATAAAATGGGCGCGCTGGTAAACGATACCGATATTCCTGCCTCTGAATTTGTCCAGCTGGGCAGCGGATAGTGCGGCTGGGTTTACGTCATTGATGATGACCTTTCCGCCGGAAGGTCGTAAGATGCCAGCGAGGATATGCAGCAGCGTTGTTTTTCCGCTGCCCGACCGGCCTCTTATCAACAAAGGCCGGTCGGCGGTGCAATAAAAGTCGGGATAGGCGAAGACCGTATCCGTATTATAAGAAAACGTCAGATTATTTGATTCTACCATAGGCAGGATCAAAGATAGGGCAAATGGATTTTTAAATGCAATTGTGTTGCAATATTGAAATAGATTAACATCTTATTTCAGTACTTCTATATCGATGTAGCTGTCGTTATATACAGTATGTGTCGCTTTTATATAATCGGCGGCTTCTGCTTTGTACGGATTGGCAAGGAATTTCTGTGGATTGCGGGCAAACAGCGGGAAGGCCGTGCTCTGTACCTGGATCATGATCCGGTGACCTTTTTTAAAGGTGTGCAATACGTCCTGGAGCCGGAAATTTACTGCCGTCTTCTGGCCGGGTATGAATGGTTCCGGTTTTTCGAAGCTGTTGCGGAAACGGCCGGGCATAATCTCCGATCGTACCATCTGCCAGTAGTTCGCCATCAGGATGTTCTTATTGGGCAGATAGGGATGATTGGGTTCGTCGCCGGGATAGACATCGATGAGCTTTACGATCCAATCTGCATCTGTACCGGTGGTCGATACATTCAAATGGGACATGATCTCCCCGCCCAGGGTTACGTCGTCCTGCAGCACATCGGTCTGGAATACGAGGACATCCGTGCGCCGTCCGGCGAAACGCTGATCTTCGCTCATATAATTATGCGGGGTAAATCCTTCTGTTGTGGTATTGTCCTCCGTATAGGGAACAGGTTTCAATGGATCGCTGACAAAGGAAACGGAGCCGCTGGCGCCTGGAGCGTCGAAGGACAGTTTTCCATCTTCGCCTAAATACAGTTTTTGATGAATGGCGGCGGGGGATGGCCATTTATCGAAGGTCTGCCATTCTTTTTTACCGGTATTGTACATGTAAGCGTTGGGCAGACCCGAGTTCTTGTCACCGTTTCCTTTCAGGAAATGTTCAAAGAATTTCGCTTCTATGTTCTTTTGGTAGAAGGTGGCGATGCTGTCACCGAAATAGACATTACTATGAAGTGTATGTCCTGTTTCTCTTGACCAGCGGCCATGACCGAAGGGGCCCATGACGATAGTATTGTAAGCCCCGGGATCGGATTGACCGATGGCCTTGTAGATTGCCAGTGGTCCGGTCAGATCTTCTGCGTCGAACCAGCCGCCGACCAGCATCACGGCAGGGGTTATTTTCTTATAATGTTTGGGTAGAGAACGCTTTTGCCAGAATTCATCGTAGCTGGGATGGTCGACCGTTTCCTGCCAGAAGAAATTGTTTTTATACCAGCGGTCGAAGCTGGTCAGCGGTCCCTGGTCAAGCAGGAACTGGTAGCCATCGCGGGTAGTGGCTTTGATGTTCTGTCCTTCATACCAGGCTTTGCTGGTCGTGTCTGTTTTCTGCACGCCGAAAACCGGGAAGGTAAAGATATAGCTTTCCAAAAAGGCGCCGTTATGATGAAAATCGTCGAAAAAGAAATCCGAGATCGGGGCTTGTGGTGAGGAAGCCTTCAGTGCCGGGTGGCCAGACAAGATACCTGCCGCTGTATAAAAACCAGGATAGGAGATTCCCCATTGCCCGACGCGTCCATTGTTATTGGCCACATTTTTTACGAGCCAGTCGATCGCATCGTATGTATCGGACCCTTCGTCTACATCCTTTTTCCCTTTTTTTACGTCTATGACAGGCGTCATATTGGTCCATGTTCCTTCGCTTTTGTAGCGTCCACGGACATCCTGGTAAACGAAGATATAGCCGTCTTTCATCATGGTCTCGGAGGGGCCGAGGCGAAAAGGGTATTTATCTTCTCCGTAAGGGGCGATACTGTAGCAGGTGCGCTGCATCATGATGGGATACTTCTTTTCGGGAGAGGCATCCTTGGGGGTATAAATGGCGGTAAACAGCTTTACGCCATCACGCATGGTGATATAGACTTCTTTTTTCGTGTAATTATCTTTTGGATAGCTGCCGCTCGCAGCAGACCGGTCCTGGGCCGGGACGAAAAAATATAAAAACAGGAGAAAAATGAGGGCTGATGCGCTTTTCTTCATAAACATGATGTTATCAGGGACGAATGTAGGATGTCGCCCGGGAAAAACAAAAATTTATTGCATTGCCGTT
>JAATGQ010000008.1 GCA_015654595.1 Chitinophagales bacterium | reverse complement strand
CGGCGGCGCGAAAAAACATTTTGCCTCCATCAGGATAATCCTCCAATACGGTAAATTCATTGGGCTGAAACTATGTGCCGTATATCTGCTTAGAATAGCGGGCTTTTATAAACAGCGATCCACACCTATAACGAGTTGAATCCAGGCAAATGAATCTTCTTAGGAAAATATATCATGCCGCTGCTCAAAGGATCTATGCAATAGGGAAGCAGGAGGATGAGAAGAGAATGGAAACACTTCTGAGATCGAGAGGCATTATAGGCGAAACGACAAAAATTTACCCCGGAACGGAAATCCTGAACTTGTCCGGAAAGCTGGAAAATATTCGAATCGGCAATAATTGCCACATTTCAGGGTTGTTGCTGATATATGGTTATGGCGGTAGTATCACGCTGGGCGATGATTGCTCCTTAAGCCCTTATTCGAGGATCGTTTCAGCGAAGAAGATAGTCATCGGCGACAGGGTCCTTATCGCTCATAATGTGAATATCATCGACAATATCTCCCATCCACTGGATGCCGGACTCAGGCACGAAGATTTTTTAAACAGCTATACCGTCGGAATGCAGCAATACGATATTAAGGCCCGGGAGGTTATTATTGAGAGTGATGTGTGGATAGGCTTTAACTCTGCTATAATGAAAGGAGTGACTATTGGGAGAGGCGCGATCATAGGAGCCGGGTCGGTCGTGACCAAAGACATCCGGCCGTGGACGGTAAATGCAGGAAACCCCCTTAAATGTATCAGGGAACTGGAACCCGTAGAAATAAAGACTGAATAAATGAGAATTGCATTCGTAGACAATTTATCGGTAGCCGGGGGATTGTCAAGATTTTCCTTATTGTTGAGCAAAAGTCTTTTGGAAAGAGATCCTTCCATAAGCATCGATTATTTTATCCACTTTAATAATCTCAGGCATATACCGGAGATCAGGAATGTCAGCCCAAGGCTGAACGTGTTTATCCTTCAAACAACCAGGCCGAAGGGGATCTTTTCGCGACTTACGGAAAGAGTGCTCTCGAAACTTGGGAATAACAGGAAAAATGACGACCCGGCGACCACTGAGATCGAAAAGAGGATCGGAAAGGAATATGATCTGGCCTATTTTCCATCCGCCCACATGATGAAAAGGCCAACCATTGGAATACCTGTTGTCGGAACACTGCATGATTTTAACTGGAAGTATTTTTTCGGACGCGAGATATTTCCCACTTCTTTTGTCGAAATGATGGATGAGGAGATAATGGTCTGGATGGAAAAAGGACATACTATTTGTTCTTCCCGGGATGTAGTTGACGAAGCGCACAAGTTGTATCCGGCAGGGAAGAACTACCCAGAGGTTGTTCCAATAGCGCCAGTCATTTATGATAGTCAGATCTCCGATGTCGAAGCAGCTGCCATATTGAAGGAATTAGGGATCGATTTTCCTTACATTATTTTTCCCGGAAACTTCTATCCTCATAAAAACCATCTCAACCTTTTTACGGCCTTTTCCCTGTTGAGGAAACGGAAAGGATTTGAGTCTTATAAACTGATCCTGACCGGAATGAACTCTCAGCAGGTAAAACGTGGCATAGCCGGCTACAGAGGCGTGGAGCTTTTGACAAAGAATGGAGCCGGTCGTGATTTTGATGTCATGGGAATGGGTTATCAACCCAATAAGGTTATTGATTCCCTCATTTCCAGGGCGAGGCTGCTGGTATCTCCTTCGATCTATGAGGCTATCTGTACTCCAGCTATGGACGCCTGGCATTTCGGTACGCCTACTGCGATATCCGATATTCCCCCATTCCGGGAACACGAAAAAACATGGAGCATCAAGAGTGCCTTTTTCGATCCGATGGATCCGGAAAACATAGCGGATGTCCTGGAGGCGTATCTCAATCAGTATGATAAGGCTCGCGAGGACGGACGCGTATCCAAAGAAAATATGGCCAGGTATACCTGGGACAATGTTGCATCCAGGTATCTTGACGTTTTTAGAAGAGCAATTAAAGAACACCAATGAAAATTCTTGTCCTCGGCTCAGAAGGATTTATCGGAAATCACCTTGTTCAGGCGCTTAAAGATCCGAATAATCAGATCTATGGATGTGATCTCTATGAAAGCTCTTTTCATGGAGGATACAAGTATATTAAAGTTTCGCGGCTTTCGCCACAATGGGATGAGGTCTTTTCATCCGACAGTTTTGACTACTGTATCAATGCTGCCGGAAGTGGCAATGTTCCCTACTCCATGACCCATCCGCTGCTCGATTTTGAAGCCAATATGCTGGATGCGGTCAGAATTTTAGACGCCATCCGAAGGCATAACGGAGTTTGTAAATATCTGCATATCTCCAGCGCTGCTGTCTACGGGAATCCGACGGGTCTTCCGGTAATGGAAAATATGGCTCCTGCGCCTCTTTCGCCTTATGGGTACCATAAATGGATGAGCGAGCTGGCCTGTGAAGAATTCTACCGACTATATAAGATAGAGATAGCGATCCTGCGGCCGTTCTCCGTCTATGGGCCGGGGCTTCGCAAACAGCTGATATGGGACCTTTATCACAAAATAAGTAAGGGAGATGATCTTACCTTGTTTGGGACTGGTAATGAAAGCCGGGATTTTGTCTATGTAGAAGATCTTGCCAGGGCTGTAAAGCTTATTATGAGCAAGGCGCTTTTCGACAATACTGTCTATAACATCGCGTCAGGCCAAGAGACAACTATCCGGTCCGTTGCAGAAATGTTCCGGAAGGTCATCGGCACCTCCTGTAAGATCTCTTTTAACAATCAGAAACGGGAAGGTGATCCTGCTAATTGGAGAGCGGACATCTCCCGGATAAAGGAACTGGGTTTTACGCCCTCGTTCAGCTTTGAAGAAGGACTGACAAAGACACATGAATGGCTAAAGTGGGTCGCGCTTGAAAAACAATAATCCTGCTAACGAGGTGGTTACCCATGTGCTCGTAAATAGTTTAGGGGGTATAACCAGCATGGAGGACAATGTGATCCGCTATCGCGGACCAAACGCACTTCCCCAGAAAGCAATATTCCTGGATGTGCGGGAGAAAACCGCTTCAGGGTCTGAAGGGGTTTTCGGGGGAGGAATACCCGTCAGTCATTTTTCTTTTTCTCAAAAAGAGAACTGGTACTCCATATATAACAGGCTGGCGCGGCTGGTCGATACGGAAGAGGGCGTACTGGTCATGAACGACGTTTATGAAATGATCATGCTGACCCACTTCAACATCAGGAAAAAAACCGTTCAGCTGGTACATGATGCCTATAATGTGAGACTGGCTGTGCAATATGGAGATGTGGCCGATGCCTTCATCTGCCATTCCCGTTTTTATTATGAGGTAATGCTGCAGCTGTTCCCGGGAAGACGAAAGGACATCTTTCATATACCCTACGGGATACCTGTACCGCCTGGTGTGCCGGAAAGGATAACGACGCCGAAGATCAGGCTGGTTTTTTTAGGACGGCATGACCGGATGAAAGGCATATTTGACCTGGTAGAGATCGAAAAGATCCTGGCGGCACAGGGAATATCGACGGACTGGCTTATTTTAGGAAGAGGTCCGGAAACAGCAGCGCTGAAAGAGCAGTGGAACGCCTTTCCGAACGTTACTTTCCTTTCGCCGGAATCGAATGCAGAAGTGCTGCAAAAACTCGGAGAGCGGGATGTCCTTGTATTCCCCACGAAATTCGAGGGCTTTCCTGTCGCCTTGCTTGAAGCAATGGGTACGGGTTGTGTGCCGGTCGCCTCCGAACTTCCCGGTGGTCTCAGAGAGCTCATCCGGAATGGCGTCAACGGCTACCTTTGCGAAATGGACAACAACGTCGCTTTTGCCGAAAAGATCGCTTTACTTTACAGGGATCGCGACCTGCTCTCTTCGCTGAGCAGAAATGCACGGGCGGATGTGGTTGCCGGATATAATGTACTGTTGCAATCTCCAAAATACCAGGACCTTTTTAAAACCCTGGCAGGATCAAAAGGGAACCCTGTACATCACGGGGTGAAAAAAAAGCTGGGATCCCGGCTGGATCAGCCATGGCTGCCCAATTCCATTGTTAAAATCCTTCGCAAAACCAGATAAGTAATATGAACGACCAGCCGTTGGTTAGTGTTTTAATGACTGCTTATAACAGGGAAAATTATATTGGTGAAGCAATTGAAAGCGTCTTAAATTCTACTTACCGTAACTTAGAGCTGATCATCGTAGACGATGTCTCCAAAGACAGAACGGTTGAGATAGCCCGGTCCTATGCGGATAAGGACAGCAGGATCACGGTCTTTGTAAACGAAAAGAATTTGGGCGATTATCCAAACAGGAACAGGGCTGCCGGATATGCAAAGGGCGAATACCTGATGTATTGTGACTCGGACGACAGCCTGAAGCCGGACGGGATCTCCAGGTGCGTGGAAGCTATGTCCCTTCATCCGGAAGCACCCTTTGCTATGTATTGGGCCCAGCCGGCAGATGCCCCCTTTGTACTTTCATCGAAAGAAGCCATCCACAGGCATTTTTTTAAATTGCCCTTCCTGGTCATGGGCCCGGGGGGAACGATCATCAAAAGGAGCTTTTTTGAAAAGATAAATGGCTATCCTATGAAGTATGGGCCTGCCAATGACATGTATTTCAATCTTAAGTGTCCGGCATATGCTCCGATCCTTATGCTGCCGTTCGAATTTGTCAACTACAGGCTGCACCCGGGACAGGAACTCAATAACAATAATTATAGCTACCTGTATAATAACTATATCTATCTCTGCGATGCTTTGAAAGAATTGCCGATGCCGCTACTTCCGTCCGAAGCAGACTGGGTGGCAAAAAAGAACAAACGCAGATTTTTTGTCAACCTGCTTCGGTTTGGTCTTAAGACCCGCGACCTTGGAAAAATAAAAGACCTGGTAGCACGTACTAAATTTGGTTACCGCGATGTTTTTAAAGCGATATTCCAATGATGCCCGATCTGACTCTTCCCCTGGTTTCCGTCTGCATGCCTGCTTATAACTCGGAGAAATATATCGATGAGGCGATAAACTCTATCTTAAGGCAGACCTATCCAAATATTGAGTTGGTCATCGTCAATGACGGTTCTGTCGATTCCACTGCCGCAGTCCTGAAAAAATATGAGGGGATCCCGACTATAAAGATCATACATAGTGAGAACAGGGGACAATGTGCTGCCTCCAACCTGGCGGTGCAGCATTCAACGGGGGCTTTCATTAAATTTTTTGATGCCGATGATATCCTGAATGAGACGCATATCGGATCCCAGGTCCGCCGGTTGCTTGAAAACCCGGATTGTATCGCTGCAGGCCAGGTCAAAAGATTTTACAATGACGATATTACAACGGCTCTGCACGAACCGTTGGCCACATGGCAGGATCTGGCCCCTATGGACTGGCTGGTCATCGACGACGGCAAGGGGCTTGGCATGATGGGCGCTTGGCTCTTTCTGATACCCAGACATATACTGGACCGGTCAGGGCTTTGGAATGAAGAACTGTCTCTCATCAATGATTTTGAATTTTCCCCGCGGTTCCTCCTCTTATCGAAGAAAGTACTGTTTGTTGAAGATGCAAAAATATATTACCGGAGCGGTATGCCTGGCAGCCTTTCGAACAACCTTAGCCGGGCCAAACTACAGTCTGCCTGTACCGCGCTGGAAATGACAGAAGCACTTTTGTTGAAATATGAAAACTCGGATAGAGTAAAGGCTGCGCTTTCTGTTTTCTGGCATTTGTGGGCCTATGCCTTTTTCCTGGATGCACAGGATCTTTATAAGAAAGCTCAAAAACATCTGAAACAACTGGGCAATCATCCCAATGTATACTTCAAAAAGGCTCCCGGCAGGATAATGCCGCTTATCGGCTGGAAAAATCACAAACGGGTCAAGAAACTGATCCAAAAACTGAAATCGAAATAACCGTGGCCAGGGAAGTTTTATTTCTCACCAGTACAAACCTGGCATGTAATCCCCGCTGCCTCAAAGAGGTAAGGCTTATGCGCCGCCCGGGTGTCAACATCACGGTTGTTGCCTTCCATCTGCATAACTGGACCGATGCAAAGGAAGCGGAACTCAACACCGAATTGAAGGACGTGCGTTTCCATTACCTGGAGGCTGGCCGGCGGCCGCTGATCCCCTGGTTACAGGCTTCATTGCTGGAAAAATCAAGCCGTCTTGTACAACCGTTGTTTCCGGCGGGAATCCGTACGGCTGCCTTCGCCCTCAGCAAGCGCAGCTGGTCGCTGCTGAAATGGGTAAAGGGGAATAAAAAAAGATACGACCTGATCATTGCACATAATCCACCGGCATTTTACCCCGCCGCCTGGCTTGCTGCCCGATCCGGCTCTCCGTTTGCCCTTGACGTGGAAGACTATCATCCGGGTGAAGGCAGCAGCAGGAAGGAACATCTGGCCTCGGCTGTACTAATGGAAAAGCTTTTAAACAAGGCAGCCTATGTCAGTTTTGCTTCCCCATTGATAAAAACCTATTCTGAAAGGCTGCCGGGAGTCAGGGTCAACTCAAATTTCGTAGTCATAAACAATACGTTCCCCCATTCCGATTTTTCCAGACCGGAAGTCCGTCCGGGGGAAGAAAAACTCCGCATCGTCTGGTTCTCACAGTTTGTCGATTATGGCAGGGGGCTGGAAAAGATATTACCCATACTGGATGCGTTCCGCGATAAGATACAACTCACGCTTATCGGGTCGCCGCGGGAATTGTTCCTTCGCCAGGAACTGGCGGGCCGCGAATATATCCGCCATCTCCCGTCCATGCCCCAGGATCAGTTGCACAGGGAGTTAAGCAATTATGATGTAGGATTAGCGTTGGAAGATGGGACGGTCGATCTGAACCGGAAGATTTGCCTTACGAACAAGATCTGGTCCTATCTTTTAGCTGGTAATTACATCCTGGCTTCAGATACCGAAGCGCAACGTGCATTTATAACAGCATATAAGGGGGCTGGCGTTTGTTGTTCCATATCATACGATGCTGTTAACAGGACGATAACGGATATGATAAACACCAGGGAAAGTATCCGTGCCGACAGTCCCGGGAGATTTGAAAGAGCGGTAGCCGCGGGCTGGGAGAAGGAATCCCAAATCTTAGTTAATCAATGGAGGCTGCTCGTTCCAGAGCCGGAGAAAGCATGAAAAAAGTACTGATCATCTGTCCGCATTTTCCGCCCGTCAATGCTGCAGATATGCATCGGGTGCGGCAAAGTCTGCCTTATTTCCGGGAGCTTGGCTGGACGCCTGTTGTGCTGGCTGTGGAAGACGAATTCATAGAAGCGTACAGCATGGACCCCCTGCTGCTGAAAACTGTTCCTGACGACATCGAAGTGCATAAGGTCCGGGCCTGGAAGGTCGAGCGTACCCGTAAGCTGGGTCTGGGAAGTCTCGGCATGCGGGCATATTTCCAGATGCAAAAAAAAGGCGATGCCCTGCTGGCGAAAGGTAAGTTCGACCTTATCTATTTTTCCACTACAGCCTTTCATCTGATGGCGCTGGGGCCGCGCTGGAAACGCAAATTCGGCGTTCCTTTCATCCTGGACATCCAGGACCCCTGGCGCAATGACTTCTACCTGGACAAGCCGGCCGCCGAACGTCCACCGAAATTCTTTATCGCATACAATATCGATAAATACCTCGAAGCCCGGACCGTTCCGGCAGCGGATGGTATTATTTCCGTGTCGAAAGGATACTGTGATACCTTCGCCGGTCGTTATCCCGGGTTTAAGCAGGACAAATGCCTGGTCCTTCCGTTTGGAGCAGCAGCACTTGACTTTGAGATCATGCAGAAGTATGTCGACTCATCGGCTGCCGTATCCCTGCCACCGGACAAAATAAATATTGTCTACATCGGCCGGGGAGGACATGACATGCGATTCGCACTGGAAATCATCTTCCGGGGATTTGCCCTTGGTCTGCAGTCAGACCCCGCCCTGTTTTCCCGCATGCATTTCTGGTTTATCGGAACCAGCTACGCGATGGCAGGCACTGGCGCACAGACGATGCTGCCCGTTGCAGAAGAACAGGGTGTTGCGGCCTACGTGACCGAGATACCCGACAGGATCTCTTATTTCGGGACCTTATTCCTGCTTAAAAAAGCGAATATCCTGCTGGTACCGGGGTCGACCGATACTCAATACACCGCCTCTAAGATCTATCCTTATATACTGGCGGAAAAACCATTACTGGCGGTGTTTCATCAGCAAAGCAGCGTCCTGAAGGTGTTGCAGGAGATCGGGTATGGAAGGACGGTAGCTTTTGAAAATTCCGGCGACAGGATGGATGAATATGTAAAACAATTCCTTGTCCATTTACAGGCGCTGGCTTCCGGGGACAGCAGGGTGAAGTTTGATAATGACGTTTTTATGCCCTATACGGCAAAAGCAAGGACGGTCGAACAAGTCAATTTTTTTAATAAGATTATAGCTGCTTATGCGTCTTAAATTGAAAAAACTAAAGGTAGGGAAAGAAATTCCTTCTGTCGAATTGCTCAGGGGTATTGCCTCTGCCATGGTTTGTTTTTTCCATTTGAGCAATGGTAATCCCCGTTACCTGGTCGACTCGGCGGTGGTTCGGCAGGCCGGAAGTATTGGCTGGGCGGGAGTAGAAATATTCTTTGTTATCTCCGGCTTTATCATTCCATATGCTATGTTCATTAAGAACTATACTATATCGGATATCCCGGTCTTTTTGAAAAAGAGAATAATCAGGATCGAACCTCCTTACCTGATCTCGATCGTCCTTGTCATCGGTTTGAACTTTTTGAGTACATTGTCTCCATCCTTTCGGGGGGCGCCTTTTTCGATCAACTGGGCAAACCTGGCCGGTCACGTCGCTTATCTCAACGCTTTTACGGGTGCGCCCTGGCTTAGTGACATCTATTGGACTCTGGCGATAGAATTCCAGTATTACATCCTGATCGCGGTCATCTTCGGACTGCTTGTCTCCGGGAACCGGGCGTATCGTCTTTTGTTCTTTGTGGCGTTTGCTGCGACCTCATTCCTGAAACTTTCGTCCAACAGCTTTATCTTTTATTACGCTTTATACTTCCTGTCGGGGATCCTGTTGTTCCAATGGGTCTGCGGGGTTATTTCTTCGAAAGAGTTCGTTTGCCTGGCCGGTATCACCATCGCCCTGCTGGTATACAGGAATGGTACGCCCATGGCATTACTGGTCGTTCTCTCCCTGCTGATCATTACCTATGTGAATGAAGTGCCGGCCTTTTTAAGACGGCTCGGGATAATTTCTTATTCGCTGTACCTGACCCATATCCCTATAGGGGGCCGCGTCATCAATCTTGCCGAGACCAGGGTCCATAGTATGTTCCTTCGGGAATGTATCGTTTTTGTGGCCTTTTTTATCTGTATCGGTATGGCCGCTATCTTTTATAAGTATATTGAAAAAACCTTTAAACGACTATCTGCTTCGATCAGTTATCATAAGATCGGGGTACCTAAAACAAAAACACTCTCCAGTGAAAAGTTTATTTAAAATAATCCGGTTTATCTGGCAGCATCCCCTGGCATCGCGCAATCGTCCCCTCGCCTTCAAACGTTTCTTTTCCTGGCAGGTAGGACAGAAGCTGCGTCCACATCCTGAAACCTGTCCCTTCGTGGACGACAGTGTGCTGGTCGTGGAGAAAGGGATGGCGGGCGCAACAGGTAATATCTATACGGGTCTTCTTGAATTCGAGGACATGGGCTTCCTGCTGCATGTTTTGAGATCTGAAGATGTCTTTGCCGATGTAGGGGCCAATGTCGGCGTATATACCATACTGGCAGCCCGCAACGCCGGCGCGAATGTCATCTCCTTTGAGCCGATACCTTCAACCTTCAAACGGCTGCAGCGCAACGTCGATGCGAATAAGGTAGCCGGCCGGGTCGACCTGAAATGTTTTGGCGTTGGGGACAAGGCCGAAACCCTCCGCTTTACGGAAGCGATGGACGCTGTCAATCATGTACTGGGCGAAAATGAAGCGGCCGGCAATTATTCCGTCATAGAAGTGCCTGTCAGAACACTTGACGAATTACTCGATGGACGGCAGCCCGTGGTCTTCAAGATCGATGTGGAAGGATTCGAATGGCCGGCCCTGCAGGGAGCGGGAAAATTACTGGCCTCTCCAAATCTGAGGGCGATAATTATCGAGCTGAACGGATGTGGTTCCCGCTATGGATACAGCGATGAATCCATCCACAGCCTTTTGGTCTCTCATGGATTTGCCCCTTATACCTACGAACCTTTCTCAAGAAAGCTGAAAAAGCTGGACACCTATTGCAACCTGAATACCATCTATATCAGGGATACGGCCTGGGTAAGCCGGAGGGTGGAGGAAGCGCGTAAATACAGGATCCTCAACATTGAAGTATAACAAGGTGAAAAGACTTGCTATTATCACGTCCCACCCCATTCAGTATAATGCGCCGTGGTTCAGCCAGCTTGCCGGCGACGAAACCATTGTCCTCAAAGTATTCTATACCTGGGAACAGTCGCAGGAAGGCGCAAAGCATGATCCGGGTTTCGGGAAAAAGATAGAATGGGACATCCCTTTGCTGGAGGGATATGACTATGTTTTTGTAAAAAATACATCGCCGGACCCGGGGACCCATCATTTCAAAGGGATCATCAACCCGACCCTTAATGAGGAAGTGTCAGCCTGGAAACCGGATGTTCTTTTAGTATTTGGATGGAGCTTCAGCAGCCACCTTTCATGTATGCGGTTCTTTCATGGCAGACTACCCGTCCTTTTCAGGGGAGACTCTACCCTGCTGGATGAAAGCCCGGGTATAAAAACATGGCTCCGAAGGATATTCCTGCGCTGGGTTTACCGCTTCATCGATTATGCGCTTTATGTTGGGGAAAATAATAAAAAGTATTTTCTGGCGCATGGCGTCCGCGAAGAGCAGCTGATCCATCTGCCACATGCCATCGACAACCAGCGGTTTGCCCAACCACAGGAAAGTTATGAGGAAAAGGCTGCTGACTGGCGTAAAACAAATGGGTTATTGGCGACCGACCTTGTCGTTCTTTTTGCCGGCAAGCTGGAATCAAAAAAAGATCCTTTTTTCCTGCTTGAACTGGCAGAAGCCGTCAAAAGAGAAGATGTAAAATTTCTGCTTGTCGGTAATGGGCAACTTGAAACATCCTTAAAAGAAAGAGCCGGTACGAACCGGTCTGTAGCCTTTGCCGGTTTTCAAAATCAACAGATGATGCCGGTAATATACCGCACCGGCGATGTCTTTATTCTGCCTTCCCGTGGACCCGGAGAAACATGGGGGCTTGCGGTCAATGAAGCAATGGCCTGTTCGAGGCCTGTTATGGTTTCTGAAAAGACGGGCGGTGCGCCGGACCTGGTCCGAGAAGGTGAGAATGGCATCGTTTTTAAAAATGGCGATCTCTCCCGGTGTATCCAATTTATAAACCGGCTGGCGGATGACAGGAACCTGCAACGGCAAATGGGGCAGCAGTCAGGGCGGATCATAGAGGAGTTTAGTTTCAAAACGAATAGTAAGATCCTTATCGAACTGGTCACTAACCGAATATAAACAATGAAATTATTATTCTTTGCCGGAGGCAGTTATGTATCGGGACTCGAAATTGTAACATTACATTTGATCCGGCAGATGAAGAAGGAAGGGCATGAAGTCAGATGTGTCGTCAATGGCTGGAATGACGGGATGTTCATCAGCCAGTTACAGGAGGCGGGAGTACCTTATGAGGAGGCAAAGCTTGGCTGGCTCTATATAAGAAAACCACTCTGGACCCTTGATACGCTGGTCCATCTGCCGGGAGCTTTTGTAAAATGCCGGCGGATAATCCGGGAATTTCAGCCGGATGTCATTCATTTTTGCAATTATG
>JAATGQ010000191.1 GCA_015654595.1 Chitinophagales bacterium | reverse complement strand
TGAGCGAGATGCTGGGCGAGCTTAACGTATCTCATACCGGCTGCCGGTACCGGTTTAACAAACCCAATGGCGATCAGACCGCTTCGCTGGGTATCTTCTATGACTGGAAGTACAAGGGTCAGGGACTTAAGATCGATGAGATCATTCCTGGCGGGCCGCTGGATAAATCTACCGCAAAGATCAAGGCGGGTGTGATCCTGGAGAAGATCGACGGGGACCCTATTACCGATACGGTAGACCATTACAAGTATCTCAACCGGAAGATTGGCAAGCTGACCTTGTTGTCCTTGTACGATCCCGCTACGGGAAGTCGTTGGGACGAGACCGTAAAACCCATTACTCTTGGCGAAGAGAACGAGCTGCTTTATCGTCGTTGGGTGGAATTGCGTCGGAAGGAAACAGATTCCCTTTCGCATGGCAGGCTGGGGTATGTGCATGTCCGGTCGATGGATGACGAGAGCATGCGTACTGTCTTTGAAGAGGCGCTGGGTCGCAGCATTGGTAAAGAGGCGCTTGTGGTCGACACCCGCTTCAACGGCGGCGGGAATATTCACGAACAGTTGTCTGATTTCCTGAGCGGCAAGAAATACTTCGACATCATTCCGCACGGGCAATATGTAGGATCTGAGCCTTCCGACAAGTGGGTAAAGCCTTCGATCGTGTTGATCGGGGAGTGTGACTATTCCGATGCGCATCTGTTCCCTGCGGCTTACAAATTGAAGAATATCGGTAAGACGCTGGGTATGCCCGTTCCGGGCACGGGTACGTTTGTATGGTGGGAGGCGCAGATCGATCCGACGCTGGTTTATGGAAACCCGATGGGGGGATGGCGTTCTCCGGATGGTTTGTTTGAAGAGGGGCATCAGCTGGAGCCGGATATAAAGGTCCGGAACGAGCCGGATGTTTTGTCTGCGGGTCGTGATCAGCAGATCGAGGCTGCGGTGAAGGAACTGTTGAAATAGACGCCAGGCGCCTATATATAAAAATTAAAGCCCCCTGCGGGGACCCCGGCAAAGCCACTTTGCCGGATATAATGCTGAAAGAGGTCGCCTACTTTTCGTTGTAGGCGGCCTCTTTCATTTTTGCCCCCCATTTGCTGATGGTTTGGCTAAGTTCTTCGAGGTCGACGGGTTTGGACAGATAGTCGTTCATTCCTTTGGCGAGGCATTCATCCCGGTCATAGCGGGTTGCGTTGGCGGTGATGGCGATGATGACAGGTTGATGTCCCTTACTGTTGCGAATATGTTGGGTTGCTTCCAGTCCGTCCATTTCGGGCATCTGGATGTCCATGAGAATGATGTCGAACTGGTGGCGGGTCATTTGCTGCAGCACTTCTTTGCCATTCTCTGCTACCTCCGGTTTGTAGCCCATTTTATTAAGGATGATCATGGCGAGTTGCTGGTTGATAGGATTGTCTTCGGCGACTAAGATACGAAGTGCGTATTTATCCGCAAGCAGGGGTATCGTTTTTATAGCCGTATCGGGTAAGCGCATGGGTACGGGTTTTTCAGGGGTCTCAAGAATAGTATTAATGACGGTCAGTAGCATGTCGCTGCAGTGTCTGATCGTTTCGAGGTAGCTATGCTGTTCTTTGGAGAGTGTGGTCTTTTGGAGAAGGGAGGCCATGCCGACGATGCCATTCATCGGTGTCCGGATCTCGTGGCTCATATTGGTAAGGAAAAGACTTTTTGTCCGAAGAGCGTCGTCTGCCAACCGGGCATTCTCCTGTACTTCCGCTTCGAGTTGACGAACCCGGCGGCGGTATCGGAGGATGAGAAAAAGGCCGAACAACAGAGTGCAGACTAATAATCCCAAAAGCGCGAGCACTGTGGTGGTCGAGGCTAAGGAAAAAGGCATTGGCTTGGTTTCAGAGCTTAACGAATAAGGGGCACAAAGAGGTTAACGAGCGTTAGTCCCACCTATTTCATTTTTAGCAGGTTTTCTATGGGGTGTAAGGGTTTGCGCTTAGGTAATTTTGCCGCCCAAGAGTATGACTAGCCGGGCGAGGGCAATAGCTGTCGTTTTAACATTTCATTCAGTTATGAAAACGTCAATCAATTGTTATAGAAAAGTTATACGTATCGGCATGGATTAAACCTCGTTTGATTTTTGCGTCTATATATATGTTCACATTGCAAAAATGATAAAACTAAAAGATATGAAAACGACAAAACAGGAAGGCGGAGGCAGGATGAATGGCGCAGGAAAGAAGCTGTTGGTCATATTGTTCTCCCTTGGCCTTGCATTTGGAGCTTCGGCTCAAAGAGGCGGCCACTTTGTGGGCGGCGGTGGTTTCCATGGCGGTTATCACGGCGGTTATTATCCCCGTACTTACATTGGCGTCGGTTTTGGCTACGGTTACGGGTATTACCCCTGGGCGTATTATCCTGGCTGGTATGGCGGCTGGGCTTATCCTTATCCTCCTTACTATTATGGTTACGGTTCGACGCCTCCTGAACTGTCCTACCAGATAGAGGACATCAAGAATGATTATAGTGCAAAGATCAAGGAGACGAGACACGATAAGAGTCTGAGCCGGCAGGAGAGAAGGGATAGCATCGATCAATTGAAACATGATCGGGACCAGGATATCATACAGGCAAGACACGATTACTATTACCGGTCACGCAGGAATTATCCGAACGAGCGGCAGGGGCAGCAGCAGCCACAGCAGCAGGAGCCTGCACAGCAACCCAATAACAGTAAGACTCCTTCTTCCACCGAAGACGGACCAGAGTATAGATCTGGAAATTAATAGCGAGTATATAGTGGTTTGAAAAGCAAAACCCACCATCAGGTGGGTTTTGCTATTGTAGATAAAGCATAAATAACGATATTGACGCCGAATTTTGTATTGTCTTCTGCCAGGAAGCGTTTATTACGAAAATCATAGTCCCATTCGCAGCCATAGTCTTTATTGCTGTATAGCACGCCGATACGGCCGGCGATGGTGACGGCCTTCAGATAGTCGTGTACGAGGTCGTCTCCCCAGCCATTGAGTTCAAAATTCGTGTTAGGCGGTCCTTTTTCAAAGTGGAAAAACGAGGAATAGATCGCGTGGTTATTGGGTATCTTTTTTAGGGCTGATGGACCGAATAACGTACTCATTTGTGTCTCGAAGGACCTGGCAAACAGTCCGTCGATATCGTGGTTGCAGTCGTCTGCGAAAACGAAGCCTCCGTTGCGAACATATTTCTGGAAATTGGCGGCTTCCCGGGCGTCGAATTGGACGAGCTTATGTCCACTGATATAGCAGAAGGGATAATTAAAGATCTCGTCGCTGCCGAGGTCGATGACTTTCTCTTGCAGGTTGACGGGGATCGTGGTGTATTCGATGAGCGAGTTAAGGAGATTGGATGGCATTCGCTGATCCGTATCCCAGTCACCGGACCGGTAGCGCAGCCTCACAAATGTAAATTTCTCCAATACGTTCACCGGTCATGTAATTTTTTTAAAGTTGATGATTTTATGGTTAATTTCCTTTTTTCGCCTTTAAAATTTTCAATTTGCAACCTGCACAGACGGAAATAAATGAGCTTTTAGCAAAGCTGGCGCTTTTAAAAAAAGAGATAGGTAAGGTTATCGTGGGGCAGGATACCATCGTCGAAGAGATGCTGGTGGCTTTGCTGGCGGGCGGGCATTGTTTGTTGGAAGGCGTACCGGGGTTGGCAAAAACGCTGATGGTGCGGACTTTGGCACAGGCGGTGGAGCTTGGGTTCAGACGTATACAGTTCACCCCGGACCTGATGCCCACGGACATCCTGGGAACCGAGGTTCTCGAAGAGGATGTGACGACGGGCCGGCGTTTCTTCAAGTTCAATAAAGGTCCTTTATTCGCCAACATTGTATTGGCGGATGAGATCAATCGTACGCCGCCAAAGACCCAATCCGCTTTGTTGGAGGCGATGCAGGAGTTCGAGATCACTTATGGCGGTCAGACGTATAAACTGGACCGGCCTTTTTTCATATTGGCTACGCAAAATCCGATCGAGCAGGCGGGGACATATCCCCTGCCGGAAGCGCAGCTGGACCGTTTTCTCTTATATTTAAAAATTGGCTATCCTGGTGCGGTGGAAGAGGCTGCAATTCTCAGTCAGACGACTGGTGTGCGGGCGGCAGTCGTTCAGCCGGTGGTTGGGGCGGCAGAGTTGATCCGGTTACAGGGATTGGTGCGGGAGGTGAGTATCAGCGGGGAGTTGGTGGAGTACGTGGCAAGTCTTGTGCGTGCGACGAGGCCGGATGGAT
>JAATGQ010000080.1 GCA_015654595.1 Chitinophagales bacterium | reverse complement strand
TAAGCTAAGAAGATGCATTACAATCGAACGGTACATATTGGTCCTCCATTTTCCGGCAGTCGCACTGTCCAGGTATTGTAAAGAATAATCATAGACGCTTTCTATAAACGATAATTCTTTTATCTGCTTGTGTATATCATGAACAAAAGTAGTATTACTGGAATGGATCCGCCACACTGCCACATCTTCCGCCAGATAAGCTACTTTACCGTGCAGACAAAGGCGAAAAAGCGATTCGGAGTCGCTGCCGGTAGAGGGGTGCCGGTAGAAATTCAGTTGCTGTGCAAGATCCCGCCTGTACAGGTCTGTCTGGTGGTTGGGGAGCCTGTTGTATTTTGAGAAAACTTCTTTCCCATCAAAAATTACCGTCTGGTCCGTAAGGCCGAAGCTCTCCGCCTTTTTTGTCTCGTCATATAATACCCGTATTCCCGCACCTACTAATATAATGGAATTGTCCTCCTTAATAAACTGTATAGCCTTCGAAATGTATCGGAGGTCAAGGAAATAATCGTCTCCGTCCAGCATGATCACCCAGCTTCCCCGGGCAAGCCGGTTCAGCAATAACCTGTAATTCTCAACCCGGCCCAATCGCCGGTCATTCTTATGATATCTCAATCTTTTATTCGTGATATATGGCAGGAGTGCAGCCTCTGTTTCAGTGTCCGTACTGTCATCGGAAACAATCACTTCCAGCTCATCATAATCCTGGTCAAGCGCGCTGGCTACAGCCTGTGCAATATAGCGGGGCTGATTGTAGGCCGGGATCATAATCGTTACTGAATAATCCATTCCTGTGTTTTCAATTATCTGAACAGCTTTCTGACGACTCTTGCCGGCAGGAGCAAAAAACGTGAGAATTGATATGCTTTCGAGCGACAAACTGATTCATATAAAGACTTATACTTCATCACATTTTGCAAAAGTTCATTGTCTACAAAATCAGATTCGAAGTACGATGCCGGGTAAGTCTCGAGGGCTGAATTGGACGCTATTATAAGGTTATACATTGGGTTCATTATATCGGCAACATATCCGACCGCCTCATAATCGCCGGTGTGAAATAACAGCGTCGATTTATCCCCCCCATCCTCATTATAGATCAGACTTCCTTTAACTATACCTTGTTTATATAAATGAACAAACGAAAAATAAGATTTCACAAGATCATAAAACTCCTGTTTATAAAGCTCTTTGACATGAAATTCGTTCTTATATTGGGGAATATCCGAAAAGAACTTTTTGTCTGGTGAAGAGATGATCAATATTCCATTCGGTTTCAATACCCGCTTGCACTCTTTCATCATCTCGATATGCTTGTCGTGATGTTCGATAGTCTCAAAGCTCACCAGTATATCGATCGAATCGTCTTCCAATGGGATGGCGGCGGCGGAACCTTCCATAAACTGTAGATTTTGTTTACGGTATTTCTTTCGGGCATATGAAACAGCGTCGCTCGCAATATCGACACCATATACAAATGCAGCGTCCTGCGCCAATAAATTACTCCCGTAACCTTCTCCACAAGCAATATCCAATACAACTTTCCCTATAACCATACTCTTTGCAATGGAATAGCGGTGCAAATGCTCTACCGCTGTGGAATTTTTATAGTCGACAAGCAATCGTTCTCCCGTAGCTTCCAGCTTGTCATTATTTGAGTTACTAAGGTCTGTCATTGATCCGTTGCTTTAAATTATTCATTATAAATCTGGCCCGATTGTCGTTACCGAAAGCTCTTTCCAAGCAATATATTTGAATACCTGTTCACCTGTCGGACCTGTCTATGTAAAAAATGCAGAATTCTTTTTTCAGATCTCGCTACCGGTTTTAGGCTATCCTTACTGTCGATAATGGTTCTTAAAAAATTAAATAGTCCCGGATCGCGTTGATATACAGGCTCCTTGTTTCCTGGAAATACAGGCTCTGTCAGAATGTCCATCGCCAGATCAGCATCTCTATCCACAGCAAGAATAAATTGTATCAAATCGTCCTCATCCTTAAAATCACTGTAATTGATAAATCTATTCTTGTTAAAATCCTCGCCGATCAAGGGGTTTCCCCAATATATGGGAATAGAATTCACAAAAAAGGGCTCCAATATCTTTTCCGTCGTATATCCCGGGTACGAAGAGTTCTCAAAAGAAATTACAAACCTGTACTGGCTGATGAAATTAAGCTTATCCATAACGGTCGGACCAATATCTGCACCAATAGTATTCAAATATCTTCCTCCGGAATCGACCTGCTTGTAAGCAGAAAGCTTATTGAAAAAATCGATCCGTCTTTTTGCTTTTCCGTTCGAAACAACTATACAGCAGAATTTCTGCTTTTCTTTCCAGATCTTCGCTGCTTCCAGTCTTGAAGGAGGCTCGACGAGGTTTTTTAAACCCTGGCCGTCGAGATAACCCTGGTAATAGATACTGTAAAGCGGAAGCCGGTAATGCCTGGGGTCATTATTCCAGTCAAAGGTCATTGCATAGTCGCAGCCTGAGAAATCAACCCGTTCGTTTTCCGGCGTGTAGAATATCCGGATACAATCGTATTTCAAATACTCCCGGCCAAAGCTGGAATAAAAAACGAGTTCCGGGTCTGTTGATATCTCTACCTTATAATGTTTCGAAAGAAGATTATAAAACAGGTTGTTCGTTTTATCGAAGCCGTTCCAGAAATCTATAAAGTCAATTTTAATTGCCTTTTCCATGCCGGTGGATGCTAAGATCATCTTTTTACAAAAAGCGCATTACCCATATCTGTCCCGGGAGGAATGGCTTCATTCATAACTTCAAATCCTTTACTTTCCAGCCATTTCCTGAAATCGGTATATAGCGGCACCCCTTCATAGGTCTCTTTCAGGCTAACTTCTGTAAGGATCACTTTTGCCGTGTCAAGGATTTTTTTAGATGCATTCAGGGTCTTGAACTCACTCCCCTGCATATCCAGCCACAAAAAATCGACCCTGGAAACGCCATTAGCTGCCGCCCAGTCATCCAAAGACATACATTGCACCTCGATAGTGTTGTCAAAATACAATGCTTTGTGGTCTTCTAATATACTTTTAGGCTGAAGCAGAGAACTCGCTGCATCGGAGGCTCCGCTGCTTAAAAACATCTTGACCTTACTCGTGTTGGAATTTAGGGCCAGTTCATAACACTGAATATTTTTATACTCTTTTGTCCTGTCTTTTAATCGTTGGAACATTTCCGGCACTGGTTCGAAGCTGTGAACAACCCCTCTTGGAAAGATCCGGGCTAATTCTACCGAATCCGTCCCCTCATTAGCCCCACAGTCGATGATTACGGGATTATCCGGAAGATATTTCTTAAGAATATATTTAGGAATAGAATATGCATCTTTGGGTTTTTTCCAGCCCAGTTTTTGTTCGGACCAGAAGTAATATTCCCTGTAAAGTTGCGACTTCAAATTATGCATGAATTTCACTCAGGAAGGTTTTAGAGATCTTGTAATTTTATTTTTCAACCGGTAAATAAATTTTCTGCATTTCATCGCTGTATTGATCATCTCTCTTTTCACATAGATCTCATCTCCGCTGAGCCAAAACAGAACGTATCCTTTCTTTTCTAGAAAATCTCTGATGCCGCCGGATCCATAGTTGTTCTCAACGGAAAAGACGTTAATCTTTATGGTCTCAAAATCGATACTCTGAAGAATATCCAGTTCACTGCCTTCCGTATCGATATTGCAATAGTCCACTACAATTTTATTCAATTTTTCAATACTGTCCAGCCGCACTATCTCGATCTCGATGATCTTCTTTTGGCCCCCCTTTATCTTCAGGTCGTCGTCAATCCGGCTCAAATGCGCCGGGTCAAAATTTTCGATAACCCCGCTCAGCATTTCTGCATACCCCTCGATGGCCATAAATTCCACTTTACCATTCTTTTTCCCGACTCCCTTATTGATCAGGGTACAATGCCTGTTACCTGTCAGTTCGGCAAAAACTTTCGGATTGGGTTCAAAACATATTCCTTCAAAACCTCTTTCCTTTTCAAAAAAGTAGGTATTACTTAGTGTTTTACCGTCATGAGCGCCAATGTCGAGAAAATATCCATTTTTCTTCCGATTGAAAACGACTTCATTTAAAAATCTGTCCTGGTTATACTGGGAATGATACATATCAAATATCAGTTTGTTCTTTTTACATCGCTAAAAATAATTTCAGTGGATCCATAACCCCAGGACTGCATCAAGCCATATTTTCTTTTTGCAAGACCTTCGTTATTCAATTCAAATTGTATACAATCCTCCAGAGTGTCCAATACCTCACTTCCTGAGAATACAATTTCAATGCTGAGCTTATAAGCGCCGATCGCCATGTTCAATGGGAATGAAGAGATAGCAAACTCATTGTCCCCCGGCTCGAGTGTCAGTTTTTCACTGTGATCATAATGTACACATCCAAGGGCAATGGGAAATCCCATTCCGTCCTTGATCCGGAAGTTGACGCCGATTCTTGCGCTGGAACTTGAATATATCTTAAGATTGACCAGTAAGCTGAATTTATCCTTGGTTTGATCGTCGATCAGTTCAGCTTCCTGTACATAAATATTTTTCGGAGGGAAAAATTTCTCCCGCTTCCACCTTGTCTCTCTGTTCAGCTCGGTCTGATCGAACGATAAATACTTTTCCAGCGACTCATAAACATTTCCCTGCAATACCTTCTCACCCTTATGCAAAAAAATGGCATCGGTACACAGCCCTTTTATCGCTGCCATATTATGGCTTACCAATATTATCGTCCTTCCTTCATTTCTACTTACATCTTCCATTTTACCAAGCGATTTTTTCTGGAACTGGGCATCTCCGACAGCCAGCACCTCATCTACAATGAGTATTTCCGGCTCCAGGTGAGCGGCTACGGAAAATGCAAGCCTAACATACATACCGCTACTATACCTTTTGACGGGCGTATCGAGGAATTTTTCAACTTCTGCAAAAGATACTATCTCGTCAAACTTAAGACGAATCTCTGCCCTGGACATTCCCAAAATAGCACCATTGAGATAAATATTTTCGCGTCCACTAAGTTCAGGATGAAAGCCGGTGCCTACTTCCAGTAAGCTGGCCGCCCGGCCCCGGATATTGATACGTCCACTGCTCGGCTCGGTGATCCGGCTGAGTATTTTTAGCAGCGTGCTCTTGCCTGCGCCATTTCTGCCTATAATGCCGACCCGTTCTCCCTTTTTAATCTCAAAATCGATATTCTTCAAAGCCCAGAATTCCTCCTTGCTGGGATCCTTTTTCTGGCTTTTCAGCCTGGAAGGAAAAGAGAAGATCTTTTTGGCCCTGCCCGCAACAGTATCCCGCAGAGTTAAATAACGTTCCTGTGTTTCGTGCCCAATGATATACCGCTTAGAAAGGCCTTCTACTTTTATGATTGTATCTGACATCTGTGTATATTATATTTTGTCTGCAAACCCTTTTTCCGTCTTTCTGAAATACCATATGCCAAGCCATATAAAACCAAGCGTCATGACCAGCGACGATATAAAGCCAGGCATGTAAAGCGGCTCTCCCAAGATGCTCCAGCGAAAGCCGTCGATAATGCCGACGATAGGGTTTAACGAATACCAGAAACGGAAAGTTTCGGAAAACTGGGTGGCAATTCGGTTACTGGAATAACCTACAGGAGTAACATATATGCCGATCTGCAGGATAAAGGGGATTATATAGCGAAAATCACGGTATTTAACATTCAATGCGGTAAGATAGAGTCCCAGCCCGACAGAAAGCAAAAGACTGAGTAATACAAAAAAAGGCAGAAACATTATCCTGGCCGAAGGGGGAAAGTGAAGGAAAAGCATCATCACCACCAAAATACCAAAGGAAATAGCAAAATCCACGAGGCTTGTGATGACAGCCGAAGCAGGAATGATCATGCGGGGAAAGTATACTTTCGAAATGAGGCTGGTATTACCGATCAGACTGTTGCCGGCGTCGGACAAGGCAGAGGAAAAAAACTGCCAGGGTAATAACCCGGTAAAGACCAGCAAAGGATAAGGATAGGCTGAATTTTTTGCCAGGTTGGCTACGCGGCCGAATACCAGGCTGAAAATGATCATAGTCAATAAGGGTCGGATGATACCCCATGCAGCACCAAGTGTCGTTTGTTTATACCGAACCTTAATATCGCGCCAGCTCAAGATATAAAAAAGCTCCCTGTAACGCCATAGATCATTCCAATAATTTTTCTCCGAACGGCCGGCTTCAATGACTAGTTCAACATTGGTATTGGCATGTGGATTACTCATATACTGCTACTCATCATTTTTTTAACCATTTTGAAAAAAGAGATAACGCTGATTTTGATCTTTTCTTTTGTTCCCCTTCGAAATATCCGGATTTTGCGCTGTACCCATATCCTCCATAATATCCATATCCTCCTCCGTAATATCCACCATAATAGCCACCCTCTCCCTTAAAATCATTCAATATGATACAAAGCCCAGGCAATTTCTTGGAAACATACAGGTCCTCGATAAGACCTATCTGTCTCTTGAATGTATGGCCCTGGCGCACTATATACAAACTGCAGTCTGCATAGCGACCGAGGCTTATGGCATCACTGACCAGCCCGACGGGAGCCGTGTCCATAATGACTACCTCAAAATTCTTCTTCACTTCTTTCATCAGCTCGTCAAGCTTGGGATCCAGCAATAGTTCTGACGGATTGGGCGGTATCGGTCCGCAGGGGATGACGTATAGCCCGTCCACACCCTCTACTTTTACCACAAGATCCTCAAAACGGGCTTTACCGATAATATAGTTTGAAATCCCGCTCTTCCGCTTGAGGTCAAGGCCCGACACTATCTTCGGCTTGCGGATGTCGAACTCCATGATCACGGTTTTCTTTCCGGTCAGAGCCATTACAGCACCGATATTGGTACTAATAAAGGATTTCCCTTCTCCGCTAAAAGAAGACGTTACCATGATCGTAGGGTTTGTTACGCCCTTTGTGAAATACTGGAGGTTCGATCGGATTATCCGGAACTGTTCGGAAATAAGTTTTCTGCTGGTAGAGGTGACGACAAGGGACTCTTGTCCCACAGAATGACCAACATCGCCTAATATAGGCGTATTGGTATTTTTTTCAATATCCGCCCGGCTCATGACCTTATCCCTAAGGATTTGGCTTAACGCAGTGATAGCGACAGGTATCAATGCCCCGATAAACAAAAAAAAGGTGTACATCTTTTTTTTGTCCGGGCTCACGGGCGAAGATCCAGCTAATGCCGGTTCTATCACACGGGAGTTGGATATAGCCGAAGCGGAAGAGATGGAAGTCTCTACCTTTTTCTGAAGAAGCAGGGAGTAAAGGTCTTCGAGGATCTTTTGTTGTCTTTCGATATTCAGCAATTGCATGGATTTACCGGGAAGACTTGTAATATGAGCTTGCAAATCCTGATTTGCCTTGTCCAGGTGAGAAAGCGAGATAGTATAGCCCTGCCGGACATTCAGCAACGCCTGATACATTTCCCTGCGAAGCTTGTCCAGAGAATTATTCATTGACTGGATCAGCTGGTTGCTCTCGGATGTCGTCCGCAGATTGTTAAACCGTTCAAGCTGAAGACGGTTGTATTCAATGATCAGCTGCGCCAGCGCCGGCTCCTCGATGCCCAGGTTAGTAGGTACCATCTCATAGACGTTCTTTTTGTCGCCGACGTAATCCAGGAGCCAGTTGAGGATATTTAGCTGGACTTCCTGTGCTATCCGTGCCTTATCGCTTTCGCTGACCTTGTCCATATAGGCTCTTGATTGGCCATCTATATCAAAAGCCTGGTTCTCCACCATGAAATTGCGCAAAACTCCCTGGACACCTTTTAAGGTGTCGTTCAGCTCATAAAGCCGGTCGTTGATGAATCGCAGGGTATTCGTCGACATCCGGTTTTTGTCCTCTACTATGAGCGTATCATATACAGCCATCAGGGAATTAAGTACATCGGTGCCAAGTGCCTTGCTTTCCGAGTCGAAACTCAGCGATAGAATCGTCGACTGCTCATTCAATTGCCCGACCCTCAAAGATCCGATCAGCCCTTCGACTGCACTCGACATCGACAACCATAAAACAACAAATTCCTGGTGAGCCATCGGAAGCAAGTTCAGTCCCGGTTCTGATTTGATAGAGAAGCTGTTACCATTAGCCACGATGGTGTCGTCAAATTTACGCGGAGTCTTTTCTTCGTTAAGCAGGAACTGGCTTTGATTTAACACGACTATCTTACTGCTGAAGTCCAGACTTGAATCCGCTCTTTTCAGGAATTCGATCCTGAATGGTCTGTCCGGGTAGATCAGGCTTGATCTGACTTTCCCTTTTCCGTAACACAGCATTTGCAATTGCAGGTCTTTTGCCACCCGGCTCAGCACGGGCCGAGATCTAAGTATTTCCATCTCATTGGAAAGGTTGACGTTGTCCCCTGCCATAAACAATTCCTGGAATTTCTGATCTTTTCCGGCCATACCATTATCCTGATCACTTTTTATAAGAAGGGACGAACGTACCTCGAATATAGTGGTCGTATAACGTACCTTCAGGTAAGCCATTGTCAAAAATATAAAAGCGGAGACCGCTATCCAGGGTAAGACATATAAATACCTGAAAATAAACTCCCTGGGAGTCATCTTTCCTCGCCCTTCGACCTGCTTAAATTCAGAACTGGCAAACCTGTTGTCACTTTCGTTCATAGAATTGGGAAAGTTATTTTTGAAAAATGCTTTATATGATGGCTATTTGCGAAAAATGCTGTAGATGATGGCTATCGTCGAAATAATGGTGGCCGCGAGACTCACGTTCCGGGCAGTAACCTGGTCGTTGGCTGCAATTTTTTTATGATTGGCCTCGATATAAACTACGTCTCCCTGCTGAAGGAAATAATATGGGGATTTAAAGACATCGGGTTTGGTAAGATCCAGTCGCTGAAATTCACGTTTTCCATTATTAACTCTGATGATCAATACATTGTCTCTTCTTCCGTAAAAGGTCATATCTCCCGCCATCCCCAATCCTTCGAACAAATTAACATGCTCCCCGGGAATGTTAAAATTACCCGGGTGAGTCACTTCTCCCAATAATGTGAAATGCAAATTAACAAACCGAATCGTGTAATAGGGATTCATTAAAGGCCCGCCGTTTTTCTCGTCCAGTTGCCTGTTTAGTGTATCCATCAATTGTTGTTTTGTCAATCCGTCTACATGAAAGGATTTCAGCCCCTGCATCTGAATATTTCCGTTGTCATCCACCAGGTAACCCGAAGTGGTGGGTGAGCTGGGCGTAGAGGTCGCACCCGAGTTCGGTGAGCTTGAACCCTGTATTGATGATCCCCCACCCCCGGCACCGAGAATTGTTTGGTTATAAAGGGCCGTGGCCAAGGGATTATCGCTATATATGATGATGTTTAGAATATCGCCTTTCTGAATAATGGTCTCTGGCACCTTATATACGCTAAGCGCTGCAGTATCAAAAGATCCCTGTACATAAGTCAGATGCCTCGTATTTGCGCATGAACTGCAAAGTACAAGCAGAAAAAAAAATGAGATTCCGGTTACTCCCAGTTTTTTCAGGGTAGCATTAAAATTATACATAGTTCAAATAAGTTATTTTCGTACTATTTTTTTCTGCCCGTCGATACATTGGATTTGTCGATGACGGCAATTAATGAATAACCAAGGCTTTCTATAATCACCTTAATTTTATTGTTCAGCACTTTTACAACTTTTGCCTCTTTATCCATCAAGGCACCTCTTTGAATAGTGACCTTCATATCCTTTAGAATGTCGATCGGCTCGGCCCATACTTCTGTATGATCATCAAGGAATTTGCGGATAATCTCTATTTCTCTGTCTTTCACGATAGCCGGTTTCCCCAGCCAATACACGAAATTGACAACTCCATTAACCATTCGCACATCTGTTTTTTCGACCTCCGTCACCTTCACAAATACATAGGATTTGAACAAAGGCTCCTCCACCCATTTTACCCGATCACTCCATTTCTTTCGAACCTTATTTAGGGGGCAATACGCTTCGAGGCCTTTAGCCAAAAAAAGCCCATATATTTTTTTTTCCCATCTCGGTTTGGTATATAAAACATACCAGTTTTTTTTTCCCATGGGCATAGCTTCGCTTCCTCAGTCACAATTTATTTTTGCAACTTACTTGATTTCAATTAATTAGATATAAAGCCAGCCGAACCCCAAAAAGCGAAAAGGGCGTAATAGAGCATTTTTACAATTACTCTTTACACCCTTTACAAATATTATAAAAAACCACAATTCTGGAAGTATTCTCCACAGGACGCACAAAATTTAAGTTGGATTTAAAAACGAAAAACTGATAATGGCTAGAATTATTGCATACATAGTCCGTTATATAACTATGAATGAACTTTTCACACCACGTTATACACAAATATAGGGGATTTTAATATTCAATAAATTTAATTGATGATTGAAAAACAATGTTTTACCCTTAGACCTCAGTCACAGAGGTACAAATTGTTATCAGCTTTCTTCTCCTCCCAACCTTCCTATAACCCAATAAAGAAAACAGGCAACCATAAAAAGTAAGCAAACGATAACTATGGAGAATTTTATCCGGGCCAGATTATAGGCGATAGAAACGTTCAATTGAGAGATATCTCCACTCAACGTCCGGGAAAGAGCAATGTGTTCAAAAAGATCACAAATGGTGGCGACAATTATCAGCCAGGCAAAACCCCTTCCCCCTTTGATAAGGATGTCATTACCGGTACACGCAGATATAAACCGGCAACCGATAGCTATGGCCATCGTATAAAGAAACATGAAAATATAGGCAAAATATGTACTTTTTACGCTTTCCTCATATTTCCCGGTATGCTTCCAGTTTTCGATGATTGCCTGTGCTTTGTTGGCAGTTTTGGCAATCTCGAATTGAACGATCTCATCCGAACTGAGGGGAGCCAGGTAATTCCGGACCCAGATCATGTAGACAATGGTAAGCAAAAAGAATAACCAGAATAATTGTCGCAGACGGCTAAACCTGGCTGGCCACGATGGAGGTTCCATATATATCAGACGATTTTATCTTTGAGACTGTTAAGTTAAATAACCCCGCTCATTCTCCATAATTTTTTTTGCCTGGGTTTTAGCATGCGTATTTAAAAATCCACGTGCCAGTCCCAGGAACGTCTATCCTCATCCACTTTTTGTAATGCGACGCATTGAGCATTCAGACCTAGTTCGTAATCGGAGATCAGGATATCCGACCTCAACAGTTTCCCCATCTTGGGAAGATTTCTTAGCCATTGGCTCATTTGTCTTGACCTGGAAGAGGCAACATTTTCAGGGAACTGGGAATAAACCTTATACCCGAGCCTGCTTTTTTGATCTCG